>CAYJIE010000020.1:0-31943 GCA_964370145.1 uncultured Oscillospiraceae bacterium
TGGATTTCTCCTGCTATAATAAGTTCATAGGCAAATTTGCTCAAACTCACTTTTACCCCTCTGCCAAAGAACCCTCACATTCGTCGTTTTATCGTGAAATACCCCCTGCAAGGTCAACTTTACCTTATTCCGTGGATTAAAGTCGCACAAAGCGCGTACAATCGCCCGACATCGGCGAGCAATGTATGACGCTTCATCACATACCGACCATTTATTGACGGTTTAAGAAAGTCAATCCACCCTACTAAAAATGCAAATCAGAAAAATATCAACAGCTAATCATGCTGCTAACTTGACTTTTTGCTCCTGTTCTTGCTTATATTTTCTTTAAAGCTCTGTTCCACTTTTCGTCGCTATGTGTCCAACGAGAACCGCAAAAGCAAACACCACAAATAACCGCTTACCACAACCCCTCCACACTCTCACAGTGTGCTGCGATAGGCATCCTGCGCTTATGCATTTCAATCCAGTGTTTCCAGTTCTTTGTATTTTCATCGAAGACATTTCGAATTCATGTGCATTATCAGAGCATTCCGATAATGCACATACTAATAATTATCCCCAATTTACTCGCTCATCCACTAACAAATTCATTTTATTAAAATACCCGACTTGATAACTGCATAAGGGTTTGTATTCATCAAGTAGATATCCTCATCTGGATTCCCATCAATAATTACAAAGTCTGCAAGCTTGCCCACTTTTATACTTCCAACCCTGTCTTCGATTTGTGCAATCTCAGCACTGTTGATTGTTGCTTGTTTTAAGATGTCAATTGGCGACATTTCCAACTTCTCATATCTGTACACAAACTCGCTTGCATTGTCACCATGGAAGTTATCTGTTGTTCCAGCATCAGTTCCGTAGCCGATTTTCAAACCCGATTTGTAGGCAAGTTTAATTGACTTATAACAAGTGTCAATCAATTTTCCCATTTTCTCTCTCATGAAACTGGAGAAATCGCCGCCTGATTCATAGATCTTTATTGCACTTGACAATGTGGGCACGATATAACACTCACTAATTTTCAACGCTTCAACAGCCTCTTCATCAAGTGTTGATGCATGCTCAATTGTCCTTACTCCGCATTTGATACAGAGCATTGTTGAATGCTTACTGTGGCAATGCGCCGCAACATAAGAACCCTTCGATTTTGCAACTCGCACAAGCTCTGATAGTTCGTCCTCGTCGCAAATAGTCATGCCGGGAACACCTCCTGGATTGCTAACTGCACCAGATACCATGATTTTCATGAAATCAGCACCTCTCGCAAATTCCTCACGCGCGGATTTTCTCACAGCGTCCACACCATCCGCCTCATTGTACATGCCCATAAAATAGCTATTGCCTCGCTCTGTAGGGGTTATGATTTTACCAGATGTGAAGATGTTCGGACCGACTAATTTGCCCTCATTTATCATGTTGCGCAACTCGATAACAATGTGATCCACATCGCCGACATCTCTTACGGTCGTAAAGCCGCTTCTCAATGTTGCTAACGCATATTCATATGCTTCAAACGAGCGATAAGGAATGCTTTTTGCGTTGTCCACTAAGAGATCCAGTCCGCTTACGCCAAAGTGAATGTGCAAATCAATCAAACCTGGGAGCAAAGTTTTTCCGCCCAAGTCAATAATTTCATCTGCTGTCAAAGTATTCGCAGGTGCGATTTCTTTAATATATGAGCCTTCGATTAATACATCTGCATAGTTCTCGTTAAAACCCTCAGTTAATTCAGTTAGTATTCTACAGTTTTTTAACAACATAATATTACCCTATCCTTTATAAAGTTTACATGCAACATAGTGGTTTGAAGATACTTCAACAAGTGGCATATTTGTGCTTTTGCATTCTTCATCACAAAAATCACATCTTGAGGCAAATCTGCATCCATCCGGTGGGTTAATTGGACTTGTGACCTCACCTTTAATAATGTTTGCAAATTTATTTTCATCGTCAATACTGATAACAGGTATCGCTGATAATAACGCTTTTGTATATGGATGAAGTGGGTTTTCAAACAACTCTTTTGAAGTAGCTCTTTCCACACATTTACCAAGATACATAACCGCGATTTCATCAGATATATGCTTGACGACTGATAGATCATGTGTAATGAACATATAAGTCAGCCCTTTTTCCTCTTGTAAATCCATCAACAAATTGAGAATTTGTGCTTGAATTGACACATCAAGTGCAGATACAGGCTCATCGCATACGATAAACTGAGGGTCAAGAGCAAGGGCGCGCGCCACGCCTATCCTCTGTCTGCGTCCACCGTCCAGCTCATGCGGATATGAGTTGATCAGTCTGTCTGCAAGTCCAACTGTTTTCATCAGTTCTCTGACTTTAGCATCACGCTCTTCCGTAGTATTAAATACTTTATTTACAATCAAAGGCTCTGCGATAATCTCGCCTATCGTCATTCTTGAATTCAAACTTGAATATGGGTCTTGAAATATCATTTGCATTTCTCTGCGAAATTCATTGAGTTCTTTCTTGTTTTTAAGAAAGATGTTTTCACCGTTAAACAGCACTTCACCGGCAGTTGCTTCGTTCAATCGGATGATTGTAGAGCCTAGTGTGGACTTCCCACAACCCGATTCACCTACTACACCTAGAGTCTTGCCTTTTTCAATTGTTAAGGAAACATCATCAACTGCATGTAGCTGCCCTTTAGGAGTTTTAAAATATTTTTTTAAATTCTTAATTTCAACTAATGGTTGGCTCATAATTATTCCTCCTTATTAAAAATGTGACAAGCAATTGAATGTGTTCCGCTTGAATGCAATTTCGGCAACTGCTCTTTGCAGATGTCCATACATTTTGGACATCTTGGATGGAACTTGCAGCCCGTTGGTAGATTTGATGGATCGGGCATTAGTCCCTCAATTGGCGTTAGCCTTCTTGAATCCTTTTTCAAATCTGGGATTGAACCAAATAGGCCATCTGTATATGGGTGATGATTGTCATTTAGCACAACATCTCGAACTGTACCATACTCAATAATTTCTCCTGCATACATTACAGCGACATTATCACATGTTTGCGATACAATACCAAGATCATGAGTGATAAGTATCATAGATGTATCAAGTTTCTTTTTTAATTCTTGCATCATGCTTAGCACCTGTGCTTGTATTGTAACATCAAGTGCCGTTGTCGGCTCATCAGCAATTAACAGCTCCGGATTACAAGCAAGCGCAATAGCTATGACAACACGCTGTTTCATTCCGCCTGAGAACTGATGCGGATAGTCATTTTTTCTTTCAGGGGTTATTCCAACAAGTCCGAGAATCTCAACAACTCTATTATTAACTTCCTCTTTTGATGGTTTGTCGTCACTATGTAGCAAAAAGGCTTCAGCAATTTGATCGCCAACTGTTAAAATCGGATTTAAGCTTGTCATTGGGTCTTGAAATATCATTGATATTCTTTCACCTCTCAGCGCTCTCATCTCGCCGTCAGATAAAGACATGATATCAGTGCCGTCAAATAAAATTTGGCCACCTATAACTTTAGAGGTGCGCTCGGGCAGCAGTCTTAGGATAGAAAGTGCGGTTGTCGTCTTTCCTGCACCTGTCTCTCCCACTATCCCCAGTGTCTCGCCTTTATTGAGTGTGATATTTATCTTATTAACAGCCGCAACAGTTACATTATCTGTCTTATATACTATTTCAAGGTCTTTTAATTCCAGAAGCTTTGTTTTTTCCTGACTGTTCATGTTTCCTCCTAATTCTAATCTTTAAGTCTTGGGTCTAGAGCGTCCCTTAAGCCGTCACCTAGCAAATTAAAGGAAAGTGCATTCAATACGATAGCTATGCCCGGGAATGCAATCAGGTACGGCGCATATCTTATCTGCTCTCTTGCCTCTGATAGCATAGTTCCCCATTCAGGAGCAGGGGCTGCAACACCCATTCCGATAAAGCTCAAGCCAGCCGCCGTCAAAATCATGTTAGAAATCGCCATAGTTGCTTGTACGATAATCGGGCCTATGGCATTAGGAAGAATATGTTTGTATATAATTCTGGCATCACTCGTCCCACAACTTCTCGCCGCTCTTATATAGTCTTGATCTCTTAGTGTTAGAATTACAGAGCGAATAACACGGGTAAATCCAGGAATTTGCGAGATGCTTATGGCAATTACCAAGTTTGTCATACCGTTGCCTAGGGCGCTGACGACACAAAGTGCTAACAGTATTGCGGGTATACACATTACTGCATCTGTAAACCTTGTGATGATGTCATCAATTCTTCCACCGTAAAATCCTGCGATAGAACCAAGAATTGCTCCGAAAAACACAGATACAGCTGTGGTTATAATACCAATCGACAGTGAAATTCTGCCGCCGTGGATTATTCTTGCAAATACGTCTCTGCCATAATGGTCAGTTCCGAAAATGTGCTCCTTGCTTGGTGGTTGCAAGCGTATGCTCATATTATGTTGTATAGCCAGTTCATCGTAATCTGCAATAACATCTGCAAAAACCGCCAATAGAATGAAAATGCTTATTATAACAAGCCCAAGCATCGCCGCCTTATTCTTTTTAAGTCTGCGCCAAACTTCGCCAATTTGGCTAGTCTTCTTAAATTCATTTTTATTATCCATATTGCTATACACCTACCCCTTCTTATACATCGCTTTGATTCTTGGGTCTACAGCTGCATAAAGCAAGTCTACGATAAGCATTATGAAGCTAAACAGCACACATAGGAAAATAATGGCTGCCATTACCTGTGGTATATCTTTTAATCTTATCGCAGTCACTATCATCGTCCCAAGTCCGGGCAATGTAAACACTGTCTCTGTCAAAACCGCGCCACCAAGCATTAATCCGAATGTCATACCAACGATTGTTATGATTGGGAGAAGTGCATTTTTTAGAGCATGCTTGAAAATAACAACTTTCTCGTTTGCACCTTTTGCTCTTGCTGTACGTATGTAGTCCTGACGAATCGTCTCTAGCATTGTAGAGCGAGTCAATCTCATAATAATCGCAAGATAAGGCAATGAACATGTTATAATCGGCATTATGTAGTGTTTCCATGTGTCTGCTCCGCTCGACGGTAGCCATCTCAATTCCAAGGAGAATTGCAAGATTAGCATCATTCCAAACCAGAACACAGGGAAAGCCGCTAAAAACATAGCGGAAATCGTAAATGTATAGTCTAAAAGTGAATATTGTTTAACAGCTGAGAGAATTCCTATCGGAACACCAACTGCTACCATCACTATGCTAGAGCAGAACGCTATTGTCAATGTTACAGGGAATTTCTGCAGCACCTCTTCAAATACCGGGCGGCCGGTTCTGTATGAATCTCCGAAGTCCCCTCGTAGGATATCAAATATATAATTTGCAAATCTTACAAGAAAAGGTTCGTTATAGCCAAGTTCCTCGTTGAGCTGTTCCACAGCTTCTTCTGTCGCCATTTCACCAAGTATCATTCTTCCTGGACTACTCGGAGTCAAAGACATAATCGTATAGACTATAAATATAACCATAAAAATTGTTGGTATCATTAGCAACAATCTTTTCAAAATATATTTTAACATACTTTTCTCCAATTATCTCCATATTAGTATATAAAGAGGCAGTTATCCCGCCTCTTTATAATTTACCCTACCAACTTAATTCATTTACATAGAACAAGTTATGTGATTCAACCCCAACGTTTTTAAGGTCACTTGATGCTCCATTGATAGTTACTCTAAAATATGAAGGGATTGCAGGAATATCTGCGTAAATAATCTCTTGCAACTCTTCAATTGTCTCAACTCTAAATGCTGTATCTGTTGAAGAACGCTCTTGAGCAATCATATCATCAAGTACAGGATTGTGATAGTATGAGTAATTTGTCGATCCAATATTGCTTGATGCAAAAGCAGAAGTAATGATTGGGTCGCCATCGGCTGGAAGTGCTGTCATACCATTAACATACATTTGACCATTGCCGTTTCTAGCATCTTCAAAGAAAGCACCTGCCTCAAGTGAGTTAATTGTAACTTCAATTCCGATTTCTCTTAGGGCATTTTGATAAACTTCAGCAACTTTTTTTCTAGCCGCGTCTGTTGATGTGGTTATCGTGCATGCAAATCCATCTGGATATCCAGCTTCAGCCAAAAGTTGTTTTGCGAGCTCAACATCATATGCATATGGCTCAATTTCGCTGTTGTGTCCGAGTGATTTTGGCGATACGAATGTGCCAGTCTTGCTGCCGCCGATTCCATCAACAGCCGCCAAAATTAGATCGTCTTTGTTTACTGCATGTGCGATTGCTTGTCTAACTTTCAAATTGTCAAAAGGTGCAACTTGTACATTGAAAATTACAAATTCACAGTAATATGACTCTGCTTCATACACGGAAATTCCATCCGTATCTTTAAGATGAGGAACATCGACTGTGTTTGGTTGCAAGAACATATCGATTTCGCCTGTCTCTAGAGAAATTGCGCCTGCACTCGCATCTGGAATATTTTTATAAACAACAGTTTTAATTGCTGGTTGCTCTCCGTAGTAATTTGGATTCGCTTCCATTGTTACAGAAACACCTGGATCCCATTCTTTGAATTGATATGCACCTGTTCCTGCGCCCGCTGGATTAATAGCAAAGTCTTCGCCTCTTTCGTTTACAACATTCTCATTTACAATGGTCAGATATGTAGTTGAGAAGTAGTTGATTTGCGGAGCATATGGATACTTCAAAGTAACGATAACTTGATAGTCTCCATTAACTTCAACTTTTTCTATTGGCTCTGCGGCTTGCAAGCAGTATTCTGAACCCATAGCTCTCTCAAATGAGTATTTAACATCTTTTGATGTGAAGGGGTCTCCATTTTGGAATAGCACATCTTCTCTTAGGTTGAAAGTGTAAACTAAACCGTCATCGGAAATACTCCAGTCTGTTGCTAGTGCAGGATGGAGTTGTCCATTTGTGTCTGCCCTTAATAACCCATCAAACATATTCATGTAGACACGCATCGCCGTTAGTGTGTAGGCATAATGCGGATCCATTGATGCAGGCTCACCTGATTGCGCGATGATGATATCATCTCTTACTGCTGTGTCAGTTCCTGAGTCTGTACCTGTGCTTGTTCCCGTATCTGTTCCTGTGTCTGTTCCTGTGTCTGAACCTCCGTCGCTACAACCGACAAATACAGTTGCCATCAACAAAAGTGCCAAACTAATGCTTAACAATTTTTTCATTTCTTCTTCTCCTTCTTCTGCGTTTTTTCTATATTTTTAATAAAATTATAGCTAATTAATTGTCTAATAATGTTCCCCATTTTCATAAAAATCTGATGCGGGGACATTATTGACTAATACTTGTATATTCAGAAAACCTTGTCTGTTGAAAAACTTTGTGATTCCCTGTACAATTACATTTTGTTCCTCTTGACTTCTACCAATTAACAATAGCAGTTCAAGGTATATGCATTGCCTAGACTCAACGACTGTTGTGCTGTTTATATGAAATATTTTTACATACTCATGCTCGATTTTTGCAGTATCCGAGATAATTTCAACTAATGCGCTTGCATGCTTTTTAACTTCGTCTACACACATTCCTCTAACTGTTAGCTGTGGCATGATAGTGCTCCTTATTATACTTTTTCCAGGAACTCTACTGTTCCTTTTGTACCATCAATTCTAATTCGGTCACCTGATTTAATTATTTCACAAGGATCCACGCCGTCCTCAAAATCCGAGACTGCGGGAGAGCCCACAACAACAGTTGCGACGCCTGCACGAGAGTCCATTTGTGTAAATATCCAACCAGCCGGCTTAAATCCTGACTTCATTGCTGAGTTAAAATGGCAAGACCAACCGTTAGAACCTTTGCTACACGGCAAGACTAGAATTCTTCCATGGACACTCTCTCCCATTTGCGAATGACCCTTTTCAATAATTTTACCCGTAGTATCGCTCACACCTGACCATCCTTGAATACTCTCAGGACAAACTAGAGCAATCCCTTCTGCAATACCAGAAAAAGCACCTCTGGCTTTTAACATTTCCATGCCTATTACTCCTCTCTCCATTCACCCAATATGGCAGCATCTATACATTTATACTTATCTCCATAAAATACCGGCACGCCATCTTTAATGTCTGAACGAATATAATGGGCTTGTTTTGCTCCGTCTGACACAAATCCTACTGCATGGTCAAAGCACTTTCTACCCACCACTAATGGGCAGCCGCTGGTCATTATTATGCCTCCAGCTTTTTCGATGATATCGGAATATCCGTTTTGCACAGCCATCTCTTTTATTGCGTAGTCTGTCCATACAAAGAAGTCAACATCTTTTGCCACTTTCTTATCCTTTATATACATTGCTACGTCTCTTATCTCTTCTAATGTATAGTGCGGACAACCAAGTGCAATTATATTTATTTTTGAATTACCTTTGTCACATAGCATGTCGAGTGATTCTTCATAATCTTTCATAGTCACAGTATAAACAGCCTTTGGTTCTTTTCCTCCTAGAGCAACTTCTAAAGTAGGTGCTTCTGGTGTGAAATCAACTATATGGCACATTTCCGCTCCACTTGTTGTCGCAAGGGCCGCAAAACACTGCTTTAATTTTATTAAGTTTGGTTTCTTGAAATCTCCGTTGATGACAGGCACTGCGTGGGGTGGTAGGAGACGCCCTATCGTATAGCCGATGATGTCCCAATCCACTGCTGTATCCGACGGACAATCAATATTATATACTACTGTCCCTAGACGGTTTTCTTTTACATGATTACCCCATTTAGGAGTCCTTCCGCAAACTGCACTCCAAACCGCCGCCTCTAAGCCATCAGAATTTCCACACGCACCAAACACGCTGTTGCACAAAACAACATTGCTTGACTCCGTCGTGACATAATGCTCACCCTTGAGTGGAATCCAACCGACTAAGTATGGCGTGCAACTACCTACAATAGATACGCCTGCCTCTTTTGTTATTTCCAAGTACTTTTTATTTTTTTCAAAAAGCTCTTTTGAAAGATGAAGTGGCTCAAATTGATAATGGTCACAGGGCGCAACACAGGTTTGACAAAAACAGCCCTCTGCAAACTTCTCAATTTCCACTGTTTCATCTGTGCATAAGTACATTTTAGAGAAAATTTCATTGTAGTCCTCGCTATCGATTACTTCTAAGTAAGGATGAGCACCTAAGTACAATGTGGCTTTTGTAACCTCGCATAGCTCGTCTGTGCCTAGCGCAGTTGCATATTCAATAATTTTTTCTATGGCAACTTGCTTAAATCTGCCGAATTTACCATCAAGCATTTCCTGTTCGTAATTTGAAAGTCTCATTTTTTCTCCTTGAAAATCTCAGTGCGAATATTTGGTGATTTTTATAATTATAAAATTTTATTATCATAAAATAATAATAACACATAAACTACATAATATCTACTGTAAAAATTCACAAATTTCTGTACAAATATTTGTGAATTATGTATGTGCACTGGTAATTATTGATATTTTTTTTCATAATAATAAAATAAATTGCTAGAAAAATAATTTGTTGTTGCATTTTTTATTATAACGTGATATTCTTATATAAAGGACTATTTTTACGGAAAAAAGGAGTTATTATGGATGCTCAAGTTGGCGCAGCAATTAAACGCATTAGAATTGCGAACGAATTGACATTGCAATCATTGGCGCAGAAAACAGAACTGTCAATCAGCTATCTTAGCTTGTTAGAACGAGGATTAACCAGTTCAACTATCAGTAATTTACAAAAGATATGTCAGGCTTTAAGAATCACTATGAGTGGGTTGCTTTCACATAGTGAGCAAGAGGCTTTTTTAGTCAAAGAGACCGACAGACAAATTATTTATAATAGCAGTTCTGGCGTTGTCTATGAATCTACAACAGCTGTTGAGCGGAACTTGACTGGTGTTTCTATGATTATTAGTGACGACAGCATTCATATTTCAGATATGCATATCGCAGACGAGCTTGGCACCGTCATTTCCGGTAGCATGATAGTTACACTTAATGACGATACACAGTATGAGATGTTTGAGGGTGATACCCTATATATACCTGCTTATACTCAACATAGCTTCAAAAAAACGAGCCGAAAAGACTGCGTAAGCCTGTGGGTCTATGATAACTCGAATAGGAACTCTAGTTCTCCATATCCGCCACCGCTATCAAAGGCTACAATTGAGGAGGAATAAAATGATAAAGCGTAAATTCGAGACAGATAAAGCGCCAATACCCTCAAAATCAATTGCACAAGTCAGCATTTCTTCACTTGGTGTCTCGTACATGTCAGGTCAAATTTCACAGGATTTGCAAACAGGCGCACCTATTCACGACAGCGTTGAACACCAAACAAGAAGAATTTTAAGCAATATTAAAACCATTTTAGCTGAGCTAAATGCAGATATGAGCAATATAATTAAATGTAATGTTTTCATCTCCTCTATGGAGGTTTTCGATGAGATGAATAAGGTATATCAGGAATTTTTCACAGAAGATAATCCACCTGCAAGACAAACTGTCTCAGTCGGGATATGGGATAATCTCGATGTTGAAATAAGCTGCGAATTTATAGTTTAATTTAAATGAAAATGGTTTAATACAACGACAAACCCCCAGATTTTATATAAAGATAAAATCTGGGGGTTAATTAGTCTTACTTATATAACCAGAGGGGATATTCTATTAATTTATTTTAGGAGAAAAAATATGAAAGATGTATTTGCTGCTGCTTTGGAAAACAATAAGTCATTTGCTAAACTTGGAAATGTTGCTACATATATACCTGAGCTTTCAAAAGCGAATCCTCAAGATGTCGGAATTTATGGAGTAACAATTGATGGGAAAGAGTATTGTGCGGGTGACTACGATAAAAAGTTCACCATTCAAAGCATCTCCAAAATTATTGTCTTGATACTCGCTTTGCAAGATAATGGACCGGATAAAGTGTTTTCCATGATTGGTGTTGAGCCAACCGGTGATGGATTTAATTCAATCGTAAACTTGGAGACAAAAGATCTTCACAAGCCATACAATCCTATGATAAATGCAGGGGCAATATTGGCATCCTCATTGATTAAAGGTTCATGCAAAGATGAAAAGATTGAAAGAATACTGAAATTAGCTCGAACGCTGTCCGGAAATCAGAGCATTGAAGTGAACCATGATACTTTTTTTTCCGAGAAGTTGACGGGTGATCGAAATAGGGCACTGGCTTATTTTATGAAGAGTTTTAACTCCATGCAGGGTGATGTAGATGAAATATTAGACATTTATTTTAGTCATTGCTCAATAGCAGTAACATGCAAAGACTTAGCTATGATTGGCGCAGTGTTGGCTAATGACGGGATAATACCAAAGGGCGAGCGAGTTGTGTCAAAAGGTATCTGCAGAATCACCAAAACTTTGATGGTCACCTGCGGCCTCTATGATGCCTCAGGGGAATTCGCATTTCATGTTGGAATTCCTGCTAAATCAGGTGTTGGGGGCGGCATTTTAGCCGCTGTACCGAAAAAAATGGGGATAGGTGTATACGCGCCTGCACTCGATGAAAAGGGAAACTCCGTAGTTGGTGTAAAAATGCTTAAGGAACTTTCCGAAAAACTTGAGCTAAGTATTTTTTAAGGAGTATCACCAAAAATTCAAATGGATTTAGTTCTATTGTGTTAAAAGAGGACATGCTCTATTATGTTGTTCCAAATAGTTTTCCAATTGATAGTATATCGCCAAAGTTATTAGAAAATAATATTATAATTGCCGAAAAATCAGAGCTTGAAGCATTATTAAATCAACGGTTTATATTGCTTCCCGACACACTTGGATTCGTTATTTATGTAAGACTACTATTCGACTACTTTAAGGTGACTCCAAAGGAACTTTATGTTGTTAAGAGCATACAAACAGCTTACATACTGGCATGTTCGGAATTTGGAATGCCACTCGTACCCGAAGTTACTTTGAAGAACAACCCAATCGCTAATGAGGCTTATGTTTTTGAGATAGGCTCACCAGCATTTAATAGATATCAGCATTTTATTTTTAAACAAGGCAATACACTTTACAGCACCAACACCCCATTTACAGCACCTAAATGCGGTGGAAAAGAATGGACTTTGCATTTTTAACAAATCGCTCAACCATGCTCGTTTCCCTATGTCGTTGCGCTTTCAAAGCGAACGACATTACCGGCAAAGCCTCGCTCGCGAGGCGTCTCCGGACGATGTGACTACAAGGAGGACTTTATGACCACAAAGCGAATTTACGAATCGCCCAGCAGTTTGTAAATTCGCTTGGATTTTTCCTGCTCTTTAAGGCGCGCCGAAATTCACTGCCAAAACACAATTTTTGCCCTCTGCCGATGCAGCTAACGCCATTTGTGCATTCTCAAATTGCGTTGCCATTGCCGTCGCTAACACTGCCGAGATGATTAGCTTTTTCATGCTCGTTGTCATTCTCTTGTCCTCCGTTCTTTTTGTCCAAGTCGCCCTTGGCAAGACAACATTAGCACAGAAATGACGATAAAGCTATTGACCAAATGCAACGAAAAACATCTGTTTTTTATAAGAACATCCTAAAATGCTAATACCTAAACACACTCCAACCATCACACAAAATTTACAAAAAATAACATCAACAATAAATAACCCAGATTTTCTACATGCACAAGCATTGATTATTCTTATAATTCATGATAAAATATATCAAAATATATTCATTTTGGCGGTTTTAATGAAAACAATACTATCGCAAGAGCAACGGCAAAATTTCTCTCAAAAACAAATAATACAGCTCCAAATACTCCAGTATAATTCACTGGAGTTAATTGAGTTCTTAAATAACCAATCCCTTGAAAATCCCGTGTTTGAAGTTAGCACACCAAGCCATGCAGACCTCTATCATAGCGACTATTCAAAGACAGTTCGAAAAAGGAATGATAGCGAAGACGATAGTCGTTATGAAATCCACAGCATTGATAAAAATAATTTATTTGATTTTCTCCTTGATCAAATTAGAATGGCAACGATTAGCCAAGCCGATAAAATTAGAGCGGCGACAGTTCTCAGTTATCTTGATAGTAATGGATATATTTCAGCAGACTTAGATGAAATCACAAAACACTCGCATAGTTCAGAATTCGAAATAAAAAAGGCGCTCTCATTTTTGCAAACTCTTGAGCCAAAGGGAGTTTGTGCGAGAAATCTTAAAGAATGTCTTTTGCTCCAAGTGCCAAGAGACAACGAGCTGCTATCATATCTAATCGAAAATCATATGGAAGATTTAGCAAAGCGTAAATCTGGAGTGCTTGAGCGTGCCTGTAAGGCGAGCACAGAAGAGATTGACAACGCAATTGTACAGATGAAGATGCTTAATCCAATTCCTGCTGCCGCTTTTGAAAGTGACAGTGAGCAGATTTATCTAAATCCTGAAATGCATATAACTGCTGTTAGAGACGAGCTCTCTGTCGGATTTATTAAGAATTCCGAAATAGACATCTCTATTTCAGACTATTACCTAAAACTATATAACGAGAGCACTGACAAAGAGGTTAAGGAATACTTAAAGAAGAAAGTTGAGAGCGCTATTGCATATAAAACCGCAATTGAAAACCGCAAAAACACAATGCTTGCTATTACTGAAAGCATTGCCAAAACGCAAAGGGATTATCTGCTTAGAAAACAAAATCACTTGAATGCCATCGATATGAAAACACTCGCAACCGAAATTGGCGTGCATCATTCGACAATTTCAAGAGCACTGAAAGATAAATATGTCCAAACGCCAAGAGGGACATTTTTGATGAAAAATTTACTTTCTCAAAAATCTCAAGATAGTGAATATAGCACCGATGAGCTGATGAAAACACTGTCAGAGATTGTAAAAAGTGAAGACAAAAACAAGCCGCTATCCGACGAAAAGATATGCATATTGCTCAACGAGCGTGGATATGACTGCAAAAGACGCACTGTCGCGAAATATCGCAGTTTGATGAAAATCCCAAGCACAAGTGAGCGGAAAAACTAAAAGAAACATTTATAAACGCAAATAAAAAAGAGCTTCCGTCAATTGACAGAAGCTCTTTTCTCGCTTTATAGACAAGGCGGTTATTTGTATTCTTTAATAAGTTTGCCAAGGCGAGCAATTCCCTCATCAATTTGCTCAAGTGTTGCTTTGGAATAGCTTATACGCATATAATTTTCATTGCCAGGCTCTGCAAAAAACGGCTGTCCTGGTACAAATGCAACGGCATTGTTCACCGCTTGCTTAAATAGCTCAGAGGCATTTATATGCTTTGGCAATGTAACCCATGTGAACAATCCACCTTGTGATTTCGTGTACTGTGTACCCTCAGGGAACTCACGTTCAATTGCCGCAAGCATCCTCTCACCCTTTTCCTTATAAAATGGTGCAAGGCTTTCAATATGAGCGTCCATGTCATTAAGTTGCATAAACTTTATAAGCTGGTATTGCGTGATTGTGTTTGGCTGTAAATCTGATGCCTGTTTGATTTTGCCATATGCTTCAATCATTTTTTCATCAGCGCAAATCCAGCCAATTCTTGCACCTGGAACAGCGATTTTTGAAAATGAACCAAGATAGACAACATAGCCTTTTGTGTCAAAGGATTTAACAGCTGGGAGTTTCTCGCCTGCAAAGCGCAGTTCGATATATGGGTTGTCCTCAAGAACTAAAATATCATGTTTCTCTGCAATTTCAACCAATTTTTTTCTTCTCTCAAGGCTCATACAAACGCCACTTGGGTTTTGGAAATCCGGAATTGTATATATGAACTTCGCACTTGGATATGCCTCGAGTGCCTTTTCAAGCTCCTCCATTATCATTCCGTTTTCATCAATCGGAACTTGCACTGTTTTACCCATATATGAGTTGAACGCATTGATTGACGCAAGATAAGTTGGACCCTCACAAATGATAACATCACCCTCATCAATGAACATCTTAGCTGTAAATTCAATTCCCTGTTGCGAGCCGTTTGTCACAGCAATATTGTCCTTTGTGCAAGTAACTCCAACTGCTTTCATGCGCTCTTTTGCGATGATATCTCTTAGCAAGTCCACGCCTTCTGTCGCACTGTATGCAAGACAAGTTCTTCCGAATTCCTCAAGCGCCTTTGCTGATGCCTCTTGAAATTTTTCCATCGGATATAACTCAACAGCTGGCTCGCCGCCTGCAAATGAAATTGTATTTGGATCTTTTAGAAGTGAAAACATTTCTCGGATGATACTTGTTCCAAAATTCGCATCTCTTTTCGATAGTGGTCTCATAGTAATACTCCTTAAATTATTATTTTATAAGTAGAGTTCTTGTGCAGCGGCTTCGAGTTCCGCCCTAAAATCAGGATGTGCAACGGCTATAAGATTTTGCACCCTCTCCTTTATACTTCTGCCACGAAGTGCAGCGATTCCGTACTCTGTAACGATGTAGTCAATCGTATTGCGTGAGAGCGTGACCACCGCCCCTTGCTCAAGCATGGGGGTTATGGTTGACACAGTCCCTTTTTTTGCTGTTGAACGAATTGCAATAATAGAACGCCCGTTTTTTGCATGTGTCGCACCGTTTGCAAAATCATTCTGTCCGCCTGTTCCGCTAAAATGTCTTGTGCCAATACTCTCAGAGCAAACTTGCCCTGTCAAGTCAACTTGTATCGCCGTGTTTATGGACACCATATTGTCATGCGCCTGTATTGTTTCAAGACAATTTGTATAACTTCCGCGTTTCATCATAACCGTTGGGTTGTTGTCGAGCATATCATATAGTTTCTGGTCGCCAAAGGCGAAAGTCGCAACAATTTTACCTGGATTAAGTGTCTTTTTCTTGTTGGTTATAACACCCGCCTCAATTAGTGTCCCCATGCTCGGCGTCAAAAGTTCGGTGTGAATTCCCAGATCCTTTTTACCGACCAACTCTGCCGCTACGGCGTCAGGAATACCACCAATTCCGATTTGAATTGTGTCCCCGTCATCAATAAGTGACGCAACATGCTTTCCTATGATTTTTTCAGTTTCAGAAAGCTGTGAGGGAGGATTTGTCAAAATTGGTGTATTAACTTCTAAAATATGGTCAATCTCACTAATATGCACCTCTGTGTCGCCGCCAAGCCTTGGCAAGTTCGGGTTAATTTCCAAAATGACAATATCAGCATTTTCAAGTATATCCTTATCCATATAAAGACTTAGTGAAAGATACACATAGCCATGCTTATCCATCGGCGTTGCGCTTCCTATATATACATTTGGTTTTTTATAATCCATTCTACGACGAATACAGTCATGGAGATGTGACGGCACATGATTTGCAATGCCAAGCTTAAACGCATTTCTGTGAGGTGCTTGAAAAAAGAATGAATCAACAGTGAATGTCTCTTTCATTTTTTCATCTTCAAGATAGGGATATGTCAGAAAATTTGCCGCAGTGATAATATTGATATCCTTAACCTTGCCATGTAATTTATGCAGTTCTGCCGAGATTGTGCGTGGCTCCATTGCCGCCGCCGCAATACCAATGCAATCTCCAGTTTTAATCACACTTAAAATCTCATCAACCGTCGATTTTTTGCTATCATACAGCTCTTGATACTTGTTCATCATATTATGCACCTACACTCTCTTTCGCAAGCTCAATTCCTTTATAAACCGCTGCTTTATTTTGATCAAAGAATGCTGCTTTTTTTGCAAGTTGCACTCTAAGTGTCTCAATAAAATTATCAACAGTAAGTCCGTCAGTTATAGCAAAATATGCCCCGAGTGCCACCATATTTGCTGATTTTGGTGCTTCAAGAGAGCGAGCGACATCATCAGCCGGCAGATAAATTGCTGTCACATCGTCTCTTGACACTTTCTCGTTCACCTGTGATGAGTTCACGATAATTGTTCCTCCGCTTTTCACTCTATCAGAAAATTTCACAAGTGAGGGCTCATTCATAGCAACTAAAATATCCACTTCGCTTGGGTTTGGAGATGCGATTTCCTCAGTGGAGGTGACTACGGTACAGTTTGCAGTTCCGCCACGCATCTCAGGCCCATATGATGGATAATATGTTGCAAATACATTTGAATTGTTTGCGGTATGTCCGAGTAATTGCCCCATAAGCATAATGCCCTGACCACCAAAACCTGCAAGTAAAACTCTATTTTGCATATTACGCCTCCTTTGTTGTATCTTTGAAGATTTGTTGTGGGAAGTACTTCATGGAGTTCTCCTCCATCCATTTAATCGAAGCCACTGGATTTAGTCCCCAGTTTGTCGGGCAAGTGGCAAGTAGTTCAATAAATGCATACCCCTTGCCGTCTTTTTGAATTTCAAGCGCTTTTTTCACACCTGCTTGCGCTTTTCTAATATTTGCTGGAGAGTTTAGCGCATATCTTGCGACAAATACTGGTGCTTCCATTTGTGAAATTATCTCACACATTTTGAGCGGATGTCCTGTTGTTTTTGCGTCACGCCCGTTTTGTGCTGTCGTCGCCTTTTGACCGATGAGCGTAGTTGGAGCCATCTGGCCACCAGTCATTCCGTAAATTCCGTTATTGATAAAAAATGTTGTGACATTTTCGCCACGGTTAGCACAATGCATAATTTCCGCCATTCCGATTGAGGCGAGATCACCGTCGCCTTGATATGTGTAGACGATTTTGTCTGGTTTTGTCCTCTTTATCCCTGTCGCAACCGCTGGTGCACGGCCATGTGAACATGTCACATTGTCATGGTTCAAGAAAAACGCTGCCATTCCGCTACAGCCGACAGGAACACATGCAATGGTCTCCTCCCTTATGTCAAGCTCATCCATTGCGTTGGCGATAATATTATGTGCCACACCATGTAGACAGCCAGGACAGTATGTATAGGCTACATCTTTCATTGATTTTGGTTTTGAATATATCTTCTCCATTATTTAGCCTCCTTTTCCATTTGTGCTCTAACACATGCGATTAATTCTTTTTCATCAAATAAAATTCCACCAGAGTGAACAATTGATGATGAATTAACTCTACCGTTTAGCGCATTTTTCACATCGTAGTACATTTGACCTGGATCTGCAAGCTCTGCACAAATGACATGCTTGCATATGCTTGGGTCAAGCTTTTCAAATGCTTTGATTGGGAAAGGATTTACGGTAATCGGGCGAATAAGCCCAGCTTTTATTCCATCTTTGCGAAGCTCTTTTACCGCAAATTTTGCAAGTCGACCGACTGAGCCATGCGCTGTCAAAATGATTTCAGCATCTGCCGTGTCAATTTCCTCAACCATAACTTCGTCTTGCCAACTCTCGTACATCGCTGAAAACTCTTTATTTAGTGCTTCAACAACCGCTTCATTTGAGCTCCTAAACGAGCTAATTGTTCTCGGGTCTCTGCCTTTACAACCGTCAATTAACCAAGCACTCTTATCGGGAAAATCCTTTTTGAATTCAGGAAACACAACGGACTCCATCATATTACCCACACAAGCATCTGCTAAAATCATAGCCGGAACACGGTATTTATCCGCATAGTCAAATGATGCATATGTTACATCAATAGCTTCTTGGATTGATGAGGGCGAGAAGACGAACATTTGCGAGCCGCCGCTCGTCGGTGCTTTTGTTGCTTGGAAGTAATCTTGTTGTGAGGGTTGAACAGAGCCAAGCCCTGGCCCTCCACGCTGAATATTCACAATAACCACAGGCAGTTGAGCCGCCGCGATATGTGCAATACCCTCTGCTTTTAGTGCAATTCCAAGCCCTGAAGATGTCGTAATCGCTCTTGTTCCTGTTAAAGCCGCTCCATATATCATATTGCTCGCTGCAACTTCACTCTCCGCTTGAATAAACACTCCACCAACTTCAGGCATTCTCCTTGACATATATTCTGGAATTTCATTTTGTGGTGTAATTGGATATCCTGCCATAAATGTGCAACCTGCACGAAGTGCCGCTTCGGCAATAGCTTCATTTCCCTTAATAAATTTTCTTTCCATTCTCATCTCCCCCTTCTATTTATATACATCAATTAGTGCATCAGGGCACATAATTGCGCAAGATTTACATGCCACACATTCATCATTCACCGATATCGCATATCGATACCCCTGTTTGTTAGCTGTTTTCCCCATTTCCAAAACCTTTTTCGGACATACATGTGCACAAAGTCCGCAACCCTTACACATAGCCTCGTTAATTTCTACCTTTGCCATTATTTTCTCCTCTCTAATACATTGAAATTGTATCTATCCAAATTAAATTTTCGCTCGAAATATATGTGCTGTCCCACTTTCTATCTACCGAAACCGCAAACAACTCCTTATCTATCCCCTCTATGCTACTTTTTGTTATCTGCTCGCCCTGTATAATATCTTCAATTATCGTATCCCCCCCAAGATTGGGATTTGCAATTACATATGGGATTTTAATATGCGACTGCGCCTCAATTGTGCTGATGGTTTCAAGGATTTTATCCTGTGTGTCAGAAAAAGCCCTGTATATATTGAGCACAAAGAATGCAGAGCTGTCGGCATCTTGAAACGCATCTGCATATTGACCGACCTGTACCGCTCCCATTGAATTTCCGCCGATATCAAGCACAACTATTGCCTCGTCATCAAGTAGCAATGCCTCTACGCCAGCTGGCACAACAGGGGTATCTAAAAGCTGATGGCCTGAGTGAAATATAATCGCATTATTGTCAACTTTTGCATCTCTTGCTCGATACATCGGCTTAGTCTGATCCATATCAATAAGATGGACATTCGAGTTATAAGCAGTGGAGAGATTTTTTGCAAATTGAATAGCAATTTGCGTTTTCCCACTCCCAGCCTCGCCGAAAAACATAAATTTTTTTATACCACGCTCGACAAAGTGATTAAAATTAAGCTCTGCCATTATACAATCTCCAACTCTAAGTTACCGACACCTAAAAGCTCTACACGATATGTCCCCTTTTCAATTGGCTTTGGAAAGGTGACTGACCCTGCGGATACAAACATGCCTTTTTTGAGTGGTCTGCCTTCTTTCTCCAATGTCTTCACCAGCCACATCATTGGAATCATAGGGTGACCGAGCAAATTCTCTCCGGTGCCACTCGCAATTTCTTCACCGTTAAAATACAGTGTTGCCGACATGTCTTTTAGGAAATCCGCTCCCTTGTGTGCAATTCCTTTACCAATTGTAATCGCACCTGAAACACCCATATCCGCCCTAATCCAGTTCAAATCAGTGTTTTTCGCCCAATCAACATATCGTCCATCGGGAATTTCAATTGCAGGAGCAATTATCGTCTTTGCATACACCTCATCTTCAGACGCATCATTTGAAAAATCCTCTGTCACAAGAAAAGCGAGTTCCATTTCAAGAACAAATCCCTGCATTAGATTAGATAGTTCAAGCTTATCTTCGACGACATTCTTATCAGTAAACATTCCGTAAAATGGGTGATCGGTTTTGTATAGCTCTTGGGTCTTAAATGTCGTCAAGCCAATTTTATATCCAAGATGTTTTTCACCAAGCTGTTTTTCTCTCAAAGCAAGAACTTCATTTTGAATTATGTAGCTCTCATCTTCACTAATCTGTATTCCCTGCTCACTAAAACACACACAAGGTTTCCTATCTGCATACGCTTTGAACAATATTTTTGCATAATCACTCATGTTTCCATATTCCTTTCTGCTTTTGATTTTATATAGAGCAAAAAGCGTGCCAACTTTATTTTTCAGCAATAAAGTTGAGTTTTATTGTAGGAAATTATGCACTGAATTTAAAAAGGACAACGCGAACGATGCATTATGCATCATTCGCGTTGCTTTCTGCGATATACTTATCAAGTTTCCTGAATAGTGTCGTTCGATTAATCCCAAGCCGCTGGGCAGTTTTCACTTTATTGTACTGCTCCTCTCTCAAAACATGGAAAATCATTTTTTTCTCCGCTTCCTCTAAGGTCAAATTATATAGTTGCAATTGCTCTCCCTCATTTTTATCACCCTTTGCGAAATTCAGAAATGGTGCAACCTCATGATATTTGATAATACCGGTTTTTGTAATCGTAATAATTCTCTCCAATATATTTAATAGTTCTCTAATATTTCCCGGCCAGTGGTATGCGTCCATAGCTCTTTGAAGTTCTTTATCTATACCAATTACATTACATTTCAAATTTGTATTAAGTTGCTTTAAGAATCCCTGTGCCAAGACAGCTACGTCGCCTTTTCTTTCTCGTAACGGTGGAATTTTAAGTGAGAGCACATCAAGTCTAAAATATAAGTCCTCCCTGAAGTTGCCCTTTTGCACTTCCTCATATAAATTTTTATTCGTCGCTGCAATTATTCTTACATTGACAGGAATTATTTTGTCACCGCCCACACGCATAATCTCCCTCTCCTGTATAACCCTGAGAAGATTTAGTTGGACCGACTTATCAACTTCGCCAATTTCATCAAGAAATATCGTCCCCTCATGTGCAAGCTCAAAATATCCGGCTTTTCCACCTTTATTAGCGCCTGTAAAAGAGCCCGCCTCATATCCAAAGAGCTCACTTTCAAGCAAACTCGGAGAAATCGCCGCACAATTTATCGCCACAAATGGCTTGTCTTGGCGCAAACTGCTGTTGTGTATCGCCTGAGCAAACACTTCCTTGCCGGTTCCAGTCTCTCCATGTATAAGCACGGTTGAATCGGTGTTACTGTAATTCTTAGCGAGTTTTATCACACTTGTAAGTGCGTCACTCTCACCGAAAATATCCGAAAATTTGCGTTTCGCATAAAATCCTTTGACATTTTTTGCCGCACGCAATTTGTGTTCCTTCTCCTCAATTTGCTTTGCCTCAATAATATAGACTACAGCCCCTAATATTTCTTCTGCAACAATAATTGGTATGCAATCGTAAACAATTGGCTTCCCATTGAATTCAAAGACTATACTTTGAAGCTCCAATCCCTGCTCAAGCACTTCACCTACTGGGAAATTTGCAATAATATCAGAAATTTTCGTTCCGTGCTCGCCGCTTGCAAAATCACAATCCAAAATCCTAACCGCTTTGGGATTTGAATTAACAACAACTCCATTTTCATCAATTTGCAATATTCCCTGTTCTGAAAAATTCAAAGTTGTTCTGAGAATTTGCGTATACTCACGCTCTTTTTGCTGAACAGACAAAAATTCATGTGCCTTTTGTATAGCTTGGACCACTGTGTGCTCTGAAATTGAAATTGTTTCAGACTCTTTCCCATGTGATGCAATCAACGCTTTTTCACTCTCTTGAAAACTCCCACTTGCCCCGACAATGACATCCGCACCCTGTCCAATTGCCTCTAAAATCTTTTCCTTTGCATTGGCATGATTTGCAAGATGTTTTGTGACAGGAATATTAATTGTATCACCGATGAATTTTATTTTATCTATATTTGTTTGGCAATCAACTGCTGCAATTTTCTTGCCGCTTCCTTGATATTTTATTAGTGCTTGCAAAATATCACTATTCGTTATGTCCATGTCAATAATCGTGAGCTTGTGGCTTCCCTGTAGCACAAAGCTACCGCCTGAGCGAGCCAATATGAATTCAATCCCTCGCTCCTCACATTCATCGACCTTCATTTTCATTAAATTTATAGCTTCTGAAATCTCAACATTTGAAATTTCAATAATATCCACAGGGATTTCCACGCGCTTAACCGCTCTGTCGCAAATTGCTGACTGTGTTTTTGATATAGTTATAATTGCAATTTTACTCAAGCTCATTTTGCCACCTCATTTTGTCAATATTTAATATTGTACAATAAGATGGTGAAAAATGCAACATCAAATATCTCGTCAGATTAATTGAGGAGATAAGCAAAACAACTATTAGCTACTACAAACTATTTCACAACACTCTTGTGTTGCATAATGCACAATCAGTTGCAAATTAAGTCACTTTTTGAGGCATAATGATAGTCAAAATATTATAAATCTAATACATCGTGATTATGAATGCGTCTAAAACATTTGCTATCTGCAAAAACTCTTTGCCCCTTTAAACTTTGGCACGATTATTGCTACATATTAAAACAACAATGCCAATCAGTTTAAATACAATGGCAAATCACAACTTACTTGGGAGGAACTTCTATGTCAACTATGATTGCAATTTCAGTGGTGTTCTCAATCCTTGCCGTTTCGGAGATTGTGGCACAAAAAAGCCGCGGGCGCTTGTCCATGTTTTTCTTAACAGGTCTTTTCGGACTTATACTTGCTTGGGTGGGGCTACCTGCTGATATTTGGAACAATTCAACACTTCCAACTATCGGCATAACTCTAATGGGCGCATATCTCGTTTCTATCGGCACAGTTTTAGATCTTGAAGACTTAAAATCACAGTGGAAAACACTTTTTGTTGGTTTTGGCGTAGTCGTCCTAATAGTTGTTGCGATTATATCGATCGCTCCAATGCTAATCGACCGCGACTTTGCCTATGGTGCGGCACCTGTTGTTGCAGGAGGCGGCGTAGCACAAATTATAATGAGTGGAATATTCAGAGAAAGAGGACTGCTCGAAGCAGAAGCTTTCTCACTCCTAATCTTAACACTGCAATCACTTATCGGTGTTCCAGTTACATCAATCATTCTTCGCAAAGAGGCAAAGAGATTCATTGACAGCGGAGAATATAAAACAGTACTTTCAAACACATCTGTGGGCGGTACTACCAAAGAGAGAAAAATGTTAATTCCACCACTTCCAGAAGCATATCAAAAGCCAGCAGTTATTATTGCCAAAGTTGCTATTGTCACTACAATTGCCTATTATGTTGCAGGACTTACTGGTGGCAAACTAAACATATTACTTTCATGTCTTATTTTCGGAATAATCTTCCGTCAAATCGGATTTCTCGAGAAAAACGCCCTCGACAAAGCTAATGCTTTTGGGTTGATTAACTGCGCGGCAATTGCATACATATATGCAAATATCGGAACAATCACATTGGATATGTTCATCTCCATGATAGGCCCAATGATAATCGTGTTCGGGCTCGGATTAGTTGCCATTTTAATTGGTGGTGTAGTTTTTGCAAAAGTATTTAAGATTAAACCAATGATGGGAATTGCAATTGGACTTACAGCGCTTTATGGAATGCCTGCAACCTTCCTAATTCCAAACGAGATAGCTGAAGCAATTGGACAAGATGAGGAGCAAGTTGCGGCTCTTAAAAAATATTTAGTTCCAGTTCTACTTGTAGCAGGATTTGCAACAGTTACAATCGCTTCTGTGGTCGTGGTTGGTTTCGTTGCTCAAATGGTGTAAACATATTGATTGTTGTATGATTTTGGTATAAAATACATAGTAGTAACATGAATTAGGAGGCTAAATCTTAAATGAGAATACTAATTAAAAATGCCAATGTGTTTGATGGCATAAGCTCCACTCTAAAAAATAATATGTCTGTAGTTGTTGACGGAAATTTCATCGAAGATATCACTGACGGTGCAGTGGATGAGAACACATTCGAACAATGTCTTGATGCAGGCGGAAAAACTGTAATACCAGGGCTCATTGACTGTCATAGCCATCTTGGTATATCCGACAGTATGCTCAATAATCTTGATACGATGCGAATCGACGAGCTCGCAATCAGAGCAGCTAAGATAGCTGAGGATACTTTAATGCGTGGATTTACAACTGTTAGAACTGTCGGAAGTCTTGATCTCGGGTTGAAAAACTGCATTGACAACGGATATGCGACCGGTCCGAGAATTTTCCCATCACATGCCGCAATTTCTCAAACTGCGGGACATTCGGACTTTAGACAAAACAGAGCGCAAACCAGAGGTTTTTGGGGTGAAGATTCACCGCTGATGAGGTCTAAAATGCTGGTTGTTGCCGATGGTGTACCAGAGGTATTAAAGGCGGTTAGAGAACAACTTTTCCTTGGTGCCTCGCAAATTAAAATCATGGCAGGCGGTGGTGCGGCATCCTTTTGCGACCCCCTTGAGACATGTCAGTTCACTCTCGAAGAAATGAAAGCGGCCGTTGATGCCGCCGCCGACTACGGTACATATGTCTGCGCACATATTCACACCGAAAAAGCGATGATGAGAGCGGCAGAAGCTGGTGTGCGTTGCTTTGAGCATGCTTCGTTTTTGACTGATGAACTTGCAAAAATCATGGTGGACAAAGACATCTGGCTTTGCGGTCAGTACGCTGTTGCGCATCTAATTGCAGAGAGAAAAATTCCGCTTCCGAGTGAACTTTTATACCAAAAAACAGAGCGCGTTGGCAAAGGAATACTAAAAAGCGCAGAGCTCGTGCAAAAGTACGGACTAAAGCAAGTGTTTGGCACTGACCTTGTGGGTGACCGCAAAACACAAGCAAGGCAACTCGATGACTTTGTTGCAAGAGAGGAGTTGTTTGGAAGTGTTGAATCACTAAAGCACGCGACAGGATACGCCAATGAGTTGTTTAAGCTCACTACATGTATGAATCCATATCCAGAGGGGCAGGTGGGAATACTAGGAAAAGGCTCATTCGCTGACCTTCTAATTGTTGAAGGCAATCCTCTTGAAAAGGTTTCACTGCTTGCAGATATGAGCAACACAAAACTTATTATGAAAGACGGAATTATCTATAAAAATATTATGTAGAAATATATACAACAACAAACGAGCGAATTGATTTCGCTCGTTTGTTGTTTATAATTAGAGTATACGTCCCTTTCGCTTGTATTTCAAATCGAAAAACTATCTAATAAAATATTCAGTCAAATGAACTTATTGCAAAAGCTCCTACTTAAATCTATATTTTTAGAAGAACATTAAATAGTTGTAAAAATTTTGTTTTGCTTGCTTTGCAGTAAGTAAATCTGGTATAATATACCTAATATATATGAGAGACTAGCTTGACAACTTAAGAGTGATTAGCAAATATGAGTCTCAAACAATATTACAACAAGGAGAATTACCATGAAAAAAATCATTATTTCAGTTGTCCTTATTGCGATGCTGACAATGTCGGCTTTTGCGGTTGATGTAATTGTTGACAGTGAACCATTGGAAACCGATGTGCCAGCACAAATTGTAAACGGCAGAACTTTAGTGCCGCTCAGAGCTATTTTTGAAGAACTTGGCGCACAAGTTGAATGGGATGGAGCAACTCAAAAGATAACAGCGACAAGAGATTCTGATACCATCGAGCTCACAGTAAACGACACAAAATCATTTGTAAACGGCGAGGAGTACATATTAGATGTTCCAGCAACAATAATCGATGGGAGAACTCTCGTTCCTGTAAGATTTGTATCAGAAGCACTTGATTCACATGTGTTTTGGATAAGTGAGACCCAAACTGTGAGAATTGCAAGCTCTCTTTACGATGTTGTGAGAGTTGTTGATGGTGATACACTTATTGTTAACTATAACGATGTTGAGGAGCGAGTAAGACTCATCGGTATAGATACGCCGGAAAGCGTTCATTCTGATGAGGCGCAAAATACCGAAGAAGGAGTGGTTGCTTCAGAGTACACGAAATCTTTGGTTGAAGGTAAGCAAGTAGAGCTCGAATTCGATGTAGAGTTAAGAGATCAATATGACAGAATGCTTGCATATGTTTATGTTGATGGAGTAATGTTAAATAAGACATTGCTTGAGGAGGGATATGCAGAAATCACAACATACCCACCCAATGTAAAATATCTTGATGATTATAATGCTATTATGAATAGCATTGCTATCCATGATAGCATTGCGCCCTAAGCACCTAAGTAAGTAGAGCATTTTTTATGTTGAGCACTGCTAATAACAATGAATTGAAAATTCGATTAAAAACAATTGCTTGGCTAACTTGTTAATGCCGACTAACTAAGCGGAGTTGTATTATCATATGTTTTTCAAATGTCACAGTTTTCATGCATTTTAATAAATGGTTCGATTATGGATTTAATTATACGAAAAATAAAGTTATGTCACTGGTATAACGCCAATTTCAACAACAACAAAGGAGTTGCACCCTCATTTTGGGTACAACTCCTTTGCTATATCCACAAACTTATCAACAGACTTATTATCGCCATCACGCCACAATAAAAATCTTTCAAAGTCCTCAACTTTTTCAAGTTCGACGAAAGCGACTTGCCCATGACTTGCCGGTGCATGCTCCTTATATAAAACAGAAACACCTTTTCCGCAGGCAACTTGCATAAGCAATGCCGAGACACTTTCGGCTTCACCGACAATTGAAGGAGTAAATTTATGCTCAACTGCAAGCGAGATTACTTTATTATAACCTGCCTTCGAGGAAGTTTTTGATATTACTAAAAAGTCATCATGCTTTAACTCGTCAAATTTAATCGACTCCCTATTTGCGAGTGAATGCCCTAATGGCAAAGTGGCATAATTTTTACGTTTATCTATAACAAGTGATTTTATGTCTGGGCGTCTTGGAACTCCTGACGCAATGACAACATCAACAAGCTCCTCGTCGAGTGCCCTTATCAATGCGGTGGGATAGTAGAATTTTAACTCTACATCTACGCCTTGATGCGTATTTGCCATTGCCTGTACAAGCTTTGCTGCAAGTGGCTCATAGGAGTCAATTGGCAGTCCTAGCCTAATTTGCCCATGTGTTTCATCACTTGATAAAACTGTTTTGTGCAGGGCATTACGAAAAGAATCTATGACATTTTTACATTCTTCGGCAAACACTTTACCGGCAGGTGTGAGTGCAATTTTGTTTGCACTGCGATTTATCAATTCAATTCCAATCTCCTTCTCAAGAGCTGACATACTTCGACTTAGTGCAGGCTGAGTTATAAATTTCTGTGCCGCAACATGTGTGAAGTTTAGAGATTGTGAAAGCGCAAGATAGCACTCCAGCTGAAATATAGTCATTTATAAGTGTCCCTCCATGGATTGGTTATTAAATGTGCACTAAATATCACTAAACAATTTGTGCATATTAACATATGCAAATTTGTTATAGTAACGAATTAAATTAAAGCATTTTCCTTTTGTCTATGAATGTATTATAATCAAATTGTAAACAAATTGCAAGCATATTGCGAATAAAAAATTAAGGGGAGCTTTATGAATCTTCAAACAAACAAAGAGCAAACATTTTCTAAGACAAAGCTGATAGGACTTATATCAGCGGCACTGATTGTGCTAATAATGGCAGTTACTCCGCCTGTTGCAGGACTTACAGTCGTCGGTTGGCGTGTATTGTCGCTTATAGCCTGTATGGTTATCTTGTGGGTGACAGAGCCTGTGCCCATCGGTATTACAGCACTTCTTCCTGTCGCACTTGGGCCATTCTTGGGGCTTGGCGGTGATGTTGGAATCAATGTCTGGTCAGGATTTGCCTCACCTGCCGCTATCATGGTAATCGGAATGTTTTTCCTTTCAGCGGCACTTGTTAAATGGAATTTACATAAACGCATTGCACTTACAATTATTAGTGCTTTTGGTGGAAAGCCACTCAATATCCTTTTTGGATTCATTCTTGCAACTTCGGTTATCTCAGCTTTCATGTCCAACACAACATGTACAGCGATGATGATGCCCCTTGCAATTGCAGTTCTCACACAACTTGATGAGAAACCTGGCACATCATATTCTCTAGCACTCATCTTGTCTGTACCATATGCTGCTTCAATCGGTGGCATTGCTACAACAATCGGATCTGGTACAAATGTGTCTGCGGTTGCAATTATCAACGAAATGAACGGCCTTGAGCTCGGATTTATTGATTGGTTCCAAGTCGGCGGACCATTCTCAATCCTTATGATTCCTGTGCTTTGGGGACTAATGACAGTTCTTTTCAAAATCAAAAATAACGGTAAAGATAAAAGCGATGTAATTGCCCAAGCTAAAAAGGATCTTGGCCCATTACAAGGTGGCGAGCGTCTAATGTTTATTTATTTCATTGTTTCAATGGTTCTTTTGATGTTCCGTGCGCAAACAATCGGGCTTATTTTCCCTGAAGTTGACGATGCAAGTCTATTCATGTCAATGGGATTCTTTATGTTCATTGTCCCTGTTGATTTGAAAAAGGGCGAATTCCTAATGGATCTAAAAACAGCACGTGGTATTTCATGGGACACATTCCTTCTAATTGCCGGCGGTCTTACAATGGGCGGTATGTTCACAGCAGCAGGGCTTGCTGATTGGCTTGCAGGTCAAATGACTTTCATGGCAGGCTGGAGCGAGCTTCTCATTATGATTTTCCTAATGCTAATTGTGGCATTCATCTCAGAACTTGCATCAAACCAAGTAGTTGCGCTTGCATTTTTACCTGTTGCCTTTAGCCTTGCAACATCACTTGGATACAACCCACTATTTCTACAATTTGCAGTTGCACTATCCGCAAGCTTTGCATTCATGATGCCATCAGGCACACCGCCTAATGCATTGGCTTATGCTTCGGGATACTTCGAAATCAAGCATCTTGCAAAAACAGGTTTATTTGTAAAACTCGCTTGTTGTATCGTGTTCCCAATTGTAATTTTCCTAATTTCAACAGCGCTTTCACCACTAATTTAAGACAATATCCAATATGCCCTCTTTGCAAATGGCAAGGGGGGCATAATTTTACTAAATATGCTTGGAGGAATTATGTCAGAACAACTATTAAAAGGAATTCGCGTACTTGATTTTACAGACTTTTTAGCAGGACCATATTGTAGTATGTATCTTGCGGATATGGGCGCTGAAGTTATAAAAATTGAGAACATTAAGGGTGGAAATTTCACTCGTACAGCTCGCCCGAAGGAAAAGGCAACGGGCAGAAGCATGTACTTTCAAAACCTAAATCGCAACAAAAAAGGTGTAGCACTTGACCTAAAAACAGAGGAAGGCAAGTCGCTTTTTGCAAAACTTGTTGCCTCATCTGATGTACTGCTTGAAAATATGCGACCCGGTGTTCTATCAAAACTCGGTTTTAGCTATGAGGCTTGCAAAGAGCTCAACAAGGGTATTATCTATGCATCAATTTCAGGTTTTGGGCAAACGGGTACAAATTCAAGAAAGCCTGGTTATGACCTTATTGCGCAGGCAATGGGTGGAGCAATGAGTATCACAGGTGAAGAGGGTGCCAAACCACTTCGTGCAGGGCTAGCAGTAGGGGATATGTTCGCGGGACTCAATGCGTGTACAGCGATTTGCGCATCATTATATAAGAGAAACGAAACAGGAATGGGTCAGCAAATAGATATCGCACTTGTAGACTCCATTGTATCTGCTATGGAAAAAAATCTCATGAGCTATGTACATGAGGGTGAAATCGCAAAACCCACCGGAAGTCGCTATGTAACTTCAGCGCCATATGATATCTTCAAAGCCAAAGATGACTACTTTGTCATCGCAAGCGGCACAGATGCACATTTTGTCAAATTTGCACAGGCGATAGGCAAACCCGAGCTGGCAAATGATACAAAATTCATCGACACCCCTTCAAGAAATGCTAATAACCCAGAGCTAAAATCAATCATTGAAGATTGGGCAAGCAATCTGACCGCAAGAGAATGTGTTGCGGCGATTGATAGTGTAGGTGTGCCTGCGGCGCTTATTTACAACACAAAACAGCTCTGTGAGGACGATACAATTGTAAAAGAGCGCGAAATGCTTGTCACCGTTAAGCACCCTGAGGCAGGTGAACTTACAGTGATTGGAAGTCCGATGAAAATGAGCGCATATCCTGTACAATATAATAAAGCGGCACCTGACCTAGGGGAAGACAATGATGACATTTTCACAGCACTTGGCGTGAGTGCGGATGAATTACAAGCACTAAAAGACAAAGGTGTTATATAGGGAGGTACTCATGGCTTTTCCAAAAGAGGTATTCATTCAAGAGAGTTGCCCTCGTGACGGCTGGCAAAACCATGCTGTTATGATCGACAGCGACACTAAAATCAAATATATTAAGCGGATGATCGATTGCGGAATTAGAGAGATTGAAGTTACAAGTTTTGTCAATCCAAAGCTTGTTCCGCAGATGAGCGATGCGAAAATAGTATTGGGTGAGATGCTAGAATATGCAAAGGCGACCCAAACGAAACTAACAGCTCTTGCATTAAATAAGAGGGGAGCTGATGATGCAATTGCGGCGGGTGCTACAAATATTGCATTTGTAATTAGTGCAAGTGAGGAGCACAATCTGCGAAATTCAAATCGAACTCTAAAAGAAAGTGTGACAATGCTAAAAGAATTGGCGAAGTCCGTTTCCGGAATTGACATTTCACTGGGAATGGCGTGTGTATTCGGCTCGCCGTTTGGCGACGAAGTGTCGATTGATACAATAAAATGGATAATTGAAGAAACACGTGCAGTGGGTGTGAAAAAATTCGGACTTGCTGATACCGCCGGAATTAGTACGCCAAAGCATACAAGAGAAGTTCTAAAAGCGCTGCTTGCAGATATGGATAAAAAGGAGATTAGCCTCCATATGCATGATGCTCATGGAATGGGCATCGCGAATTGCTTCGTTGGACTTGAGGAGGGCATAAGCAATTTTGACAGCGCACTTGCCGCAATGGGCGGCTGTCCGTTTGTCCCAAAAGCAAAGGGGAATATCGCCACTGAGGATTTGGTGAATATGTGCCATAAAATGGGCATTAAAACAGGCATTGAACTCGACAAATTGATAAAAACAGCTGTGGATATGTGCTCGGAGATTCAAGCGCCCATCGGCTCAAGCATAAGTATTACACACGCAGAATAATTTAATTAATACCAAGTAGCAGATAAGAGCAGGTCGCACCCACTCTTATCTGCTTTTTGACGTGATAACTACATTATTTTAGCGACAAGCCCTCACAGCTACTTCTCCACTTGTGCTTTCAGTCCCATTTTTACCCTCGATAGGTATAGCCATGTGACGACTGAGGTGTTTTTTTCTTTTGTGAAATGGTAAGCATTCACAAAAATTATGAATTTCGATTGACTTTTTTTGTCGGTATATGTTATAATTTACAATGTATAGTTGTGTGAAAAACAACGGAAAAA
>CAYJIE010000021.1:0-30712 GCA_964370145.1 uncultured Oscillospiraceae bacterium
TGGGTGAGCTAATCGCACTTGATGTGGGCGGCGCCACCACCGATGTCTATTCCGGGGGGCAGGGTCTCCCAAAGACAGCCGATGTGGTGTTCAAGGGGCTGACCGAGCCATATGTAAAGCGCACTGTTGAGGGTGACATCGGAATGAGATATAGCGCAAAGGGTGTGTATGCGGAGCTTGGACAAGCACATTTTGACAAATTTTGTTCTCTCACAGAAGACGAGATAAAGGAGATGTTAAAATCTCTTGAAACCGTGGCAAAACAACTTCCGGAAGATGAGCGCTGGGCGAGTTTCGACTTTGCGATTGCCTGCGGTGCCGTTAAAATCGGCATGACCAGACATTCGGGGAAAATCAGCGAAATGTATGCGCCAACAGGACTTATATATGTGCAAGAGGGCAAGGATTTGCGCCACGCCACACATATGATTTTGACGGGCGGCCCACTGATTCACGCAAAAAATATCATGGACATCGCAAAATATGCGATGTTTGACAAGGAAGAGCCAATGTCACTGCGACCGATTAATCCAACCGTAACAGTGGACAAAAACTATATAATGGCGAGCATGGGATTGCTTGCACGACATAATGAAAATTTAGCGCTTAAATTAATGAAAAAGGAGCTATGTTAATATGAACTTAAGAAATAAGAAGTGGACAAGAGACGAATTTGAGGCAATGAGAAAAGAGATCCTCACACATTGGAGCACAGGCGTTGATGTGGATATGGAGGCGGGCTTTGCATATCATAAGTCACTGCCCGACAGCAAAATATTTTCGAAGAAACTAGCAAATGCAAAAAAAGAAGGCATCACATTAATTCAGCCGCGTGCCGGCGTTGCTCTTGTTGATAAGCATATCGAGCTCTTACAGCATCTTGAGGAATTTGGCGGCGCAGATCTCTTGCCAACAACAATCGACAGCTACACAAGATTAAATAGATATGATGACGCACAAAAAGGTATTGAGGAGTCAGTGAACACAGGCACATCAATGCTCAATGGCTTTCCCGCGGTAAACCATGGTGTTGCGGCTTGCCGTAAAGTGTGCGAAAGCCTTGCAACTCCGGTGCAAGTGCGTCACGGCACACCGGATGCAAGACTGCTCACCGAAATCACATATGCCGGCGGCTTTACAAGTTACGAGGGCGGCGGAATTTCCTACAATATCCCTTATGCTAAGAATGTTAGCATCGAGGAGACAATCAGAAACTGGCAATATGTTGACCGTCTAACTGGCATATATGAGGAGAATGGCATTTCCATCAACAGAGAGCCATTTGGCCCACTCACAGGCACATTGGTGCCACCATGCATCTCGCATACGGTTGCGATTTTAGAGGCACTTCTTGCGGCAGAGCAAGGTGTAAAAAACATCACTGTCGGATATGGTCAGTGCGGAAATCTCGTGCAAGACGTTGCGGCAATCGGCTCATTGCAAGAGCTCACAGATGACTATTTGAAGAAAAACGGCTACGAAGATGTGCTAGTTACAACAGTGCTCCACCAATGGATGGGAAGTTTCCCTGCGGACGAAGCGCAAGCTTTCGGCGTAATTTCATGGGGCTCTGCGGTTGCGGCTCTATCAAAATGCACAAAGGTAATTGTAAAAACGCCTCATGAGGCAATCGGAATTCCGACAAAAGAGGCAAATGCGCAAGGTCTTCGTGCGACAAAGCAAGTTTTAAACATGCTTCGTGACCAAAGACTTGACAGCTCAGAAGTTAGAGCAGAAAAAGAAATCATCATGGCGGAAACAAGATGCATTGTTGACAAATGCCTTGAGCTTGGCAATGGTGACGCCGCTGTCGGCACAGTGCTCGCTTTCAAGAGCGGTGTGCTTGATATTCCATTTGCACCAAGCAAGCAAACACTTGGAAACATCCTTCCGGCTCGTGACAACAATGGTGCAATTCGCATTTTGAATGCGGGTAATGTTGCGCTTTCAAAAGAGCTTATCGACTTCAACCGCGAAAAAATTGAAGAGCGTGCGAAAATTGAGAAAAGAGCGGCATCATTCCAAATGGTCGTTGACGATGTATATGCAATCAGCAAGGGTACACTTGTCGGCAGACCCAATGTTAAATAAGAGAGAGTATAGGGGTAGATTGAAATGAAAATTGTTGATATAGTTTGTGCCAAGGGCAAAACTGGGTTCTTCTTCGATGATCAAAGGGCGATTAAAAAGAATGCTGTTGCAAATGGTGCGACATATGAAGGCGAGCCGCTCACAGAGGGCTTTACATCAGTGCGCCAAGCAGGCGAGAGCATAAGCGTTTTGATTGTGCTTGAGGACGGACAAGTTGCTCATGGCGATTGTGCGGCGGTACAATATAGCGGTGCTGGCGGACGTGATCCACTTTTCCTTGCACAAGACTTCATTCCTGTAATCATGAACAGTGTAAAACCTGTCCTTGTCGGCAAAGAGCTAAACTCTTTCAAAGAGCTTGCGGCTTTGGCTGAATCAATTAAAACAGCAGATGGCAAAACGCTCCACACTGCTATTCGCTATGGTGTGACACAGAGTTTGCTAGACGCCGTGGCAAAATCGAAGAAAAAACTCATGAGTCAAGTCGTCGCTGAGGAATATGGCTGTGTTATGGCGGATAAACCTCTGCCGATTTTCTCACAATCAGGCGACCTTAGATATGACAATGTTGACAAGATGATAATCAAGCGCTCCGATGTGCTCCCTCATGGTCTAATTAACCATGTTGAGACAAAGCTTGGCAAAAACGGCGAGCTCCTCGCGGAATATGTCGAGTGGCTGCGTGACCGTATTGTCGAGTTGCGCCGTAACGACGAGAACTATGCGCCTGTCCTTCATATTGATGTGTACGGCACAATCGGGCTAGTTTTCGGCAATGACAACTACGAGGCAATGGCGAATTACATTGGCGAGCTTGCAAAAAAAGCGGCGCCATTTAAGTTGCGCATTGAAGGCCCAATGGACGTTGAGGGCAAAGAGGGTCAAATTGAGGCTCTTGCGGCACTCACCGCTCTTATTGACAGCAAGGGCATCAACGCTGAAATTGTTGCGGACGAATGGTGCAACACACTTGAGGACATCAAGGATTTTGCTGACAAAAAAGCAGGGCATATGCTCCAAATCAAAACACCTGACCTTGGCGGCATAAACAACACCATCGAAGCAGTGCTCTATTGTAAAGAGCGTGGCATCGGCGCATATCAAGGCGGCACCTGCAACGAAACCGAGCGTTCAGCGCAAGTTTGCGTGGCTTGTGCAATGGCAACCCAACCTGACCAAATTCTCGCAAAACCAGGTATGGGCGTTGACGAGGGCTATATGATTGTTTACAACGAAATGCAGAGAATACTCGCTTTGTCAAAAGTGATGTAGTAAAAAAAGCGGTATTGGCTATCCAATGCCGCTTTTTTGTCATAGTGCCCAAAACTCACTACATATCACCTTATTTACATATAAATATACATTTTGTATCAAATTTCAAGGAGGACTTATGGTTAACACACATCTTTTTTCTGTTTTCTTCGCCCCACGTGGCTCGGTGCGTATGTATCAGCTTGGAAATGACATCGCACAACAATATTTAACGCCCAGCGATTTGCTCATCGGAGTCATCGGCGAAGCAGGCTCGGGTAAGAGCATGATAATAAAGGGGATGTTTCCAGGGCTTGAGCTCACAAATGACGACGAGGGCGTGAATGTTCGCCCACTGCCCCTGTTCGATCTCGATGGCGGCGGTTTTTTTAAGCCACATACCTATCATATTGATATCCGCTTTGAACTGGCTTTTTCTGAAATTTTTGAGATAGTCGATGCAATCAAGGCGGCGATTGAAGCAAAAAAACGTGTAATTGTCGAGCACTTTGAACTGATATTTCCGCATCTCGGGCGAAATGCAAATCTCTTGGTAGGTGTCGGTGCAGAAATCATCGTGACACGCCCCACTTTGTTTGGACCAAAGCCACAGGATATTGCAGACTCCGTGCTCCACTCCATTGTATATCGCAAAATGGCGCATTCCGCCGAGGATTTAGTGGAACTGTCCCTACCGAGCGAAGTGGAATCATTGATGACACATGGCGATGTTCGCCACGGCTTTTTAATCAACTTCCCAACGAAGCCCGAGATTGACATCGAAAAGCTAGAGGAAGATGTCAACAAATTAATTGCACAAGACTTGTCAATTAGCTATATTGATGACAAGCATGTTAAAATCGGCGATACCGTGCATCTGTGTACAGGTCCGCGCACACATGTTGCAAGCACAGGAAAAATCAAAGGCTTTAGGCTGATTAAGGAAATTATGTATGATCAGCACACAAAGCAACACTGCCTTGTTGGATTAGTTGGCGAGGACACACATAATGCACGGCACGAAATCAATAGGATCATGCTTTAATTTTTTGTTGATTTGCTTGATAAGATATGCTATAATCGAAATTAGCAAATAAATAAAAATAAATCCGCATAAACTTGAGCGTTGTGGCGGATGGGGAGGTTTTGGATTTTGCGTAATGATTATGCTGGCATTGCCATGGATACCATGGACTTCACCTGCTATCTATCTGATATAGAAAACTACGATTTGCTATATCTAAACAATACAGCCATGAAATTATTCGGTGTCAAAGACGAGAGTGAGTATCTTGGCACGAAATGTTATAAGTTTCTACAAGGCAAAGACCAGCCCTGTGAATTCTGCACGAACCACCTGCTTAAGGCAGGCGAGAACCATGTGTGGGAAATTTACAATGAACCACTAAAAAAATATTTTTCACTGGTCGACACCCTTGTCCCCTATAAAGGTAAATATGTGCGCATGGAAATTGCCGCCGACAACACGAATGACCGTGAGGTAATTTCACAGCTGACCTCGAAACTAACAACGGAGGAGACCCTCATTCGCTGTGTCCAAACGCTTTCAGAAGAAGTGAGCACAGACGAAGCACTTAATAAGCTCCTTGCAATCGTCGGCGACTATTACGCCTCTGACCGCTCATATATATTTGAGTTTGACCTTGCAACACGCACTATGAACAATACATACGAATGGTGTAGAGATATAAGCACGTCCGCCATTGCCATGTTGAAAAACATCGACCTTGAGCTGATTAAACCATGGACTGACTGCTTTAGTCAGTTTGGCGAGTTTTTTATAAATTCGCTGGAGCGTGATGTGGAAAAAGGCTCTGAGACATATGAAACATTGGAGAGTCAAGGGATTGACTCACTCATCGCTGCACCGATTATAGATCAGGGCGAAATCGTGGGTTTCATCGGTGTTGACAACCCGACAAAGAGCGTTGACAACCCCTCTCTCTTGCGCTCGGTTTCTCTGTTCGTCCACGACGACTTGACGAAGAGAAGACTTAGACAAGAGCTTGAGGACATCAGCTATCAAGACAAACTCACGGGTCTGTATAACCGCAATAAGTATATTGAGCTTTTAGGTGAGTTTGAGACAACGCCCCCGACAAAGCTCGGAATTGTTTTTGCTGACATCAATGGGTTAAAAGAGGCGAATGACCAATATGGGCATGACTACGGCGACTATGTGATCATCGAAACGGCAAAGGCACTACGCTCATTTTTAGGCGAAAATGTCTTCCGTGCCGGTGGGGATGAGTTCATTGCATTGTGCCCAAATTTTGAAGAAAAATATTTTGAGGAAAAAGTGAGTGCTCTGCGCAACTTTGTACGGGGTAACACAAAATGCAATGTGGCAATCGGCAGCACATGGAAGCAGGGCAAAATCGATGTGCTAAAAGAAGTTGGCTACACCGATGAGCTTATGTATGTTGAAAAACAAAGCTACTATAAAAGCATGCTCACCAACAGAAATGACCGCAATTCCATCATGGCAAAAGAGCTTATAAAGAGCATTGATGACGGAAGTTTCACTGTCTTTATCCAACCTAAAGTCGAACTTAAGACTGGAAAAATCATTGGTGGCGAAGCATTGGTGCGACGTTTTGACGTCAACGGCGGACTTATTCCGCCTGACAAATTTATCCCACTCTACGAGCGAGAAGGCGCAATGCGCCATCTTGACCTGTTCGTGCTTGAGCTAACCTGCAAGTCTATTGCAACTTGGATGAAGAGCGGCGATCATATCCAGATTGCCGTCAATATGTCGAGGGTCACCTTCATGGAGCATGATATCATTGACGAAATTGAGTGTATTTGCAATAAATATGGCGTGCCACTCGATCATATTGATATTGAGATAACCGAAAGTTCTGGAAAAATGGATCATCAAATTTTGGGCAAGCGCATGAACGAGACAAAGGCGAGAGGATTTTCAGTGTCCCTTGATGATTTTGGTGCGCATTATTCAAACTTGCTCATGTTGACCTCAATGGAATTTTCCGTGATAAAAATCGACAAGAGCCTTGTGGACAATATTTGCGAGGACAAGAGCAAAAGGCTGGTTCTCGAATACACGGTAAATCTCCTAAAATCACTTAATAATACGAAATCGCTAGCTGAAGGGATTGAAGATGCTCAGCAACGGGAAGTTCTCAACGCCATTGGCTGTGACTATGGACAGGGCTATTACTTTGCAAAGCCAATGCCAATCAACGATTTCTATGAATTGTATAAGACAAATGATGGCGTCATAATAAAATAATTATAATTAAAAAAGAGGGGTCTCCCCTCTTTTTTTGGTATTATCTGCCGTCAACTGTATCCGTCTTGCCATGTGCCATTTTAATTTTCCGACCATTTATGGGCGTGACTATGTGTGGTCATGACCATGCGCGCCGCCTTAATTGTGCGTCGTCAGTGCATGACATTGGACCCTTTCAATTCTCTTTGCCAATCACCAGTCACATCGCCTCAAATTATCTCTAAAATGCCCTCACGCAAATTCAGTTTTACTCCTCGCAGAGTTTTGTCATTTTCTCGACCATTTGCAAGAACAGCTCGCAAGCCGCATCAATCGGCTTACTATCCGTAAGATCCACACCTGCGATTTTCAGCGCCTCTGTCGGCGGCAAAGATGAGCCTGCTGACAAGAACTCAATATACTTATCCACGTCCCGACCCTCATAAATATTCTTAGCAATCGCCTGTGCCGCAGCGAATCCCGTTGCATATTGGTACACATAAAAATCATAGTAGAAGTGCGGAATGCGCGACCACTCCATATTTATTTCCTCGTCAATAATAACTCCCTCGCCAAAATAAAGCTTGACTAACTCTTGGTATTTCTCGCAAAGCAAATCAGGGGTCAACGCCTCTCCTCGCTCGACAATTTCATGTGTCAAGAGTTCAAATTTAGCAAACATTGTCTGTCTGAACATCGTCCCTCTAAAGCTCTCTAAATAGTGATTATACACATATTTTAACACCGCTTTGTCCTCGATACTATCAAGGAGGTGGAGCGTTAGCAAGGTCTCATTGACAATGGACGCAACCTCCGCCACAAATATGCCATAGTTCTTATATAAGGTCGGCTGTGTCTTGTTTGAGTAATAGGAATGCATTGCGTGCCCGAGCTCATGAGCGAGTGTAAACACATCGTCGAGTGTACTGTTATAGTTTAAGAGGATAAACGGGTGAATCGTGCTGTTACCATTTGAATATGCACCGCTGCGCTTGCCCTCATTCTCATATACATCAATCCAGCCGTCTGCAAAAGCACTTTTTATCACCTTGACATAATTGTCGCCAAGTGGTGCAAACGCCTTTATTACAAGCTCTTTGCCGTTCTCATATGTGATTTCCTTGAATGTGTTTTCCACAATAGGCGCATACATGTCATACATATGCAAGTCTTGAATTCCCATTTGCTTTTTGCGCAACTCAATATATTTGTAAAAGCTCGGCAATGCCGCCTCCACGCTCTCAATCAAATTGTGATACACCTTTGTGGGAATATCCGTCTCAGCAAGCCACATTTCAAGCGAGCTCTCATATTTCCTTGCGGTTTTTAGAAATTTATTTTTCAAATTATGGCTATTTAGCAGCGCCGCTAAGGTGTATTTGTGTTCCTCGAACTCTTTATAATAGGACTTGAAAGTCTCCTCTCTAATTCGCCTGTCATCATTCATAAGCAAGCTGACAAAGCGTCCATTTGTGATTTGAACCTCAATGCCATCTTCGTCTTTGACATATCCGAATTTCATGTCGGCATTTTCTAAGTCGGAGAAAACATCTCCCGCCCTCTCCGTAATTTCACTTGCCAGCGAGAGAATATATTCCTCGCCCTCACTTAAAACATGCTCTTTCATACGCAAAATATCGTAGATAAAAAATTCGTATATGCTGCCTTTTACCAATGCCGACGCCTGCTCACCCATGGCGATGACCTCTGGCACAAAATAGGAGAAAGCGGAGCTGATTTCCACAGCGATGGAGCTCACTTTCGCCACCATGGTCTTGTACTTGGCATTTTTCATATCAACATCGCTGTTGCAATTTGCATATGAAAAAATGTCCGCCATCATCTCTTTATAACTTGCATATGTCTCCAGCGTCTTTATTAAATTATCGCCCTTTGACAGCTCCCCTCTAAACGCCGCAAGCAACTCTTTCATATCGCTTGCTTTTTGAAGCGCCGCCTCAAAATCCATGTCAGTTTTAAAGATATCTTGGGGACGCCATTTGTAATCATCACTGATTTCATTACGTTTCTTTATATTTTCGCTCAATTTCTTCATAAATTAACCTCAACACATATTTTTTTGATTTTCTTATTGTATTATATCACAAAATTTGTTATAATGTAAGAACGCCTATTGTTAAATTTATATGAATTTGGGTTCTAAGGGGGAAGTAATTTTGCACGATATGACAGAGGGCCCCGAGGGTAAACTGATACTGAAATTCGCAATTCCGTTTATGCTCGCAGGCTTTTTTCAACAACTTTACAGCATGATTGACGCCATGGTGGTCGGACAGAATGTCGGCGAAGCGGCAATGGCGGCGGTGGGTGCCAGTCAAGCGCCACTCATGTTGGTTCTTTCCATTGTCATGGGAATTACCACAAGTCTCGCCGTGCTTGTAAGTCAGAGTTATGGTGCTCACAACATTGAGCAATTAAGACGTGCTGTCACCACAGCTTTAATTTTGGCATCCGCAGCCTCTCTAATCCTTGTCGTTGTCGGCTCGCTAGTAGCAGAGCCACTGCTAACACTTCTTGGCACGACCCCTGATATATATGACAATGCGATAATTTATCTTAAAATAATGTTCGCATCGACCCCACTTGTAGTTTTGTACAATACGCTTGGAAATATACTTCGTGGGATTGGCGATTCAAAAACACCGCTATACGCAGTAATAATTGCGACAGTGACAAATCTGGTTCTAGACATTTTGTTTGTTGTTGTGTTTGAGTGGGGCGTTGCAGGCGCTGCCTATGCGACAGTCATCTCTCAAACCTTGGCATCTACAATAGAAATCATCTATATTTATAAGCATGTTCCACTGCTTAGATTTAGCATGAAAGATGTTGTCTTTGACAAGATAATTGCAAAGAAAATGGTTAAAATCGGCGGCCCAACTGCTCTGCAACAAAGCTTATTGTCAGTGGGCTTTCTCTCCGTGCAAAGTCTTGTATATTCTTTTGGTACGGCAACAATGGCAGCATATATCGCTGTGAATAAAATAGATACCATTTCAACTATTACCATTGTCAATCTTGGCAATGCGCTGTCATTTTTCTCCGGTCAAAATGTTGGAGCAAGAAAGATGGACAGGGTTGTCCGTGGATATATGAAGAGCCTTATGATTGCGGGCGCCTTCAGCGCTGTGACAGCCTTGATAGTCTTAAATTTTGGTGACTTCTTCATTACACTTTTCGTTGAAGCTGAAAAGACCGACATCATCGCACAGGGCGCGGAATTCATGGGCATTCTTTGTCTTTTCTACTTCCTGTTTGCAACATATAGCCTTTCAGCCGGAATTTTGCGTGGTGCGGGTGACGCTTTCTATGTAATGGTTATGGCGGTTATAAACCTCATGATTAGAGTTGTAGCGTCATACACATTGTCAGCTATCCCTGAGATTGGCGCAAACGGAATCATCTGGGCAATTCCAATCGGTTGGTCATTTGCCGCAATCATGTGTAATTTGAGATTGCTGGGCACGAAGTGGCAGAAAAAAGGATTGATACAAAAAAGCGAAGGAAATGCAACCGCATAAATATCGAATAATGCAAAGGATATGACATGAGAGTTCGAAGAAAACCAAATTTAGATAGAAGGCTTGACGCCGTTTCTAAGATACTGATAAGCGAAGACGATATAAAAGATAAAAAAGGGCAGGCAAAGACGCTCTTTAACAAAGAACGCCCACTGCATGTGGAAATCGGCTGTGGAAAAGGGCGATTTTCAATTGGTACGGCGACGAATAATCCCCATGTGAATTTAATTGCCGTAGAGAAGGTCAATGACGTCCTTGTCATGGCATGTGAGAAGGCACTGCCACTTGAGCTCGATAATTTGCTATATATAAGCCTTGACGCAAGAGAACTTCTTGGCTTTTTCAATGAGGGCGAAGTGGAGCGGATTTATCTTAACTTCTCAGATCCGTGGAAAAAAACAGGGCAATATAAGAGACGATTGACATATTCCGGATTTCTAAGCATTTATGAAAAAATGCTCTCTGAAACGGGTGAGCTCTGCTTTAAGACAGACAACAAACCCCTGTTTGAATTTTCACTGCGCCAACTAAAAAGTGCTGGTTGGGAGCTGATTGACTGCACCTTCGACCTGCATGAGAACGGCAATCCTGAGTGGAATGTTATGACTGAATATGAAGAAAACTGGCTTGGTAAAGGGGCGAAAATCCATCGCCTTGTAGCAAGACCGAAGAGGGAGAAAGAGCATGTTTTTGCCGAAGTATAGGTTTAAGAGCATATATGATATTGACGCAGATTTTTTGGTGTCACTGGGTATAAAGGGAATTGTCCTCGATATCGATAACACCTTGGTTTTCTACGGTGAGCACCAGCCCACAGCAGAGAATATCGAATGGATTAGGGCGGTCGAGGCTCGTGACATCAAAATCTGCTTTGTATCCAATGGCTACAAAGAAAGAGTCACCGAATTCAACGAACAATTTGGCTACTACTATTCATATAAGTCGGGCAAGCCCCGTAAGGGTGGCTTTTTGAAGGCTGCGGACGCACTCTCACTGAAGGTTTCTGAAATGGCGGTGATTGGCGACCAACTTTTCACGGATATCCTCGGTGCGAATAATGCCGGTATGATTTCCATCATGGTGGAGCCGATTAAGCTTGAGCCATGGCTAAGTTTTAAGATTAAGAGATTTTTCGAAAAAATAATTTTGAAATAGGAGAATAGCATGAAAGAGCGTATTGAGAAACTTGTAAAAGGCTTTGACAAACTTAATATCGACGGACTTATTGTCACAAACAATGAGAGCCGCTTCCACCTCTCGGGTTTTAAGAGCACAGACGGAACCTTGCTCATAACAAAGAAAGAGGCTGTCTATATCGCAGATTTCCGCTATATAGAGGAAGTGCAAAAGAAGGTCTCGCATATGAGAGCTGTTAAATGCGGCACCAATGTTATTGGGGATATAGCAAGTTGCATACAAGAGCTTGGAATTGCAAGGCTTGGTTTTGAGGAGAGCGTGACGACATATGCTCAGCACAAGATGATGGAGAAAAAATTTGAAGGTGTCGAGCTTGTCCCTGTCGGTGCTCTTGCCACAAATCTTCGTATTGTCAAAGATGAGAGAGAGCTTGCACTAATTAGAAAAGCGCAGTCGATTACAGATGCGGCTTTTGCTGATATAATTAAATTCATCAAGGTTGGTATGACTGAAAAAGAGGTTGAAACCGAGCTTATTATGTCGCTATACAGAAATGGTGCCACTGGGCTTGCTTTTGACTGCATCGTCGTTTCGGGGGCAAACAGCGCACTTCCTCACGGCAAGGCGACAGATAAAGTTATTGAAAATGGCGACTTTTTAACCATGGACTTTGGCGCAAAATTTGGCGGCTATTGCTCCGATATGACTCGCACAGTCGCAATTGGAAGTGTGACGCCTGAAATGCTTTCGGTGTATAACAAAGTGCTCGAAGCACAGCTTGCGGCAATTGCGGCTATACGCCCAAATTTGCGTGGCTGTGATATCGACAAGGTCGCGAGAGATATAATCACCGACGCTGGATATGGCGACAATTTCGGGCATGGCCTTGGACATAGCTTTGGTATTTTAGTGCATGAGAATCCACGCTTTTCACCGCCATATGTTGGTGAAGTGCCCGAGGGCGCACTCATGACTATCGAGCCGGGAATTTATCTCCCAGGCAAATTCGGCGTGCGCATAGAAGATGATATCATCGTCACAGCAGACGGTTGCGAAAATATCACGAAGAGCACAAAAGAACTGCTCATTCTTTAGAGGGTGTTATATGCTTGATAGAGTAAACTACACCGTCAAAGATATAAGCGGCGACTATGCGATTTTGGTCACCGACAGCGGCATTGAGAACACAGTCGCTTTGTTCTTCCTACCTATGGAGATCGAAGTTGGCACAGCGTTGATATATGAGAATTTAGAATACCGACTAGCAAAGTAGAATCAACTCTACCCTTGCTATGCAATTAAATCTATTCTAAGCAAAAAACAGCAGAGATTTCTCTCTGCTGTTTTAGCGCCAAATTCTTTGGCTCTAAAACCCCTTGCGAGGGATTATCCGCAAAGCAAATGCTTTGCTCTAAACTGGGGGGAAACCTGATGTTTCCGCCCCATGCCCCCCTTCTTTCGCAACTCTACCCTTGCTATGCAATTAAATCTCATCTAAAAAAACAGCAGAGATTTCTCTCTGCTGTTTTCCTTATTACAATTCTTATAAATTCTTATGAGCCATATGTCATTGTTACATTTTCTGCTAGATTAACTGTGCAATCAAGTGTAAGTGAGCCTGTAACGGTTCTGCTTTCTGTAACTTCTAGTGTGCCGCCCGATATAGTCACATTTTTGCCTGCCGCAATATTCACGTTTGAACTTAAGCCAACTGTTGCGCCGGCAAGGTCAATCGTGCCGCCACTTTGTGAATATGTCGCCAGTAATGAATCAAACTGCTCTTGCGTCATAGGTGTCGGTGTCGGTATCGGTGCTGGTGTGTCATCGTCATCAGCAGGTGGAGTATCTCTATTTACATTTGCGACGGTTTTCTCGTCTTCTGCGGTTTTCTTCAAATCATCAGCTGCCGCCGCTTTTTCTGCCTCTGCCTCTTCAAGAGCTGTCGCAAGGTCTCCAAGCAGTTCATCTAGCTCGCCTGTTGTGATATTAAGTCTATTCGCAATCTCTTCGCTTAGCTCACTATCATTTTCAACGAAGTCAGCGATTGACGAGCTCACATCTTCTGAATCGATCATCAATGTAACCACCTCTGTTTCCGTACTTGGCTCATCGCCATCTTCGCCCTCGCTTTGCACTTCACCGATGACAATCATGAAACCGCCGCTGACGGGAAGTGTTTCGCCCACTGCTTTGATCTCAGTTTCACCTGTATATACAACGCCTTTTGTGACTGTTGAATCAACTGCATTTCCATTTTCGTCCACAGTTCTAGTTATACGTTTAGTTACTGACACCGTCGTGCCACGCACTCCCATAACCATATTTGAAGTAGCTATGTTGAGCTCCTCCGAGCCTGCGAGTTTCTCCGACACATTCGCCGCAATTTCCCCTGACTCAAGATAAACTTCATTTTTGCTACCTTTTTTATTTATTGTCACAACGCTATTCTTCTCAATCGCAATTGAAGTCTTGTTGTCCAGCGCAAGATAAACAGTCGTCTTGCTATCCGTCGTAATTGTATATCCCGACACGATACGCGCACCATCTTTAAGACTTAGTTCTCTTCCCATCTTGTCCGTGACTGTGGCGCCATCGCCATCAATCTTTGTCAATGTTATGCTAATCGCTGACATCTTATCCGCCGCCATTGCAGGCATTGCCATTGTAAAAACAAGCACGAATAAAACTAGAATCGATGTAATCTTTTTCATAAAACCCCCAAGAAGAAAATATATTAATATTTTATAACAAAAATGCATATTTGTCAATACAAATAGCTACTTATTTTCACATACTTTCACGGATTTACGAAAAAAGAAGACTTTTAAAAAGTCTTCTTTTTATTGCAGATTCCACTACGCATAGTTTCCTGCAAGGCAATATCTATATAATTTCGGTGTGGTGTTATAACTTGTGCGGGAGAAGTTAAATCGCATTTGATAGCCTGTGCCCTGTACCAGATTTTGCACGGTATATATGCGCTCCTCTGTGCCGTCAGCTAGTGCAAAACTGTCTGTTAGCGTGAAGTCCTGCCAAGTTGCGCCGCTGTTCTTTGTGATTTGCGGCACAATGTTCTCGCCACTGCCACAACTGCATTTCATGTATAGGCGCGCCTCGTCAAAACTCACTGCAAGGCTTTGTGCATTTGCAGGCAGGCTGTCTTGCAATCTTTTCCCCGTTGGTACCGAGAGAGAGCCACACAGTGCCGTTGCGGCAGGAGCGGAGCTGTCTCCTTTTAAATAGACATTATAACCACTGGTGTAGAAATGCAAATCAATTGAGCTTACGGCGCTTGTAAGTGTTCTCTCAATGACAATCTCTTGGTATTGTGCAGACAATCCAAATTGAACAGTTCCGACACCGCCAATTGTCATATTGCCCGATGTAACATACGCCTCGCCCCTTGCAAAAAATTTTAATTTAATTTTGCTTCCTGTCGGTAATGTCTGCACAAGTGGTATTGAGAAACTTACATCTGTCACGATGTCATAATTATATGTCGCTCCAAGCGGAATCTCCTCCATGTGATTTGTCATCTCCATGTAAAGTTGATTTGTGTCATTGGACTGTGTAGGTTGCTGACGAAATCCCTCTTGGCTAGCCGCCGTATTAAAATTCGCCCCTTGCCCTCTTGTTAATTGCTGTCGCAGTGTCGTCGTTGGCGCGTATTGCGACTGCATTAAGCAATACATGCTGTGGTCGATTTCCTTTAGCACCGACTGGTTTTTCTCAATCAATGTTTGCAGGCTCTCTTTCGCCTCGGTGAGGCGATTGTTGATGTTCTCATCATTGTCCTCTACTTTTGCATTCATGCTCTGCTCACGAGAAACAATTTCATTTTCAAGCGTGGTGAAGTTGTCATTAAAGTCTTCGACATTGTAAATGTCCTGTTCTGTCGGCAGTGTTAAGTTAAAGTTCTCTGTTTTGTTTGGCATTTTGTAATCTCCTTTTCTTGTTTGATTCTATTATAAAGGAAATCACGCATTGGAATATCCACACATTATCCACTTGTGGATAATGTGTTGGTTATATATCGCAGAGAATGTGTTTGTTATAGTACCGCAGATAATCTGTTATCTATTAGCCCCTCTTCTGCAATTTCTGCACCACCTTGTCCACTTCCACCTCTCCGCTTTTTTGCACGCTCTTCCCTCTCTCTTACTCTCCAACCTTCTGCAATTTCTGCACCACCTTGTCCACTTCCACCTCTCCGCTTTTTGCACGCTCTTCCCCTCGCCACTCCCTCTTTCTCCGAAAAATTACAGCTTGTCCTACCCTTTTCCCCACACAACAAAAAGGAAGCCCCGAAGGACTTCCTTTTTTCGCAATTTTCATTGCGTTTGTGTTTGTTATCTAGTTAAACCTAAGTTTAATTATTTAACAATGATTGGGTGTGCATAGTAGTAAACTGCTACTACTTCTGGGTTAGATGCGTTATCTCCGTAGATAACATCTGCGTAGTAAACAACTGAACCAGATTGAGCAATAGAAGTGTCGATCATTTGAACGATGCCTTGTGCTGTTGTCTCAATTGTAACGCTGTCAGAGATTACACCACCGTAGCTTGACATTCCAATTGCAGTTGTACCTGCATTTTTCACGTCTGTTACTGTTGTTACAGGTAGAGCGTCAACCATGTAGTACTTAACATTGTCACTTACAGAAGCTGTAAATGATGATGGTGCGTTAAGAGCTGCTTGTGTGATTGAGTAGTTACCTGTGCTTGTTGCTGTTGAATGTGTGTAAGTCATTGGAATTGTACCGCTGTTAGCGTCAATTGCAACGATGTTTCCAGCATCTGTAAATCTGTTGATGATTACAGTTTGGAATTTGTTAGCTGATGCAGCTGATGGAGTACCTGTTACAGCACCGATACCATTGTTTCCTGAGCCTGCTGGTAGTTGTTCCGCTGGTGATACTGATTCAACTAGGCCTTTGCTGTTTAGTGTGAATGTTCTGTAACCACCTGTTTTTGTGCTGTTTGTGATTACGTCAAATGATGCTGTGTTGTTTGTTGAAAGAACTTCACTGTAAAGTGTAACTTTTTCGCCGTCGATCATTGCAACGAACTCATAAACATAACCATCTACGTCGTATGATTGTGTTGCACCGATTAGAAGACCTGTTGTGCTCTCGATTTTGTCAGGAGCTGATGTTGCTGCACCTTCGATTGACATAACAGAAACATAGTTCTCTTCTGATACGCCTTCGTTTGCAATCCAGTTAGCTGTTGTAGCGAATCCTTCTAGGTCATCACCTGCAAGAACTGTGTATTTGCTGCCTGAACCAACATTGTACTCTACGAATACTGTTGAGTAAACATCAATATCATTGCCTGAGAATGAGTTTACGCCGCCAAATAGCATTTTGTTATCATCATATGATAGAGTACCTGCTGCTACATAAGCTTCGCTATCGTACTCAGCAATGATGCTTGCAACATAGTCAGGTGTTAGAAGCTCTTTAACTGTTGTGCCATCTACATTGTATGCATAGATACCGCCAACTTGTAGAACTCTTGTCTCTAGGTTGTGATCCCATGTTGCTGGTAGAGCTGTTGCATAAGCAACTGCTGTTGTGTTTGGAACCGCACCAACATTAACGTTGTTTACTTTATCATTAACACCTGTTGTGTCATAGATTCCGTAAGCTGCGCCGTTGTTGTAACCTAGTTTTAGGTTTGTTGGGATTGAAAGTGTTGCTGTTGTGCCGTCTGCATAAAGAACATCGATTGATGTTGTTTTGTAGAATGCATTACCACCGCTAACACCTGTTAGTGATTGGTTGATATCTGTGATCATTAGGTAGTTGCTGTTTCTAGCGATACCAGCATCGATAACTTCTTCTAGGTATGCAATGTAACCATTTCTGTTAAGAACAACGTCAAATGTGTTACCTACATATCTGTTTTGACCTGAAGTCGCAACATAATGACCGTTTTTGATTCCCTCAGCATTTGTGTAAGCTGTGTTATCAAAGTAGTGTTTGTTGTTTGTTGTTTTGTTGTAAAGAGCGCTGTCAAGACCATTAGCTAGCTCAACAGTCCAGATTTCTTCTGTTGTGTTGTTCTCTGTGTAAGCTCTTCTGTTTGTAACATAAACCCAGTCACCAACTTCAACATCATCAGCAATTTCGTATTTGTATACGTCATTTGACATGATTGATTTTAGTCCAACTGTAACATTAGCATTACCTGTGTTGTTAACTGTTGGTAGGTCGATGTTTGTGAATGAAACTTTGCTGTCTGTAAGAGCAGCAACTTGAGCTGTTACAGCCTCTTCAACCACGATTACGTCAATGCCGTATTTACCGTCATTGTCAAATGCGTAGTACATGTAGCCTGTAGCATTGTCCATTTCTGTCTCAAGAACTTGTTGTGTTGATCCACCTTGGATTTCGCCAAGTGTGTTAATGATGATGTTGTCATCAGTGTTATTCGCCATTGTACCGAAGTTCCATGGGAATGTGTAAGTTACATCGTCAGTTGTTGTGAATTTGATTTGGTTGTTGTTTCCAGCCACTGGCTCTGAAACTTTGTTTGGAGCAAACTCGTAAACAGCTGATGTGTCATGAGCTTGGATGTCAACGATTACGTCGCCAACGTCAAGGCCGTTTGGTGTGCCCTTCATGTCTTTGTAGAACACGCTCACGCCTTGGTTTACAAGGTGATCAACATCAGCCATGTACTCAAAAGTACCAGCACCGTATGTTACGCTTGATGTGCCTGATGTCACTGTGTATCCACCAAGTTGAATTTGGTAGTCGCCTGTGAATGTTTGGCCCATAGCAAATGTGCTTGTTCCTTGAAGAACGATAGGAGCTGTAACCTCAACTACATCAAATGCAGCTTGTAGTGGTGTGTAGATAAGGATTTGAGCTGCTGATGAACCTGTGATAGCTGAAGTGTATGTTCCAAGTCTTGGAGCCTCTGCATAAAGAGCGTTGAAAGTCATTTGAGCGACTTGACCTCTTGATGCTGGTGAGTATAGACCGTAACCACTTACGTTATCAAAGATTTTTAGTGTTTGAGCTTGTGAAATGAAACCTGCAGGGTATGAGTAGTTAGCAGGATCGTATCCAAGAGCTACTACATACATTTTTGCTGCTTCAGCAAATGTTACAGGAGCTGTAGGATCGAATAGACCTGTGTCACGACCGCTGATTACGCCGAGCTCTTTAGCCCAGTTGATGTATCCAGCTGACCATCTCTCAGCCTCAACGTCTGGGAATGGATCTGTTCCGTCTCTATAAAGACCAGCGCCATCATCTTCGCCTGTCATAAGAACATAAGCGAATTTAGCGAATTGCTCACGTGTTACTGCGCTGTCTGGATCGAATGTGTCATCGTCCATACCTGCTACGATGCCAAGTGAAACGCTTAGGTTGATCGCTTGAGCGTACTCGTAATCTTCTGGTACGTCGTCAAAAGCAAATGCTGTCACTGCCATTGCAAGAACCATTGTCAATGCAAGTGTCAATGAAAGTAGTTTTTTTAGATTATACATATTGTACAATACCTCCGTTAAATTAAATGAGAAAGTCCCGTCTAAAGTTTCTTCCTCGGTGAATGTCGACCTCTTCTGAACCGTTGCATATGCTCACCGTTTCGGTGTGGTTCAGCTTCATCCAGTCCGTGGACTTTATGGGATTATTCTGCTTATTTACCATAATACGGCATAGGGGCAGAAAAAGCAAGTAATGTTTCGGCTTTGTAACATAACTGTAATATTGGAAATATAAGTGGGCTTGGGGGTAGGAGGTAGGGGGTGTAGCCGTTGATGAATAAAGCTGTTGGTTTTTTTCTTGTAGCCATTGGTGCATAAAGACGTTAGTTTTCATTTCTTGCCTTACTTTTTTTGACGGCCAAAAAAAGTAAGTTAAGGAATGAAAGTTAATGGCTTTTTTCACCCACGGCTACACAGCAAACCCTCTCAATAGCACATACCAACGGCTACATAAAGAAAACTATCGTCTTTACTCACCAACGTCAACATAAAACAAAAATCTACTAGCTTTACCCCATCGACGGCTACACAAAACCCATAACCCACAAAAAATCCCTATCCTATCCTCTGCACCTCACAGCCAAGATAGTAGTTCCCCAATATCTCCAAATATCCACTTCCTTCAAGTGCCATCGCCTGCGCGCCATATTGGCTAAGCCCGACACGGTGCCCCCAGCCGAGCACAGTGAACACAATCTCATCTTCCTCTATTGCAACATCAAACAGCGATGTCCTCAGCCCAAATTCACTCCTCGCTTTGGTTCCGCTGATCTCAACGCCATATATAAGCACGCTGTCAGCGCCGCCGCCCTCGCTGAAACTTATCACCTCAATCGGCGTCTTTGTTGCGATGTCGCCGTCACTTGCTCCGAGCGCTCTAGCGATGCCCTCAAACTCCGCTCTCGTGAACTTCACTTGCGTGGAATAGTTGACAAAGCTCTCCTCTCCTGCCGACTGCGCCGACTGCAAATATGGGTAGTCGTAGCCCCACACGGTCTCCGCCGTCTCAGTCGCACCGCCGCTCATGGCGTGGAACACCGCAAGCGCCACTTCGCTTTCATATGTCAAAATCTCGCCATAAGTGTCCGACACTGCCGCTTGATATGCCGAAAGTGCCGCCTCGCTATACTGCCCGAATTTCGCATTAAACTCATTTGGCGCTGTATAGGCAAGGCAATGCGCCGGATTTGTGCAAATATCCTCGCCATTAGGATGCATATTTGCGTTGTTATTCTCTTTTCTATATATAATGTAACTGCGCGCCGCCACTGCCTGTGCTTTCAGCGCCTCTTCGTCAAAGCTGTAAGGCACTTCACAAGCGAGCACTCCCACAAGATATTCTTCTAAATCAACAGTCACGCTCTCCCCAGTCTTATGCATGTATACAGTAATTGTATCATCCGTGTTGTAAGGCTGTGCAATGACCTGCGTTGCTGTCGGCTCAGTTTTCTCGCTTTCCACAACTGATACAAGGCTCTCCTCCGCTTCGTCCACGCTTGGAGCTTTCGCCTCATGCTGTAATTTTATAATCGTCACATTTTCAGCAGAAAGAAAGTCAACTGACTGCCCCTCCTGTGTCACCTCTTCTTGTAAGTCGAGCTGTGCAAGCTCTGCATATGTCGCAAATGAGCTCGTCGCCAACATCACAACCAATGCAATCAAAACCATAAGCGGCCTCGCCGCCCTGTTCTTCATTTCGCTGTTTTTCATTTTAATCCTCCGTTTTCGCTTTTCACTTTGTCGCCATAAATATTCTACCCCCTGTCCACATTTTTTATATCCAGAGATAATCCAAAAAATAAAAAAGGGAGTAGACATAAGTCTACTCCCTCATGTCCAATAGTCGGAAATCAATCCCATCTATCGGACCCAATTTTCCCAGTATTATATCCCTTGCTTGTTGGCGGGATATAATAGGGAGTAGACATCGCTACTCCCATAATATTCTTAGCTTGTAATTTTTATTCCTATTCGCTGTACATTAATCTATATGTATAGTACAGCACTGACACCGCAAGGAGTCCGCCAATTACGAAAAATCCGTAGTATGACACCATTGTCGGCGAAATCATATATGCAACACCGAGTGCCGCAACCACTGCTGCCGAGATGTAGAACAGCAAGTTCTTATCGCTTTGCTTGAACACCTCAATCTCAGTTCCCTTATATGTAACTTTACCCTTGTTTTTCTTGATGTACATAAACACTGCCATAAACAGCGCCGCATATGCCACCATCGCCACAGTCGCAAACACGATATAAGATGCATATCTTGAGCTACTCGCCAATTGATAGTAGATGAAAAGTGCGCCCGCTGTTGTCAGTTGAAAAAATGACAGCAAAAACAATTTCGCCCCATATATAACCGAAACTGCATATAAAACGCAGATAACAGGCAAGATGAAGTACATCATTTGAATTGCGCTTAAATAGTATTCTTTGATAAAGTAAAAAGCTGCAATCGCAAACAGTGACAATACGATATGCACGGTTGGCAAAATAAGAATTTTATCTTTATCCTTATTTTTAGCGCCGCTAAGACGCAAAACTCCCCATGCAAGCGACACCGCACTTGCTCCCATGAGCGCATATAAAAGCTCGCTAAAGCCCTGTATTCCGCTAATCGACTCAATTCGTCTGTACAAATACATAAGCAGTATGATTGCGGCAAATGTCATTGTGACAAATACCAACATGCGTGAACTCTTTATATCCTCGCGTTGTTTAATTGCATCTTTCTTTCCCACTGCATATCTCCCCTTTAATTCAATTTGACTCATATAAATATGAAAGCACTGCCAGCGCACTAAGTCCCGCCGTCTGGGTTCTTAAAATTCTTCTCCCCAGTGTAATCGGTTTGACCCCTTGCCCCTTTGCACTTTCAATCTCCTCTCGTGTAAATCCGCCCTCCGGACCAATCATTATAGCAATAGACTTGCAGTCCACATGCTTTATAACCGCATCGTCACATTCCTCATAGCAAATATATGCCATATCGCAGTCGCTCGCATATTCTAGCGCCTTTTTAAAGCTGACACAATCTAGTACTTCGGGGATAATTCCCCTGCCGCTTTGCATTGCCGCCTCTTTTGCAATTCTCTGTAATCTCTTAATCTTCTTATCCAACGCATCGCTATCAGGTTTAGACACACAGCGCGCCGTTATCATCGGCACAATTTCACATGCTCCAAGCTCTGTTGCTTTTTGCACGATATCGTCGAGTTTGTCCCCTTTTGGCAAAGCTTGAAACAATGTAATTTTTATCGGAAGTTCCGCTTTGTTCTCACAAACTTCCTCCACCAAAAGCACCACTTCATTCTTGCTTATCTCCACTATCACGCAAAGACAGTCGCAAGAGTTACCATCACACAGAATAAGCCGCTCGTTGCATCTCATTCGCAATGAGCGGGAAATATGCGCAGCGTCATCTCCAGTTAGGATATGCTTTGCGCCTTGGCTTAAATTTTCCTCAATAAATACTCTTGTCACAGCTCACCGTAACCTCGTTTATTTTACAACAACGTACATTATAGCACAGCATTATCCCTTTTTCAAGTCTTTTTTATAAATATTGCCCGTCAAGCCCCAAAGCATATAAAAAACGCTGTTCAAATTATTCAACTCTTGCAAGCAATGTAACTTGCGAATAAGTTGTTTTACGGGCATTGAATCAGCTCGCCACCACACAGGTCCAATTGTTATCGCTCACCACTTTTTCTATCTTAAAGCCCGCCGCCTTAAGCGCATTGACCACATCATCTTGTCTGCCATCAATTATTCCCGAGGTAATAAGGGTGCCTCCCTCATTTAGCCATGCCTTAAAATCCTTTGCGAGCCCAATGATGACATCTGCCACGATATTGGCGAGAATTACATCATAATTTCTGCCTTGCAATTTCTTTATATATCTATCAGGGCTGTCGCAAATGATTTCATATTTGCTCGCCTCCACAGCGTTTCGCTCTAAATTCTCCCTTGAAGTGAGTGCGCAGTTCTCGTCGATGTCAACTAGGGTAATTTCCTTTGCGCCCAGCGCAAAAGCACCGACGGAGAGAATACCGCTCCCACAACCCATATCCAACACAGTTTTATTTTCAATTATAATATCCTCACATGCCGCAAGGCAAAGTCTTGTCGTCTCATGTGTGCCTGTGCCAAATGAGCTTGCAGGGTCAATTTCAAGCACCAGTCGTCCTTCTCTGTCGTCAAGCGTCTCCCACGAGGGCTTTATATAAAAATTTTGCCCCACCTTAAATGGCTTGAAATACGCTTTCCAATTGTTTTCCCAATCGCTCTCTTTAACATCTTTGATCGACATGCTAAGCTCGCCATATTCATCGGCATCTTCTTGCAAGCGAAGCTCATCTAGATATTTCTTTGTGTTCTCGATTAATCGGTCGCCCTGTGCCAGCATCGGCGCGTAAAATCTCACATATGGCACGGAGTCCTTAATGTCCATGAGCGATTCCTCAACATAGTCCCAATGCGTCTGCGTGCCTGCCAAAAAGTCTTCAAAATCCGTCGGGTCATTGATGACAAATCCACTTGCGCCAATAGCCTCAAGGGCTTTCGTTAATACCGAAAGCCCTTTGATTGATGTTAAAATTGTAACTTCTCTAAATTCCATTTACATACCCACTACAATAAGTCTTACAATTCCGCCTGTGTCCACTGTCTTGTCAACATAAACTTCAAATGCTGTGAAGTTTTTAAGAGCCTCATCAATTGTGATGAACGATTTTCTGCTCTCGTCATAGACATGTGTATTCTCTGCAATTTCCACAGTGAGTCCGCCCACAGAAACAAGATCATCATCAAATGAGGACACTCTTGCCTCACCAATGCTTGTTAGCGCCGCAAAGCCTCTAATTTCGCCTGTTGGTGCAAAGTATAAGCCAGCATATCCGCCAGTTCTGACACTTACAACCGCCGTGGTAATGTCCGATTTCGATGTTGTCGAGCCACTTGTCGTAACCGTTGTTCCGCTCTCATTGACATATTTCACCGAATATTGTTCATCGTCAACTCTTGTGATTACACCATATTTATACATATCGCCGGTCGCATTGTCGAGCACCATAGTCACGATATGCCCCGAATTGTTCTTTTCAGTGTGGAGCACCTTAGTGCCGTCGATAATCCCATCAAGGGTGCGAATATCCTCAATTTCAATTTGACGCATGTCACCATGCTCGCTTATTCTCTCATAAATTGTCACGAGTGGTGAAATCTTCTGCACGCCATATGTCATGCTGTTCAAGTTGATTGTGCCTTGACTTGGTTGGAGGGTGACTGCCACTAGCCCTGCTTTGCCTGACGGATTAATTGTCACTTCCACTAGTTTGCCAACGAGCTCTGCCGCCATGCTATCAATATAGTTGTGTTCAACCGTGATGTCAAATCCACTTTCAAGCTTTAGCTTTGCAGTGCCTGTTGCGACTGACTCAACAACACCAAGCACGGTGTCGCCACCGTCAGCCGTCGCGATATTAGCGACAGTGCCGTCAAAGGCTACGCTTACCGTCACAACTTTATCTTGATACTGTGTCAAATTCGGTGTGTATCCGCTTGACAGCGCAAAGCTGTGCCCTTGCACCGTGATATTGTCTGCATATGCATATGATGGGGTTGCGGCTATTAGCACACCTGTTAATTTTGCTCCCGAAACAGAGATTGTTTTCTCGTCAGAGCTCAAAGTGACCACATCACCTTTTCTAAGCGCTGTCGCATCAACGACGATCCCATCTTTGATAATTGTTGCAGAGCTTGCAATCTGTGTGCTGTAAAAATCAAGCAGTGGATTGTTTGTGCTTGTGTAGCCATCATTTAACACATGTGACCCATGTGTCGCCGCAGAAACTGAAGTTTGAACATATAGCAGATTGTCATTTTCATCGCTAATTAAGTTGACAGTCGCTCCTGCCTTTACATTTATGAAATCGCTACTATATACATATAATTTTGCGCCGACTATTGTCGGTGTTGACGGTCTAATCGGATAGAAATTGCCTGAAGTGTCAGTAATGCCCTCAAGCGCCGTACTCTTCACGACAAAGGTGTCGATATATTGTTCGGCATTTGGGATAATCCCTGTGATTCTGCTTGAGGAATCTTTAAGCAAGCTTACAGTTTGCCCGACATATGAATTGTCTATATCAATTTGGGTGCTAACTGTCGCCGACGTGCTGCCCGACACATATGTAATATATCCCTCCGGAATCGAGCGGTCTGTGTTCGAGGTCGCTGTGATAACAACATTTTCTGCAAGTGTGCCAAAGCTGCTGCCCGTGATAAAAATCTTGCCTTCTTTTGTCTCACTCACAAGCATTTTGCCAAGCAAAACAGCCGCCTCACCTCTGGTCATATAGGCGTTGGCATCAATGTTTGTGCTCTCAATTAGTCCAAGCTCCTCTGCTTTTGTGATTTGGTCGCGCGGCCAGTATAGCCCGACATCAGTTGGTGTATACCCCAAAATTGACAGTACGATTGTAATCGCCTGTGCATTTGTGATTGGCTCCTCCGGTCTAAAAGTACCGTCGGGGAAGCCTTGAATTATCTTAAGGTCACGAGACGCCACATTTATATATGGTGCGCCCCAATGCGAGCTGAGCACATCCGCAAAAATCGTGAGATTCTTGCTCGTAGACAGCTTGTCTTCCGCCCCCATCGCAATTACAGCAATTTTAGAGAAAGCGGCTCTGTTTAAGTAGTCATTGGGATGATATTGTCCGTCGCCGTAGCCACTCACAATACCGAGTGCCGCAAGCGTATTCGCCGCAACTCTTGTCTCCTCGTCGTTGATGTCATCAAACGCAAGCGCCGACATCGGTGTTAACAAAAGTGTTAGGGCAAGAAAAAAACTGGTTAATCTTTTCATATAAAAATCCTTTCGATTTATTATTCTGAGCGAAGCGCCTCAATCGGGCTGAGCTTTGAAGCTTTATTTGCAGGATAAAATCCGAAGAAAATACCAATTGCAACGGAGATGCCTGCGGCACCCAACATAATTCCGAGTGATGGCAGCACCACATCTATACCGGGTATCATGATTTTTCCCATGACAGCGGAGATAAATGAGCCGACTGCAATTCCGATTGCACCGCCGCAAAGACTAACGACTGACGCCTCAATCAAAAACTGCGTAACTATGCTAAGCCGCTTTGCGCCAATCGCTTTTCTAATGCCGATTTCCCTAGTTCTCTCCGTAACCGACACGAGCATGATATTCATGATGCCAATTCCGCCAACTAGGAGCGAAATTCCGGCGATGCCTCCGCCGATTAAGCTGAGTGTCTGTGTTCCCTCATTGGCACTTTCAATCCACTCATTATTGCTATATACATTATAATCCCACTCCATTGCAAAGAACGGCCGAAGAAATGTCTTGAACTCTTCGACAGCCGGAGCGACAGATTCACTATCTTTAGCCACTGCCACAAATTGATCCATTTCTGTCGACTTATCTAAAATGCGATTATTCGTATATGGAATTGCCACCACATTGTCGGGTGAATATCGTGCGCTCCACTCGTCTAGCACTTCCATTTTTTGCTCAAACACACCCACGACCGTAAACGGCACGCCGTCAATCGTGATTGTCTTTCCAATCGGATCTTCAAAGTTGAAGAGATTTTCCTTCGCCATAGAGCCGATTACAGCCACCTTTGAGCGGTCTTCCACATTGGAATATGTAAACATCGAGCCCTTCTCGATTTCAAAGTTAAAGCAGACATCATATTGATGCGAGCCATATGCCACTTGAATATTCTCGGATTTCTCACGATATTCAACACGCCTATTGCGCTGATTGCTTGGGCTAAAGCCGATAATTAAATCCGTCATGCCCAATGCGTGGTCATAAATCTCAAAGGAGATGTCATTTTGCGACCAATAGTTTATATCAATCTTATTCGTGCCATTCGCTTCAAGTTGATCAATCCAAAGTTGGTTTTGCGCTTGAATTAATGTGACCATCGTGATAACTGCGGCAACGCCGATGATGATGCCGAGCATCGTCAACATGCTTCTCGCCTTATTGTTTTTTATGGACTTTATCGCCATGAGGAACGCCTGACCTATATTCACAGTGTCTTGACCCCCTCTCCGACTTTCTCGTCACGAATCATCTTTCCGTCACGAAGCTCAATCACCCTCTTTGCAAAATTTGCAGTGTCTCTATCGTGGGTGATGAGGATAATTGTTGAGCCTTTGTTGTTTAACTCTTGCAAGAGCCCCATGATTTCCTTGCCGCTCTTCGAGTCAAGATTACCTGTCGGCTCATCCGCCATGATAATCGGTGGGGACGCCGCAATCGCTCTCGCAATCGCTACACGCTGTTGCTGACCGCCCGAGAGCTCACTTGGTCTGTGGCTCAGTCTGTGCCCTAGCCCCACTTGCTCAAGTGCCTCTTTTGCAAGCTCGCGCCTTTTCCCCTTGCCCACATTACGATATACAAGCGGCAGTTCGACATTTTCTATCGCCGATAAATCTTTAACCAGATTAAAACCCTGAAAAATAAATCCGATGGCGAGCGAGCGGATTTTTGACAGCTCATTATCCGAGAGCTGTCCCACATCAGCACCGCCCAATTTATATGTACCGTGGTTTGGCACGTCCAAGCAACCAAGTATGTTCATCATCGTGGACTTTCCGCTTCCCGATGTGCCCAGTATCGCCACAAACTCGCCCTTTTCTATCTTCGTCGTAACCCCCGCCAGCGCACGCACTTCGTTTTCCTCGCCGGGGTGATACACTTTATATATATTGTTAATATCAATTAAGCTCATCAGTCACCCCTTACCAACCGTAATATCCACCGTACATACCGCCATATGGATCTTCAATAATTCCTGTGGTTGCAACTTCTACATTTTCAGTAATTCCCGACAGGATTTGTACATTGTAGTCATCGGATTCTCCGACTTCAACAATGACCGCTTTGAAACCGACCGGAATCAATTCAGGAGCAAGTGCCGTTGACTCTGTCATTCCGTCAAGCACTTCTCGAACAAAGACGACTGAACCCTCTTCTGTGTAATTAATCGCATTTGCAGGTACGAGCAAGCAATTTTCAACTCTGCTCACCACCGCATCATATCTCATCCACATGCCGCTCATGACGCCCTCTGTGCCCATGATTTCAATTTCCGCAGGGAAAACTGACATGCCGGAATATCCCTCCATGACGCCCTCAAGCGCAATTTTCGTAAATCTTCCGATAAACATACCGCCATTGTCCGAGCTCACATTGACTTCCATGCCCACTTGAATATTCGCCACATCTCGCTCGTCGATATCAACCTCCATAATCATGGAGGACAGGTCGGAAATATTCATAACAACGCTTGAGCCACCACTTAATTTATCGCCAGGAGCGATGGTCACTCCTGTCACTGTGCCTGAAATTTCAGCCACAGGATTATAGTGCTCAAGTTTATCAAACAGCTCATCATATGCAGACTGACTCACTTCAAGTTTCTCCTCAGCCGCAGTTAATCTCTCTGAAAGCCCCTCGTTTTGCACGGTCATGAGCACATCACCTTCGCCAAAGACATAGTGATCGCTCATTTCAAGCGAAGTCACTTGACCGCTTGTGAGTGCATTGATATTCTCTTCTCTCATATATTCAAGTTTCGACGGTGACGCAGGGGTCGCCTCGCCATATGCGGTTTGCACCGCCACCATCGCCACCATATCTTTCGTCAATGCACCGGGATTGTCGATAGCCACAGTTACTTCAAAAACGATCGCACCCTCTGTTGTAATTTTATTCGCTTTTTCAATGTCGATTACTTCACCATCGACAAGCGCCATGCTATATGGCAGCGACACTTGCGCAAAGTCCCCGACTTCAATTTGATCTATAAACGCAATGGAGAAATCAAAAGTCGCTTTCATGACAGAGTCGTCCACAAGCAAGCCAACTTTTTTACCGATTGTAACTTCGTCTCCGACTTCCACGGTGACTTCCATCGTCTTCCCTGCAAAATCCGCTGTCAGCGTTTGACCGTCAATCTCTTCATATATTTCATTAATCGCTTCTAAATCCGCTTCAAGAAGTTCCATTTTTTCTTCCATTTGCTCTCTAAGCGACACATCGCTCACTGTAAAAAGTGGCATTCCCACTTCGACATAGTCACCGTCTTGTACAAAAACTTCTAAAACTTCGCCCTCAGCAAGCCCTACAACCGCCTGCCTGTCCTTTGACATCGTCGGACCATTTCCCGAAATTTTGCGCTCAAGCACCCCGACATAAGAAAACGCCGTCATGGTCTCCACTTCTTCCTCTTGGAAAAACAAGGTATATACCAGATATGAGCAAGCCGCGAGCACCGCAATTATAATAAGGGCAATAATAATCTTCCCTAAATTTTTCGGAAGCTTACTCTTCTTTTGCACGCTAAACGTGAGCTCTTGTTCGAGATCTTCCATGGCAACTCCAATGCCGCCCTCATTCGCTTTAGTTTTGTTATTCTCCAAAATCAATCCTCCTAGCCTCATGCGCCATGTAATATGACATATTTATAATTACATTAGACGTAAAAAAGCTTGCAAATGTTTCGCAATTTGCAAATTTTTTATTTTTTATTTAAAACAACATATATGTATCATACACCCTATCGATACATTTGTCAAACTAAATATTGTGTTAATTCATAGCAATAAATGGTCAGTCCACCCTCGCATGAATGAGCGCTGTGTCAGTAGGCGCTTTGTCGACAATACAAAATGCTTTGCAAATTACCTCATTTGCGGTGTTCGCAAGTTCCTGCGTTGAAGTGTGTAGTTCGCAAATCACATCGCCCACCGCCACAGCATTACCTGTCTTTTTGCGCAACATAAGCCCTGCAGAAAAGTCGATTTCATCCGCCTTCGTCTCACGCCCTGCACCCAAAATTACACATGCATTGCCAATTGCCATCGTGTCCATCTCACCGATATATCCATTTTTATCAGCTTTGATTTCAAAGATAACTTTTGCTCGCTCGAATTTACTCACATCATCAATATAGCTAGCGTCGCCGCCCTGCGCCTCAACCATGTCTCTGAATTTCTTCAAGGCACTTCCATTTGCAATCACTTCTTTAACTTTCGCCTTGCAACTCTCGACATCGCCGACATCAGCGAGAGCTAGCATATTTGCGGCGAGCTCCACGCAAACTTCCGTGAGGTCTTGCGGCCCATTGCCCGACAGTGTTTCCACCGCCTCAATGACTTCAAGCGAGTTCCCAATTCCAACCCCCAGCGGTATATCCATATCCGTGATTAGCGCCGCAGTCTTTCTGCCATTCGCATTGCCGATGTCCACCATCATGCGCGCTAAAAGTTTTGCATCCTCCACTGTGCGCATGAAAGCGCCGCTCCCGACTTTTACATCAAGTAAAATCGCATCGCTCCCCGCCGCGAGTTTCTTGCTCATAATCGAGCTTGCGATGAGGGCAAAGCTGTCCACTGTCGCGGTAACATCTCTAAGCGCATATAACTTTTTATCCGCAGGCGCAATGTTGCCACTCTGCCCGATTACGCAGAGCTTGTGCTCATTTACAATTTCAAAAAAGCGCTTTGACTCAATTTCCGTCTGAAAATTCGGGATACTCTCCAATTTATCCACCGTGCCACCCGTGTGCCCAAGCCCTCGTCCGCTCATTTTCGCAACAGGTACGCCCAGTGCCGCGACAATTGGCGCAATGACAAGAGTGGTTTTGTCCCCCACTCCGCCTGTAGAATGTTTGTCCACCTTGATTCCCTCTATCCCCGACAAATCCACCATATCGCCCGATTGCGCCATCGCTTTTGTAAGGTCAGCAACCTCACGATTGTCCATCTTGTTAAAATATATCGCCATAAGGAGTGCCGCCGCTTGATAATCAGGAATCTGCGAGTCGGTCACGCCGTCCACAAAGAATTTAATCTCCTCCCAAGAAAGCGCC
>CAYJIE010000022.1:0-30325 GCA_964370145.1 uncultured Oscillospiraceae bacterium
ATTTAGATGAAGATGGAAATATAGTGAAGAAAATAGATGTAGAGTATGACGAAGATAGAGAAGAAATCACATTTAGGTTAGACCATTTCTCCATATATATGCTTGCATATGAAGAGCCTACAACTGAGCCCGCAAATCCGTTTGCAGATGTAGCGGAAAGTGCGTGGTACTACGGAGATGTGATGTATGTTTATGAAAATGGCATCATGACAGGTGTAAGCGAAAGTGCATTTGCACCGCAGGACACAGCCACAAGAGCCATGATTTGGACAGTGCTTGCAAGAATGGACGGCATTGACACTGCAGGCGGTGACATGTGGTACTCAAAGGCACTTGACTGGTCAATTGCAGAGGGAGTTTCAGACGGCACAGAGCCGAACGGAAACATCACTCGTGAGCAACTTGTGACCATGCTGTACAGATTTGAAAATCCAACAGCGGTGACTATGCAGACCATGCTTTCACAGTTTACAGACAGTGATATGATTTCAGAATACGCAGTGTCTGCAATGGAATGGGCAGTGGCAAAGGGTATCATGAACGGCAGTGATGGAATGCTAAACCCACAGGGCAATGCCACAAGAGCCGAAATAGCGGCAATCATGCACAGATTTATGGAAATGAAATAGGCTGTGATTTATAGGAAAATGAATAAGTAAAGCAAGTTGCTTTAATGGCTTCGGTGTAAAACCGAATAGTAAGGGCGGTTACCGATTTGGTGACCGCCCTTTTTTCAATGGAGGAAGAATTATGTGGGATGGAGAGTGTGTTCTGATGGTTTAAACCGTCAAGGAATGGTCGAAGGGTGGTGTGGTATATCTGAGTTGCATGCACATTCCACGAAAACTCCATGTGTTTTACACGCAAGTTGCATGAAAACTCGCACGAGTTTCCACGAAAATTGCATCACAAACCTCAGATTTTTAAACCCCTCCGCCTCGTCCCAATCATCATAACAGCACAAAAAGAAGCACCTGATTTAAGAATCAAGTGCTTCTTTCCTATGGTTGCGGAGGCTGGATTTGAACCAACGACCTTCGGGTTATGAGCTGTGCTCAAGGGTTGAAAGCCTGTAAATACAATGCTTTGCGGTGCTTTTTGGTGTGAAATTTGCGAAAACCCGAAGGTTTATAGTCCATTGTTTACGCTGTGTACGATGTATGATAAGCTATAATGGGTCAAAATATGGGTCAAAGCTGAATTGGAGTGAAAGTTGGATAAAGGCAAAAGCGAAAGATAAGTTTTGGTCGATATTTTATATTGATACTGATGAATCGCTAAAAATGAATTATTTAGTCTGCGCAATGTGATGGATTTAACTTAAATATTACAAGTCTATTCTATAAGATTTACATTGATTTTATATTCGTATCAATTCGATTTTCCAACCCTACACCGCCTCAAAATTTGCGTCGCTGTAAACTATCAACATTTTTTTGAAGAGAATCTACATTTTCCTGTGCTCTAAAATCCACTCCAAAATACATTCATATTTGCAACTTCCATCGGCAATTGAAAGACCGAGTTTAACAAGCTCGCTTTGCGAAAAGTCGAGCTCAACATTATTAAGTCTCAAAGTCATCAGCATCACAAGCACACCAATTCTTTTGTTGCCGTCGATGAAAGCGTGATTTGAAACAATAGAAAAGGCGAGCCTTGCTGCTTTTTCTTCAATTGACGGATATTGTTCGACATCATCAAAGGAATTATTTGCACTTGCAATTGCTGATTCCAATAGACCTATGTCGCGAATTCTGTCATGTCCGCCCGTTTTAGCAATCAGTTTGCTATGAATATTAATTATCTCGTCGAAAGTTAGTAGTGTCATTTTGCAAGCTCCGTAAATGCCTCGAGATTTTCGCTGATAAGCTCATCGGCGGTATTGTTTATTTTTCGTGCCCTCTCGGCTCGTAGTTTTTGTATATCATCGTACTCGTCAAATCCGACAAGCACATAGCGTGGCTTGTTATTTTTTAGAATTACTGCCATTCCGCTTTCATCAACCAGTCGTACAACTTTTGAAAAGTTTTGATTTGCTTCGCTCATTGCAACCATTGAATTTGTGTTTACCATCATATCGGTCACCATCCTTTCGATAATAGTATACTCAACTATTAGGATAAATACAACCTATAAATGTAAACTTTTTGCTAAAGTTGCTATGAACAATTTTCCCTAAATTAAATATAAGCACTATCTTCCTACAAATTGATTTTATAATATAACAATAATATTAACCATAAAAATAAGCCGAATTTCAAACCTACCCACCTCAAAATTTGAGTCGCTGTAAACAGAAAGATGAATTTACATAAAAAAAAGAGTGCGTATAGCAACTCTCTTTTTCGCAAATGAGATATTTGGATTAGGGCATTACCCATGTCTCTCAACGGCTTGTTGTATGTATAACATAATATTTAATTATAAGATTAAAAAATGTGAAATTCATGTCATAATAATTAATTTGCAAGATATCCATGAAGATATAAAAAACGAGGAATAAATAGCTTTTATGAATTTTCCACAAAAAAACAAACTTTGGGTATATGTTTTTTTACATATCATATCAAAATTATACATTTGTTAAATTATAAACCATGTGTTATAGTTAAATTAAAGGTTGCTGATATAATAGATGATGAAAACAAATATCAATGCAATACATAAAAAATAAGAGGTGTATTATGGCAAGTGAGAAATTTTACAATCAATATCCTTTTTCGGGGATACCCACATTTATTCGTTCTCCTTATGTGGACTTAGAAAGCAATTTTAGGGACAAAGAGTATTCCATAGGTATATTGGGAATTCCTTTTGATGAAGGTGCCACATATTCACCGGGTTCGCGTTTTGCGCCAAGGAGTATACGTGCACAGTCATTGCGTATGCCGAGCAAAGGGATTTATAGCTATGACGAAAAAAAAGAATATCTTGTCGAGGAATATAAAAGAAAAAGCATAGTTGACTTTGGAGATGTTACTATAATACCTTGTGATATTGAGGGGAATTTTGATAGAATAACAAGTTCTGTAAGAAAAATCATAGAAAATGATGCGCTTCTTATTTCAATAGGCGGTGATCATTCTATTACATATCCAACAGTTCGAGCATTTGATAGAAGACCTATACATGTGTTGCAGTTTGATGCGCATCCTGATTATTTGCCAATTGAGCCGAATTTTGAAAACACAAACGGTCACCCTATGACACAGATATCAAAGATGAAACATGTTAAAAGTCTTACACAAGTTGGCATTCGAAGTATAAGGAGTTTTGACGGAATTGGATCGATCGAGGATGGAAACAGAGTTGTTTCAATGAAGGAATTTAAGGAGATTGGCCCTAAGGGTGTTGCAGAAATTTTACCTAAAGGCGAGCCGGTATTTGTGTCAATTGATATAGATGCATATGATATATCGCTTGTGCCGGGTTGCGGTTCAGCTGAGCCTAACGGATTTATGTACAACGAGCTTAGAGATACACTTGCGGAAGTAGCTCGCCATTCGGAAGTGGTAGGGTTTGACTTAGTTGAGGTAGCTCCAGACATGGATATCAGAACAAATCTAACCTCATATATCGGACTGTTGACGATTATGGAATTTCTCGGTCATATCTGTGACCAACCATACTGGAAAAAACGATATGAAAATAAAAAGTAAATATGATTAGAGTTTATCATATAAAAAATTTTGTACGGTTGTTTGGAAATGCTTCAAAAATGATTTTTCTCTGCTGTTTAATCGATTGATATTAGAATACAGGCAGATGATTTCATATGTTTCTCCAAAGTCTTTCATCGGTAAGCTTACACAGGTTTCTTTTTCATTCTGTGTCATAAACTCTTTCATTCGAATGGAAATATGATCAGACTGAGCAACGAAAGAAGTAAGTGCGCTACGGTCGCACATGAGTAGAGTGTTTTGTTTGTCCACAAAATCAAGAGATGAGAAAAATTTATTTCTCTCATATTCACTGTAAATTACGAATTTTTTATTTTTGATATCATCTTGGCAGAGCTCTTTTTTTGTGGAGAGTGGGGAGTTTTTGCTCATGAGAATTTCACTTGGGACTTTAGAGGCGGCTTTTATGAGCGTTAGATTATACTTTGAGGCAAGATGTTCGTACTCTTCTAAATCGGAGGAAAAAATACTACAAATTGAAATTCGGTAGTTTCCTGACATCGCATGTTTTACAGAGTTTCCAACGACTGTATCGAAAAACATATCTGAAGATTCTGTGTTGGGAAATTGTTTTTGAAAGTCAATTATAGCTTTAGAGAACAAAGATGAACTGGTATATATAATGGATAGGTTTTGGCGAGATTTAATAACATTGGGAACATGTCTCATTCGATTAACTTGCATAAGAATATTTTCTGCATATTCGCAAAATAATTCTCCCTCAGGTGTGATTTCAATTCCAGAGTTTTTCCGACGAAATATTTCGTATCCGAAGTCTTTCTCCATTGATTTCACAACATTGCTCAAGTTTGACTGATTTAAGTACATATTCTGGGCGGCTTTGTTTATTGAACCGCATTTGTATATCTCAATTATATATTCCAAATGCCTAATATTCATAGTTCTCTCCCGTATGCATAAGCTGATTTTTTACATCTTGAGTTATATTTTACTATTAATTCTAAACTATGTCAAGTGCATTGTTTTATGCACTGAAAAATGAAATTAAACAAAAAAGGAGGAATTTAAGATGAATTTGAGTCGACCTAAATTTTCAAAAGAAGTATGTGATATTATTGAAAATTACGGGAAGAACAAGCGTTTTATTGACCCGATTATTACTTATCTGGAAACGATGGACTTTACAACAATAGGACTGCCACTTGTCGACTACAATGATTTGTGCGAAGAGGCGACAATGAGTGAGGGAGTTATAGCAGCTGCGCAGAAGATGCTTTTGAAAAAAAATTTAACTCACGATGATGAAATTGCCCTAAAATCCCTTGTATATTGTGCGAATAAAAGCGTTGTAGCGAGAGATTGTTATACAAACAAATTTGAAATCGACCCGTTTTTTAATGATTTACAGCTTGCAAGTGGTATGATGGGAGATTTCCCAATTGAATTTTCAGAACACTACTTAAGAGTTGTAAAAGATGTAGTTCGCTATATAAAAAATGTAGTTAAAAAGACGAAAATGCAGGCACAAAAGGGGGTTATTCTCCCTAAAAAATATGCCGAAAAAGCTATTTTGGTGTATGAGAATATGATTGGAAATTTTGTTAGAGAAGATATGCGTGAAGCGCTTGGTGAGTGCTCAAAAGAACTTGATAGATTTTACAAGAGTATAGATGAGGAGTTAAGTGTACTTGTAAAATACTTAAAAGAGGAGTATGTTCCGCTTTCAAAGGAAAGTGTAGGTATGTATAACTATGAAAACGGTGCTTTGTATTATGAGCGTTGCCTTGTAAATCAAAGTGGTTTTGATGTAAGTCCCGAGCAAGTGTTTAATATGGGAATGAAGTTGCGCAAAGACTTGCTTAACTCACAGGCGAAAATTAGAGCAGAACTTGGTTTTGAAGGAAGCAATGCAGATTTTATTCAACATATCTTAACCGATAAAAAGTACAAAGAGTATCAGTTTAAGACAGCTGAGGAGTTCGGCGCAAATCTCAACTCGATTTTTGATGAAGCCAAAATAGAAACAGCTAAGATAATGCCCATCATGCCGAAAGGTGACTGCCTTGTTGAGCGTATGTCACCGTCGCTCGAGCTGCACTATGAATTTGGGATTTTCTTTGGAGCTAAAGACAAAGATGATGTCGGCAAATACCTGTATAATGGTCTTAACATTGAAAGTAAAAACACCACTAAAAACGCAGCGCTTATGTGTCACGAATGCTATCCCGGTCATCATTGGCATTTGCAATACACAGCTGAGAGAGATGATATTCCGGCACTGTTCAAATCACTCACCTGTGTTGGTTATGGCGAGGGTTGGGGTGAGTATGCTTCGGGACTTGGATATGAGATGGGAATGTTTAAGAACCCAATTGATGTTTACGGGAGAATGGCGCTTGACCTGTACATGATAGACTATCTCATTTTGGGGCCTGCAATAAATTGCAATCTAATGCCTTTTGACGATTTGTTAACTTTGCTGAGGGAAGATTACCCTGAGTTCGATGATGAGCGATATGCGCTGCAAATGATGAGAGGGGCGTATGCAATGCCCGGCTTTTTTGAATCATACAAACTTGGAGAAATAAAGTTTTGGGAGTTACGCAAATATGCAGAGGAGAAGCTCGAGGGGAAATTTGATGTAAAAGAATTTCATGGAGAACTTCATCGCTACGGCACAATACCCCACAGTATTTTAGAAGACCATATCAAGTATTATGTAGAAAACAAACTTAGATAAATTATTAAAATATTTACAAGTAAGAAGGAGAAACGAAATGGAACTGACAAAACAACAAAAAGGCAAGGCGAAATTCTTAGTTCTTGTGACAATGCTTGCAACATTCTCGGCAGGGTTGCCACTTTATCCGATTTTAGGTAAACTTCAAGAAGCAATGCCAAATGTTAGTCAAACCTCAATTCAGCAGCTTGCAACTATTTGCTCAATGGTGACGATGATCACAATATTCTTTTTCGCAGCAATATCGCCTAAAATTCCGAGAAAGTTGTATCTTTCTTTTGCAGTGGTGACTGTTGCTCTCGGTGGCGTTGTCAGCGCACTTGGTGGTGCAAATTATGTGATGGTACTTGGTGGAAGGTTGCTTGTTGGTGTGGGTGGAACTGTGTATGCTGCAATTCTTGTGGCGACACTTAATCAAATATTTAGTGGAGATGAGAGAGTTAAAGTAAATAGTTACTTGATGACAATATCAGCTGCACTATCTGTGATGGCAGGTCCTGTTTACGGTAGAATTGCGGAAATCGATTATACTCTCGTATTTTGGTCATTCCTTATTTCACTTGCTCTGCTACCTGTAATTTTTGTTTGCTGTCCTCCTGATGAATACTTCAAAAAACTTGAGGAAACAACAAGACTTAATTCGAAAAAGAAAGAAAAGGCTAAAATGCCACTCGGTGTAATTGTTCTCGGATTTGATGCACTTGTCGTCATGGTTGCTAACAGTATTTGGGGCATTACTGCATACTTGTTTGTGGAGGAAAAACTAATTGGTGGTCCAGCTGAAATCGGAATTGCAATTGGTCTTGGAAGTGCAGCACAAGTTGGATTTTCACTGCTTGCTCCTGCCTTTAAGAAATGGACTAAACATAATGCGATGACACTTACATTTTTGATGAATGCGTTATCTTTCCTTATTATGTACATAGCGCAAGATATTACAGTGTATTACATCGGTGCAACACTTCTCTGTGTGGCGCTTGGGCTATGGGCGCCACTTGTATTTGCCGCTCCCGGCTCATTTGTTCCGGCATTTGCACTTCCAATGGCGATGTCCATTATTAACTTTGGAACAAGAGGTGGAGAAGCAATCTCACCTTATATCTACAACTTTTTACGAAGTGTGTCAGGAGCAGCGAATTCTATTGATGTTTTTCTAATTGTAACGGGTCTTTTATTTGTATACACTGTGATAAGATTTTTCTTAATAAGAGTCGTGGAAAAGGCGGATCCTGTTGCGGATTCAACAATAGTTAGCAGTGATGTAGTTGCGGAGAATTAATGAGTTATTATGAGTTTTAGAGGTGACAAATGTTATTGCTGAAGAATTGTAAGTTAATACCAGAGCTGACGGAGGGCGAAAACATTGACTTAGCGGATATTCTGATAGAAGATGGAAGGATTGTATCAATTAACATTTGCGGGAACATTGAGTATAATTGTCCTCAAATAGACATTGATAAAAAAACCGTTATCCCTGGAATGATTGATATGCATGTTCATTTATTTTATACACATCCGCAAATTGAAACATTATTCGTTCCAAAGGCTTCTCGACCTTTTGAATGTCTAAGATATGCAAAAGCATTATTAAATCGTGGATTTACAACGATAAGAGATGTTGGCGATGATCACACTCGTCCTGCAACAGCCCTAAGAAAAGCTATTGATGAAAAACTTGTTATGGGTCCAAGAATTATTGAATGTGGGCAGGTTCTCTGCCCACCAGAGGTTGGGATGAAAGTTTTTGGAAATCTCAATACCGAGGTAACGGGTGCACAAGAGGTGCGCAAGGCTTGTCGTGTGAATTTTCAAAAGGGTGCACAATTTATAAAAATGTATGGAAGTGGCTCGCTTATGTGTCAAGGTAGTGCGCCTGGTGTGCGTATTTTGGAGAGAGATGAGATTGAAGAAGCGGTTAAAATCGCAGCGAGTAGAAATTCCTATGTTGCAATGCACTGTCACGGTGAAGAAGCAATTGACTTGGCAGTTGACTGCGGAGTTAGGACGCTTGAACACGCAAGCTTTATCAGTGAAAAAACATTGCGGAAGATTTCTGGTCGTGAAGATGTTGGGGTAGTACCGACATTATCTGTATATAGTGAACTCATTGATAATGAACAGGGAAGCAATGATGTTTTGATGAAAAAAGCCAGTGATATGATTGAAAAAGTATATGCTTCCTTAAAAAAAGCAAAAGAGCATAATGCGCTAATCGGTTGGGGGACTGATGTAGATTTAAACGGATTTTTGCGTGCTCCTGAGGCGGAATTTAAGTTGCGCAAAGAAAAACTTGGCTATTCAAATATTGAAATTTTGAAGCAGGCTACAATTAACAGTGCAAAACTTATGGGGCTTGATAATGAAATCGGAAGCATTGCAAAAGGCAAGATTGCGGATTTAGTTGTGGTGGACGGCGACCCTGTTGTCGATATATCTGTCATGTATAAAGAACCATCTTGTGTATTTGTTAAAGGCGAATTATTAGGATAAATACATATAATCGCTCATCGTATTGGAGGTTGATATGTACAAGTATGTTATAAAAAGAATTCTCATGACAATACCGATAATGCTCTTAGTAATTCTCATCGTGTTTTCCATTATGGAGTTAACACCCGGAGAGCCTGCACGAAATATTCTTGGGCTTATGGCGAGTCAGGAGAGTGTGGATACTCTTACGGAAGAATTGGGGCTTAATAGGTCGTTTTTCGTGCGTTTATTGGAATATGTGGGAAATATGTTTGTAGGAGATTTTGGAGAATCATACAAGACGGGAAACCCAGTGTTTGAAGCGATATGGGATAGGTTTCCAACATCGCTTTTACTTGCAGTTTTTGCTGTAGTAACTGCCGCTTTGATAGGTGTTCCGATAGGAATATTGTCAGCGGTAAAGCAATATTCTGCAACTGATATTATTAGTACGGTTTCAGCGCTTATTATGGCATCTGTACCGAGTTTTTGGCTGGGTAACATGCTTATTTTACTGCTATCGGTTGAGCTTGGAATTCTGCCTCCGAACGGAGTGGGGAGTTTTGCCCATTATGTTATGCCAACTCTATGTCTTGCGTTTCCATGCGCAGCACAGATTTTACGACTTACGCGCTCTACAATGTTGGAAGTTATAAGACAAGACTATATAAGGACTGCTATTGCAAAGGGTGCAGAACAAAAAAGAGTTATATTAATTCATGCTTTGAAAAACGCATTATTGCCAGTAGTAACAGTGCTTGGGGTATACTTTGGAGCACTAATTGGAGGAACGATCATTGTAGAATCTGTGTTTTCTATTCCGGGACTTGGAACACTTGTGATAGAGTCTATAAGAATGAAAGATATTCCTCAGGTTATGGGCACAATCATCTTCTTAGCAGGTATATTTTGTGCAGTCATGGTATTTGTTGATATTATTTACGCCTATCTTGACCCGAGGATAAAAGCGAAATACACAAAATAGTGGAATGGAGATTAATATGGCGCAAAAAAGTAAATCCAGAGAAGTGTGGAAACGCTTAAAAAAGAATAAAGCGGCAATGGTTGGATTGACTATAATAGTTGTATTTTGCTTTTTTGCTATTTTTGCTGATGTTATAGCGGATTACGATAAAAAAGCAATTTCGCATACGGAATTAAGATTAGAACCTCCCAGTGCTGAGCATTGGTTTGGGACAGATGCTTATGGGAGAGATGTATTTGCACGAATAGTCCATGGTGCTCGCATTTCGCTTTCGATTGGAGTTAGCGCAACATTTATTTCTCTTGTAATTGGCAGTTTGCTTGGGGCGGCCGCCGGATTTTATGGTGGTAAAGTCGATGCATTTATAATGATGATTATGGATACATTGCTATGCATACCTGCAATTATGTTGGCACTCGCTATTGTAGCCGCTCTCGAATCGAGCATAATTAATCTTATAATAGCCTGTACGGTATCGCAAGCCCCGAGCTTTGCGAGGGTAATTCGTTCTGTTGTTATGATAGTTGTGGGGAATGACTATATTGAGGCGGCGAAAGCAAGTGGTATGCGGGATTTTAGGATTATATATAAGTATATTATTCCGAATGTTATGGGGCCTATTATGGTGCAAGGGACTATGGCTGTCGGCTCTATGATAATCACAGCTGCTGCGCTTAGTTTTATCGGAATGGGAGTTCCTGCGCCGACACCTGAGTGGGGTGCGATGCTTTCAGATGCAGGTGATTATATTAGGAGAGCACCGCATCTTGTGATTTTCCCAGGTCTTGCTATAGCGATTTCGACACTTTCATTAAATTTACTTGGGGACGGACTGAGAGATGCAATGGACCCAAGGCTCAAAGGCTGATAATATTGATTGGAGAGTGGTAATGAACAATAATTTACTCGAAATTAAAAATCTTGAAGTAGTATATGTGGCAGATGATAGTGTCGCAAGAGCAGTAAATGGCATTGACCTCGAACTTTGTGAGGGGGAAACACTTGGAATTGTCGGCGAAACGGGAGCGGGGAAAACAACAACTGCACTCAGTATTTTAAGGATTTTACCAAATCCTGCAGGTCAGATAAAAAATGGTGAAATAGTGTTTATGGGGAAAAATCTTCTTGAACTTAGTGAAAGTGAAATGACAAGGGTCAGAGGGTCAGAGATTTCCATGATTTTTCAAGACCCAATGACGAGCCTGAACCCTGTAATTACCGTTGGGGATCAAATTGCGGAAGCATTATTTTTACATAATGACGAAAATATGACAAAGGTTGAAATTGACTTAAAAGTATCTGAACTTCTTGAACTTGTGGGTATATCAGCTGAGAGAAAAATTGACTACCCTCATCAATTTTCAGGGGGCATGAAACAAAGAGTCGTGATAGCAATGGCACTTGCGTGTAATCCAAAGCTTGTAATTGCTGACGAGCCGACAACGGCTCTTGATGTGACAATACAGGCACAGGTGCTTAAAATGATGTATGAGTTGAAGAAAAAAACAGGAACATCAATGATTTTAATAACACATGATTTAGGAATTGTCGCGCAAATTTGCGACAAAGTGGCAGTTATGTATTCGGGCGAAATCGTTGAAAGTGGAACCGTTTATGATTTGTTTGAAGGCGAAAGACATCACCCTTATACAAAGGGGCTGTTTTCATCAATACCACTATTGGAGGAGAAGTGTAAAAGGCTACAGCCGATTATGGGAATGATGCCTGACCCACTCGATTTACCTAAAGGGTGCAAATTTGAGCCACGATGTGAATACGCAACCCAGAAGTGCAAAAGCCGCATTCCTAATAATGTTAGAATTAAATCACATTTGATAAAGTGCAATTTATTCGACGGAGGGTCGTGGGATGAATGATTTATTGAGTATCAAAAATTTGAAAAAATACTACAAAACACCCGCTGGCTTTTTACATGCAGTTGATGATGTTAGTTTTGATATCAAAGTGGGGCAGACACTTGGAATAGTGGGTGAATCAGGTTGCGGGAAATCCACGCTCGGTAAATCAGTTTTGAGACTGACACCGCCTACCGCAGGAGAAATATTATTTGATGATATTGACATTATGAGATGTAGCTCATCACAAATGCGCAAACTCAGAGGTGAAATGCAGATGATATTTCAAGACCCATTTTCGAGCTTGAATCCTCGAATGTCGGTGCGTGATATAATCGCAGATACAATGATTGTAAATAAAGTCTGTGGAAATAAAGAAGAACTTAACTTAAGAGTGTTAGAACTCATGGAACTTGTGGGTCTACCAAAACGACTCGAAAATGTTTATCCACACGAGCTCGATGCAGGCAAACGACAGAGGATAGGGGTTGCAAGAGCTCTTTCCGTTAACCCCAAGTTTATAGTGTGTGATGAGCCTGTGTCTGCACTTGATGTAAGCATACAAGCACAAGTCTTAAATTTGTTAATGGATTTGCAAGATAAGTTTTCTCTTACTTATATGTTTATCACACATGATTTATCCGTAGTTAAACATATCTCTGATAATATTGCGGTTATGTATTTGGGGAAATGTATTGAATTTGCAAGCTCGAGTGAATTGTTTGAAAATCCACTACATCCTTATACAAAAGCACTTTTTTCTGCAATTCCAAGACCGAACTTATTAAATCGAGGCGAGTTCAATAATATTATTAGAGGCGAAGTTTCATCACCGATTAATCCTAAGGCGGGTTGTAGATTTGCGACGAGATGTGATTTTGCTAAAGTCGAGTGCATGGGTGAGGATATAAGGCAAAGCTTGCACGGAGAAAATCATTATGTAGCATGTAAACTATATGAATAAATATATGGAGGAACTCATGAAAAAGATTATTACGACAATACTGCTAATCACGATGGCACTGGCGTTATTCGCAGGCTGTTCAAATTCTGCAGAGAATTCCACCGACGAAGTGGTTATTGCAATAAGAGCTGACATTACATCACTTGATCAGAATACATCGCTCTCCACTATTGATGAGCAAATCTTGTTCAATGTAAGTGATGGGCTTGTGGCAATAAATGAGAACAACGAAATTGTGCCAATGCTTGCGGAGAGATGGGACATTTCATCGGATAATTTAGAGTATACATTTTATTTAAACAAAGGTGTTATGTTCCACAATGGAGAAGAGCTCAAGGCTTCTGATGTTGTTTTTACGCTTGAGAGATTGAAAGAATCTGCTTATAGAGGCGGGGAATTGTCATTTATTGAAGCGGTTGAAGCAGTTGATGATTATACCGTGAAGATCACGCTAACTGCACCATATTCTCCGTGTCTGACAATACTTGCTCAAAGTGCGCTTATCTTAAATGAAAAAGCAGTAACGGAGGCAGGTGACGATTACCCCGATCATCCCGTAGGAACAGGTGCATATGAATTTGTCGAGTATGCAACAGGTCAACATGTTAAACTTGAAGCAAATGAAAAATATTTTAAGGGAGCACCTGAAATAAAGAATGTGACATATAAAGTTCTCACAGATGCAAATTCCGCTCTTATAGCGCTCGAAACAGGTGATGTTCATATTTTGAATTATATGCCAACTGTATCGATTAACGATGTTATGGACAATGAGGAATTCAAGGTGTATACAATGGATTCGGATTTGACGGAATATCTTACATTTAACCAAGAAGTCGAACCGTTTGACGATATTAGAGTAAGGCAAGCAATAAGTTATGCGATAGACAAGCAAGCGATAATAGATATTGCGGCAGATGGTCATGCAAGTGCTGCAAAGAGCATAATTACAAGCCTATGTTTTGGATATTCCGATGATGTAATATCATATGACAGAGATGTCGATAAAGCACTGGAACTTCTATCGGAGGCAGGATATGAAAACGGACTTGATATAGGAACATTAAAAACAACAAAGTCAAGACAAAAAATAGCAGAAATTGTACAAGAAAATCTGAGAGAAGTAAATGTTGCTTGTGTAATAGAGATGTTGGAATCATCAACATTTTTTGACGATGTCATGAAGGGTAATTATGGGATAGCGGCTATGGCTATCGCATACACAGGGGACGCCGCAAAAGCAGAACAGTGCTATACATCTATGAATATAAACGCATTGAATACAGCGAGATATGCGAGCGCAGAACTTGATAATATGTTTAAGAATGCTGTGGAAGAGCCAGATCGTGAAAATAGAGCTATCATGTACGAGGAAATATTTAATGAGGTTGCACAAGAAGCAATTTATGCGCCGCTCTACTCTTCGTATAATACTGTTGCAACACCTGCAAATCTTGTGATTAATAACCTTAACCCATACGGATATATCAAAGCGATTGATTTATCCTGGCTGGAATAATGATAAGTTATAGTTATAATAATGTAGAAATCGGAGAATGATAATGCGAAAAAATTTAGTGTTTGGGAAAACTGTTGATGAATGGCAAAAAGAACTTCCAATTATAAGCGATATGTGTGGTTTGAGGGAAACGCTATGGTTAAATCCTCACAAATTTGCAACGAAGCAAGCATTGGAGATATGTGAATTATCGATGGAGGATATAAAAGATGCCAGTGATAGATTAGAACGATTTGCTGCGTATTTTACCGTTGCATTTCCCGAAACGAAGACAACAAATGGGTTAATTGAGTCGCCGCTTGTAGAAGTTCCTAATATGAAAACATATTTAGAACATGAAAATGATATCACGATTGCTGGTTCGCTCTATGCGAAACTTGATAGTCATTTGCCGATATCAGGCTCGATAAAGGCAAGAGGTGGGATATACGAGGTACTTAAACTTGCTGAAGATATAGCAATGCGTGCAGGGTACATAACATTGGAAGATGACTATGGAGCTTTCGCTAAAGATGAGTTTAAGGAGTTGTTTTCAAAGTATAAAGTGGCTGTTGGATCGACGGGGAATTTGGGTCTTTCGATAGGGATAATTAGTGCCAAGCTTGGGTTTAGTGTGGATGTGCATATGTCGGCAGATGCAAGGCAGTGGAAAAAAGATATGCTTAGGAGCAAGGGTGTTACGGTGCATGAATATGAAGCTGACTATACTGCAGCAGTTGAGGCTGGTAAAAATGCGGCACAAAATGACTTATCATGTCACTTCGTAGATGATGAAAATTCAAGAACTCTATTTTTAGGTTACTCCGTTGCGGCGTTAAGACTAAAAAAACAACTGGAGGAAAAAAATATTATTGTAGACAGTGAACATCCGCTCTATGTATATCTTCCTTGCGGTGTAGGCGGTGGCCCTGGGGGAGTGGCGTTTGGACTTTATTCAATTTTTGGTGATGATGTACATTGCTTTTTTGCAGAGCCAACACATTCGTGCTGTATGATGCTTGGAATGGCGACGGATAAGCATGATAAAGTATCTGTTAATGATTTTGGAATTGACAATAAAACAGTTGCTGACGGACTTGCGGTAGGTCGTCCATCTGGATTTGTGGGAAAACTGATGAAACCTTTCATTGATGGTTGCTACACTGTGACAGATGAGAGAATGTTTAAGATGCTCACTGCTCTTGCTGATGTAGAGAATATAAAAGTTGAGCCGAGTGCCCTCTCGAGCTTTTTTGGAATTGCATTGATATCAAGAGATAATAAATATATGTTTTCCGATAATTCAACACATATTGCATGGGCAACTGGGGGTAACATGGTTCCGAAAGAAGAGATGGAGAAGTATTATAACTGTGGAAAATAAATAAACGCGAAATAAGTGTTGATGCTCATTTAATGGGTGTCAACCTTTTTTGTTTTTAATGTGGGATAAAGATAGCATTAGTGTGGGGTGTTTATTGTAAAAATTAGTTCTCCGACAAATGTATTGATGCAAATATGTGCTATTCATATGTAATTTTAACAGAGGATACATAAAATTCGTTGCTTATGCCATATAGGTTTATTATGTCTTATGTGCTATTGTTGTCTTGCCGAGTAGAACTTGGACAAAAAATGGAGGAAGTCGAAAAATGACAACGAGCATGAAAAAGCTAATATTCACCGCACTGCTTGTAAGCGCAGTGGCAACAACAGCCTCAGCGGAGGGGAATGTGGTCTATCAGCCACTGTACGCTGAAGTGCCGACAAAGCTGAGCTACACAGCAGAACAGCTGAAGAACCCTAATGCGAAACCTAACGGCGAGGTTGTCTCGGCAGAGGAGTTCGAGGCGAGAAGGCAACCGACAGAAACACAGAAAGCAAGATTTTATAGTAAACAGGAGATGTCGGCAAACGAAAGTGTAGGGCAGGCAACGGTGACAGCAGAGCCAACGGCAACCACAGAAAAGAAATCTTCCATCACAATAACGGTGGGAGATAAAAGTAAAACTTACTACAAACAAGACTGCGAGCCTGACCCAAATGCAAAAATGGGTGACAAGCGAGTGCATAATGGAATGCATGAAACTTACTTCGTGGGTTTTGGGTGGATTGAATATGACCCAGATGCAGTGGCAATCGGAATAGTGGTCGATGGACTCGGTGACATAAACAAACAAGTCGGATATATGGGATAGTGAGGTGAGCGTACAGACGAGAGTCTGTGTGCTCTAATAATGCGAGGAGGAAATATGAGTGACACAAAAAATCTGTCGGTAAAGTTGCCACAAAGTTTGCATGAGCAAATTTCTGATAGTAAAGATAAGAGTGGTCTGAACTTAAATGATTACCTTGCGAAAATCATAACTGAATACTACGAAAGGGCAAGTGCGATGGGAAAGACAAAAACGATAGCGATACAAGTGAGTGAGAAGTTGCGAGAAAGGCTCACGGCATACCTTGAAAAGACAGGGTTAAGCCTCAAACAATTTCTGACAGAGCTAATTGAAAATGCAATAAGCGAAACGGAGGGACTACAATGAAACTAATCACAGAACTATATTTCAATAACATTGACCCAAACGGAAAAGGCTTCGAGTGTAACAATGACTATAATCATGCGATGCAAGTTATTGGTGACAATGAAGAACGGTTGATGAAAGTGCTGACAGGCGAGGAAAAGAAGTTGTTCAGTCAACTCATGAACGCACATATGACGGTGCTCGGCGAGGGGAGTGTGACGAACTTTGAACTCGGGTTTAAGCTTGGAGCAAGATTCGCGGTCGAAGTGAAAGCCACCGAAGCAAGTCTTCGGTGGCTATGACGAGAGACATAAAATGTTGCCTCAAAGATAAAGTAAATTAGAAAAACGCGCAAAAATATACCTCGAAAGGAGTGCCACGAAATTGCTCCCTTCGAGGTGGTTTTGCATCAAAATTTGGGGCGCTGTAAACATAGAGAGGAATTTGTAGAAAAAAGCTGTTTTAATAAAGGGGCTAATTTGCAAATAACCTAACAATGAATTTGAAGATTTATGGTGTTGGTAAGGGTTATACCCTACCCCTGAATATTAAGGTGCGAAAACAACATAGGTAAACAATGATTTTGAGCTTAAAACGAAAGATAAATAGCACGACAAGGTGAAATTAAAGTGAAGTTCAAAAATCATAGGCACTTGACTCCGTCCAAAGAAAATTAGTTGAAAAACGATAAAGTATGACAGAAACAGTTTTTAGGTCGTCGGACACGGGGTTGAACCTTTATCCGATGGCCTTGTAGGGTATTCTAAAGAGAGTGCTGATTGCAGAACAAATTCAGTGTAAAAATAAAAAATTAGTGTTATCCGTATCAAAATTTGCGTCGCTGTAAACAATAGAGGGTATTTGCGAGTAAAAAACATTCGTCAGAGTGTATAAAAATCACTACAAATTTTTGTTCTGTAAATATTGCAAAAGCTATTTACAAACGAACAATCGTATAATATAATCATTAAGAACATACATTCTGTATATTTATATTCCACTCATTACGATGGGGAGAACTGGTACTCCTCAAATTTGTTTTAAGGAGATATTATTGAAGTACAGAAAAGAAATTAATTTTAGAAATCATTTCCCACTGCCGAAAGAAATTTTTACACTTGGGCTAAGCTCATCTGAAATTGCGGTGTACGCATATTTGCTTTCATGTGAAAACAAAAAGACCCATCAGTGCTTTCCGAGTTTCAAAACAATTGGCAAAGCAGTGAAGATGACAACGAACACGGTGAGTAAATATGTTCATACGCTTGAAGAAAAGGGTTTGATTGAAACAGCGCCAACAAGTATTTTTACGAAAGAAGGTGTGAAGAAAAACGGTAATCTAATGTACACAATTAATCCGATACAAGATGCTGTGGACATGCGTCTTGCGGTTTCGTATGAGCAGATTGAAAAAGCGAGGATTGCAAAGGAACTCGAACGGCGTGGTGGGAAAATGTTATTTGATGATGAAAATAATAAAGTTAGTTGAAAGAAATTGGTCTGAAAGTTTTTTGGTGAAAATTTTTAAGTAAATTAAATTGAAAGTGCAATAGTAAATTTTCAGTGTAGAAAGTGTAGAGGTGCTGTTGAAAGTGTTCGCACAACTGACTTTGCTTTAATTTTGAAGTGTAGAAGATAGCGTGGAGGTGGTGTGGAGTTAAAAATAAAATATGGTTGGTAAGTGTGGAGAGAGTATAAGAAAATTTTTGTGGAGCGGTGGAAAGTGAGTTGAATGCGTTGGTGCGACTGGATTTTTTGAGAAATATTTTTGTAGAGAGATTTGTGGAGCGAATAGAGGGGCGAGGGTATAAGATAATTTTTGTAGCAGTGAAGAAATGCACTCAACTCATTGGTATGACTGGCTTTCACGACAAATATTTTTGCAGCAGAATTTGCAGCAAGAATTGTAGGAAACACCATATTGAAATTTGTTACAAGCCCAAAGTTCACTAATTCAGTAATTTCACTAACTTCCAACTCAACCCAATTTACCCCAAATTATCCCCATGCGAAAGAAAGCAGGATAAAGCCTTGCCGTCTGAAGTCGGCAAGGCAGTCACATCTGCCCGCAGTGCGGACAGTTTACGAGGGTTTGCATGGGGTCAGATATAACGAGTGGTGCTGTGATTGAGGTCACAAGTGTGCTTCACAGGTGAAACACGCGCAAATTATGAGGTCAAACACGGTGCTGTAACAAGAATTTAAGAAAAATTACAAAAACAAAGGAGAACTATGGCTGAAAAAACAAAATTCCCATTATATTTATCTAACAACCTACGAGAGGAACTCGCAAGTCGCTTTCGTGAGGACGGAAGTCGAAGTCAGACAGATTTCGTTGAGAATGCGCTGAAATTTTACTTAGATTATCTTGCGGCAAAGAAAAGTAGTGACTACCTACCGATTGCAATTAGCTCTTGCATTGAGGGGCGACTTGGCATGTTTGAGGACAGAATGTCAGCGCTATTATTTAGACTTGCAGTCGAAACAGATATGACAGCAAGGATATTAAATGACCAACTTGAACTGCCGGAGGAGTATCTTCGCAAGTGTCGCACGGACAGCGTACTTGCGGTGAAGAAGACAAACGGCAGGCTTTCTTTTGGTGCTGTTGGTGAGCTCGAATGAGCAAACTCATTGTGAAAAGTCCGTATATTCGCAACAGCAAAACTGAAAAAGTAAGTGGATATATGAAATATATTGCCACTCGTGACAATGTTGAAATCATAAAAGCGGAGGAATATTTGCGGTATATAGCCACTCGACCGAAAGTTGAGCATGGCTTATTTGGCGATGAGAAGTTTGCAGACTTGGAAAGTGCCATGTTGGAGCTCGACAGCTATGAGGGCAGAATATGGACACATGTGTTTTCGCTGACTGGCGAAGATGGTGCAAGGCTTGGCTATGACAATATGAAGTCGTGGCACAATCTAATTAAGGCACATCGTAATGACATCGCCAAAGCGATGAATATTCCATGTGAGAATTTTCGGTGGTACGCAGCTTATCACCATGAAGTCGACCACCCACATGTGCATATGATGGCGTGGTCGAGTGACCCGAGTGAGGGGTATTTATCTCGCGAGGGGATTACAAAAATTAAATCCAAACTCACAAATGATATATTCAAGCATGCGATGTTGTTTTTGTTTGAGCAAAAGACTGTCAAGAGAACGGAGCTTGTGGAACAAAGCCAAAGAAAAATGCGTGAGCTTGTGGCTGAAATTAAGGAGGGCATCCCAAATTTTGAGGGTTTGGAAATGCAGATTTTGAAATTGTCACAGAGGCTATCTGCAACCACAGGCAAGAAAACATATGGCTATCTAAAAGCGGACACAAAGAAACTCGTGGACGAGATTTTAGACGCTTTTACGGACTTTGAGATAATCGCTGATGTGTATGCAGAGTGGGCGAAACTACAAGAGCAAATTGAGGGGTATTACGGCGAAAAGGAATTTGCGAAAAAACCGCTGTCACAGGAAAAGGTATTCCACTCACTGAAAAATGTTATCATAAGTGAAGCGAGCAAAGTGGGCGAGATTACCTTTGAAGATGAGGATATGGCGGAAATAGGTTTTGATGATAGGCATGTTGGCGGAAAGTATTGTGAACTAAAAGAAGTTATATTAAGCGACCAATATTATCTTAATTATCGTGATGAGTGTGTTGACAACATGGAAAAGATTGCGGAGTACGGGAATATCCATGCGCAATATTTCATGGGGAGCTTGTATGAGAAAAGTGACATTGTTATCCCTGGCAGTAAAAAGTCTAAGAAGTTTTATCTTCAAGCGGCAGAGCAAGGACATTCACTTGCACAGTACAAACATGGAAAATTATTGTTGTCTAATGACACAATGGTTAGAGATGTCGGAGAGGGTGAATATTGGTTAAAGTCGAGTGCTGACGATGGCAATGATTTTGCAAAATATGCCCTTGCAAAGGAGTATCTGACAGAAGCTAATTTGCCAAAAGATGAGGTGACGGCACAGGAGTTGCTGACACAATCAGCGGACAATGGTCACGAGTACTCACAATATATGCTCGGGAAATTGCTGTACAAAAACGGAAATGTAATTGAAGCGAAAAACTATCTAAGCAAGGCGGTGGAGCAAGGCAATTCACATGCACAGGTTTATCTTGAGAGAGTTGAAAACGGAGTTGCACCATATGCGTTCATTGCTACGATGAATATACTTAGGGCGATGGGTGAACTTTTTGGTGAGCGTGCAAAACCGAAAGACGGTCACAAACAAGACATGGTAGATAAAAAGCTGTATGCGAAGATACAGGAGAAAAAGCGAGCGCATGGGCATAAAAGCAGTGGGCATACCATGGAGATGAGGGGGTATTAATTATATGCGAGAAAGCAAGTATAAAAGTTATGAGGATTTGCCATTGATGTTGTCGGTGGCGGAACTGACGGAGGTGCTTGGGATAAGTCGTGCAGGGGCGTATGAGCTTGCAAGGCAGAAAGATTTTCCAACACTGAAAATTGGGACGAGGGTGGTAATTCCAAAGGATAAGCTAATAGAGTGGGTAGACAAAAATACCAATAAAGATTGTTAGCTTTGATGAATAGCTTTGTTGAGAATTTTGTGGTATTGTTGTTGTAAAATTGGAGGTGAAATTATGGCGAAAAGGAGAGCCAACGGCGAGGGGAGTATACGCAAGCGCAGTGATGGTCGTTGGGAGGGTAGATATACGGTTGGGTATGATGAAAATGGAAAGCAGAGGTTTAAGAATGTGCTTGCAAAGACACAAGCGGAGTGCAAAGTGAAATTGAAGGCGGCGATTGAGGCGGTGGGGGTTGCAGAGATTGCAAACGATGTGGAAATAGAGCAGTACACAGTCGGCGAGTGGCTTGATGTATGGTTTGAAAATTATGCGAAGTTGAAAGTGCGACCGAGTTCGCATCAGACATATATGGGGTATATACGAAATCATATAAAACCGAGTGTTGGTGATATGAAACTCGAAAAACTCACTTCGCTTGACCTGCAAAAGTTATATAAGCACTTGCTTGAAAGTGGTCGAGTTGAAAGGGTTGAAAGCAAGGACAAACCAAAGGGGTTGAGCGCAAAGACAGTGAGAAATATCCACCAAATAATTCTGTCGGCGCTTGAAGTTGCGAAGTCTGAAAAGCTAATAGAAAGCAATTTTGCTGAAAGTTGTGCCTTGCCAAAAGCAGAGCATGTGGAGATGAAAACGCTCACACAAGCACAACTGCAAGCATTTTTCGAGGAGGCGAAACGTAGTGGAGTGTACGAGATGTACTACATCGTTATAGCGACAGGACTGAGGCGAGGGGAACTCCTTGGGCTGAAGTGGGGTGATGTGGACTTTGAGAATAGAACAATTTCTGTGAAAAGACAGGTGCTTAGAATTGATGGTAAGGTGGTTGAGTCACCACTAAAAACGAAAAACTCCTACCGAGTAATCTCGATAGGAGCGGAGGCGGTGGAAGTGTTAAAAACGCAGAAAGTAAAAGTTGCGGAGATAGAAAGTGACTATGTGTTCCCATCGCCAAATGGCACAGCCATCTCACCTGATAGTGTGCTGAATATGCTCCATCGTGTGCTAAAGCGAGCAGGGTTGCCAAAACGGCGATTCCATGACCTTCGTCACAGTTTCGCCACTATCGCACTGCAAAATGGGGTGGACATAAAGACGGTATCCGGAATGCTCGGGCACTTCTCCGCAGGATTCACACTCGACACATATACCCATGTCACGACAGAGGCACAAGTCAATGCGGCGAATGTCATGGGAAGTGTGCTTGGGCGATGAAACGACTAATTGAGTTGAAAAGAGTTAAAATATGCCAATAAATGCGAGAAAGAAAAACTCATATTTTGCACCTACCCCCCCCTCAAAATATGGGTCGCTGTAAACTACAAACACAAAATTTTAGCTTTGACTTGAATTATGACAGACATTTTAGTATAATAATTTTAACAATGAACAAAACTCTTGAAAAGAGGTGGCGAAATGAATTTTAACGGACAGTTATTAAGCGGTGACGAAGTTATCGCGAATATTGAAAACAATACAATAGTGCCAATAGTGAAAAATAAATTTCACGAGGTATTAGGAGTAAAGCGCCTAATACCTCGTTTGTCTACATATTCATTATTTTCGTATTCGTAAGCCTTGTGTCATTATTAGCCAAGTGTGCTTATGAATTCCTAAGGAGAATAATTCATTGAGGTCACTATGCGGTAGTTCAATAGTTGTATTTTAGGGTTGCATTTATAAATAAAGAGAGAAAAAATATTTCAAGTGAGTCACCAGCCCTTTGCATATTCAAGTACGCTGTCGGGAATTTCACCGTCAATAAGCTCTTGGAACACCTCTTTGAGTATTGATTTTGCTTTTGTTAACTCTTCATCACTTATGATAAGTGGAGGTTGAGCTCTAAGTACATTTTCGCCGAGCGATATAATAATCAAACCCTTTTCATAGCATCTAAAGCAGATTTTTGATGTCGACTTCTTGTCTGGGTTTCCGTCCTTGTCTACGATTTCAACACCTATTGACAATCCAAGCCCTCTTATGTCCCCGATGATCCGATGTTGTTTTTTCAACTCTTTGAAGAAATTTATAATATCGGCACCCTTATCGTTTATACTATCAAAAAATGACGGCTCTTTCATTATGCGAACCATTTCGAGTCCCGCGCGACAAGCCATTGCATTTCCGCCAAGTGTAAACATATGTGCAGGTGCGGGAAGGCAGTCTATAATATCCGATTTTGCAACAAACGCACCGAGTGTCATTCCGCAACCTAAGGATTTACCTAAGACTATGCCGTCAGGTACTATATCGTAGTGATCAATAGAGAACCATTTTCCTGAACGACCAAAGGCCTGTTGCACTTCTTCTGCTATGAACAATATGCCATTTTCTTTGCATATATTGTGAAGTTTTTTCATGAAAACTCTGCTTGCAGGAAGAATACCGCTGTCACCTTGTATAGGCTCTATAACCATACAAGCAATTTCATTTACAGGAAGATATGTTGCAAACGCTTCTAACATGGGTGCGAGGCACTTATCCACTTCTTCGTCTTTTCCGCAAAATGGAAATACATACACATCGGGCATCATAGGGCCTATTTTCTCCCTCATACGCGTTGTGATTGTCGTCATCGTTGATGACATATATGTATTACCATGATAACCATGTTGGAAGACAATCACCTTTGTTCGCCCTGTGTAAGCCCTTGAATATTTTACAGCGGCATCATTTGCATCGGAGCCGCAGTTTCCGAAGCAGACTTTTACTTTTTCTTCACCAGGATAAATTGATGCAAGTTCCTCGGCATATTCAATCGAGTTTGCACCATATGTATATGCAATGGTATACTGAGTATATAATTCGAGTTGCTCTTTCAGAGCAGCTGTAATGCGAGGGTGACATGAACCTAAATTCAGTGACGATGCGCTTGCGAGAAAATCAATAAACTCATTTCCATCTTCGTCTGTAATTGTCGCGCCCTTTGCACTTTTTATTACAAGCGGAAAATAACTCAAATGGTTTGCAGGAGCAATTACCGCCTCATCGCGTTTTATGAATTCTTCACATTTTGTTGTTTTCATCGTGTTCGTCCTTTCATCACATTTATTCCTTGGTACTTTCCTTGATAAGGTTTGTTATATTTATCATCTTCGAATGCGATTTCGCCGTTGTAAAGCGCATACGAAATACGCTTAGGTGTGGTGGAGTTTGCTTTGTCGATAATGAGAGGCGAAAATTGATTGCAGTAGCTGCATACATAATTTAATCCACAGATGTGACACATTATACATCTGTGGATTAAGCACAATTCATGTATTTTTATTTGGTCGCTATAGCACTTCGTTCATTAATCGCATGAAATTATAACCCAAGATATTTTTTATCTCTGTATTCGTGTAATTGCGCTCAAGTAATATTTCTACCAATACACGCAAGTCGCTGTGGTTTTTAACAACATCTGGTGGTAATTCGCCGAATTTTTCAAGTATTTCTTCAAGTGCTAAATTATTCTTCTGTGAGAAAAAATACTCAACTAAATCAAGCCCGATTCCTATGTGCTCGCTACCGATAGTGCTTTTAACAAAGTCAAAATGGTCAACAAGTTTCTCCATTGTGACATCACCAACAAGTAAGCTTGAGCCGTTCATTCCAACAATTGCGCCTTTTTCTTTGACCGCTTTAAGTTGTTCATCTGAAAAATTGCGTACAATATTGCAAATTCCCCTTGCGTTCGTATGTGAGCAAATAAATGGTTTTGTGGCGATTTTAACGACATCCCAAAACCCTTTTTCACTTATGTGCGTAAGGTCGACGATTATTCCAAGCTCTTCACACTTTTTTATAACAGCATGACCGAAAGCTGTAAGGCCTGTTTTTTCAACAGTCTCAACTTCTCCATAGCCGCAGCCATCACTAATTGCATTTGCTCTGCTCCATGTTAAGCCACATATGCGCACTCCTAAGTCATACATTGCGCTTAGCACTACAAGATTTTCTCCGATTGGTTCTAATCCCTCAAGCGCAAGTATTACAGCGAGCTTTCCGTCTGCAATGGCTTTTGTTATATCGTCATATGTAAGGCAGAGCGAAATTTTATCTTCTGACTGTGCGATATCCTCTTTGAAATATGTGATTTGCTCAATAGCAGATTCAAGTGCATTATTTAATTGCTCATCGGAAAGATACACCGCACACACGAGTAGGTTAACTCCTCCGGATTTTATGTCTTCAAGATATTGTGTCTCGAAAACTTTGGTTTGACTCTCTGCGCGCCGCATTTGAACATGCATGGGAATGTCAATATGCATATCAATAACAATATTTTCAGCTAAGAGCTTTGATGCTCTATCGTTCATTTGACTTCCCCCTATACACCGATAAATGACCTAATTGCATATGCGACACTTATTCCAACATAGTTACCAAGTACATTTCCGATTACACCAAGGGCGATGCCGACACTTATAAGTGAGGTCCAACCTGCTTGGCTTGCAACAAGTGCTGCAGAGCTTGGGTCTGCAATTGATGCTGTTATGGAGAGGAGTACATATTGATATTTAATCTTAAATAGTCTTGACAGAGTGATATGTAGAATAAGACAGCCTGCAATAATAAATAGGCAGTATAATGTAACTGTGAGTGCTGATGCGAAGAAAGCACTTATGCTGATTGTTGCACCTAAGATTGTAAGGAAAAACATATAGCAGAAAATGCCGACACCTGTATCAATTTTAAGTTTCTTAACTGCCGGAATTTGAGCAAGTATAAGCGAGATTGTGGTTATTAAAAGAATTCGTGCTGCGGATTGTATATCTGCTGGGAAAAATGTTGACAGTACTGTTGATATTTCTGTGATTGCAAAGCCGAACGCAAGCATAATTGCGATGTCGATAATTGCAAGCTGACTGTTTGCGAAAATCCCACTTTCGCCTTGTTCGCCTGAATATAGCTCATCTTCAGGCACGCTGTATGGCCAGATTTTCTTGAAATTTTTTGCACCTTTAATTATTCCAGGGGACGCGAAAAGTAGGAGAAGTGTAGGTATTCCGATAACATAGTCTGCGGCATTTGCCATGGCAAGTGTCTCTGCTGATGCCTCGAGTCCTGTCGCAATTGCGGTAAGATTAGCACTTCCGCCGGTGTAACTACCAACAAACATTCCGGCGATTTTCCAACCTTCGTCAAGTCCTGGTGCGAAAATAAAACCTGCTATAATTGCGATAACCGATACGCTGCACACTGCGATTATCATAGCGAGAAGAGGTTCTTTTGCAATTTTGACAAGTTTTTTGAAATCAACATCAAGTAGCATGATGCTAAGAGAAACAGGCACGGCATATGTCAAAAAGAATATGTATGACTCGTGCATTTGAGGTATAACACCTGTGTTTGAAAGAATGATACCTGTAATAATTGCTGTCAGGGCTGGCCCGATGTACTTAAACATCTTAAAACGCTGTACAAATAGCGAGAGTGCCACCACGGTGGTGAGCATGGCGATTATTGCGCCTTGGGAGTTGATAATAGGTTCCATTAGTCTTCCTCCAAAATTTTAGTTTACATCGCATAAAATTAACTGTGAGTACAGTTTATCACAACTATTGCAATTAATCAATACTTGTGATAGAATAAATTTAAGTTAATTTTTTATGCAAATTGCACAAAAGGAGTACATATGTCAACTTTAAGGGATATAAGAAAAGGGAAAAAGCGCACACTTGGGGAAATAAGTAGGGCGACAGGGCTTACTGAGAGCTATTTGTCGCAGATAGAGCGAGGGATGAAAGAGCCTTCGATAGAGGCTTTGCGCAAGATATGTGGCGCTTTAGATGTTCCGATTACTGCGTATTGGGCTAAATTTAGCGATAGTGCAGGACAGGAAAACTGTATATTGCTCAAGGCGGCTTCTCGCAACTTGCAAAGTTATTATTATGAGGAATTTGGGAAAAGCGTCACTATGGATGTGCTCTCGCCGGAGCAGGGTGAATCGGGGATTCGTCTTGTTTTGGCAAATGTGCCTAAGGGGCTATCTGTAAGTGGAAAGCAGATTGCGCACGCATATGCCGAGACCGCCTATGTGTTGAGTGGGGCGGCTCAAGCGCTAATTGGAAAGCAAGTGTTTGAGATGAGTGCGGGTGATTCTATGTTTGTTTCGTCTATGGTGGAGCATGATTATGTGAATGTATCTGAAAATGATCTAAAAATGCTCTTTTCCTTTCATGATTAGTTTTATGTTGAATTCATATTGACAAATAAAATTTCACATGGTAATATAGTCATAAATACTGTACTATAAGTACATTTTGCGGAGGCTGTCATGAAAAAAGTAATTGAAAATATTTATGAGGCAATTGGCGAAACCCCACTACTTCATCTTAGTAGGATTGCAAAGCACTATGGGGTGGAGGGCGAGCTATATGGTAAGCTTGAATACTTAAATCCAGGGTACAGCAAAAAAGATAGACCGGCACTCCAAATGATTAAAGATGCTGTTGCAAGCGGAGAGCTCAAAGAGGGACAAACTGTAATTGAACTTACGAGCGGAAACACAGGGACAGGTCTTTCGATCGTGTGCCAAGCCATGGGACATCCATTTATTGCGGTTATGTCGGAGGGGAATTCGGTTGAAAGAGCTCGTATGATGAAAGCACTCGGTGCTGAAGTTATACTTGTGCCACAACTTCAACATTCTGTTAAAGGGCAGGTGTCAGGTGCAGACTTGAAGCTTGTCGAGGAGGAAACACTTCGATTGACAAAAGAGAGAGGTGCGTTTCGCACTGATCAGTTTAAGTTGAACAGCTCTTATCTTGCGCATTATGAAAATACAGCGCCTGAAATTATAGAACAACTTGACGGTCAGTTTGACTGTTTTGTTGACTTTATTGGGAGTGGTGGCACATTTGAGGGATGTGCGGAGAAGTTTAAGGAATATAATAGTGATATTCGTTGTTATGTTGCAGAGCCTGAAAATGCAGCTGTGTATGCGGGGAAAGAGCTTGTAAATGGTGGTAGGCATAAAATTCAAGGGTGCGGTTATGCTATGGATTTACCGAAAATTAAGAAAAATATGATTGATGGTATGGTAGAGGTTAGTGATGAGGAAGCATATGAAATGACTCGTATGCTCGCAAAATTGGAAGGTGTTTTTGCAGGGATTTCTGCAGGGGCAAATGTTGCAGCAGCGGTGAAGCTACTAAAAGGAGCGGAAAGAGGTAAGCGAGTTGTTTTTACGCTAAATGATAGTGGACTAAAATATTTAAGTTCTGATTTATATTTGTGATTTTATGATGTAGTGTACGAAGTGGAGTTTCCCTGATTTAAGTTGGTATCGAGGAGACCTTGGAAGTGTATTGGGTGAATAAAATAATAATGAATTTAAGTTGGGATGTATAATAAAACGAGAGGTCTCAAACCTCTCGTTTTTTGCATCCCCCCCCTCAAAATTTGCGTCGCTGTAAACAAGAGAGGGTTTATTGCTGAAATGCGTTTCGCGAGACGAGTAGTTTCTGTCTGACAATACCGCAGTAAAATGAAAACTAATGATAAATGATATAATAGAAATAAAGTAAAAATTATAGTAGAAATAAAATAAGAATATTAATTGAAATAAGAATATTAATTGAAATAAGAATGAAAAATATACGTAGAAATCATTATAATATTTTCAAAACCGCCCTCAATATACTCTTTTATCCCGCTTTGTCCGCCGTGTGATATGAGGTTTATTTCCCGTATGGGTCAAAACATGGGTCAAGGCGATATTGGGAGAAAATAAAACTGCATAAATAAAAACGGCTTAACCTTACTGGTCAAGCCGTTTTTTATGGTTGCGGAGGCTGGATTTGAACCAACGACCTTCGGGTTATGAGCTGTGCTCAAGGGTTGAAACGCTGTTATATCAATGGTTTGGGGTGGTTTCGACGGTTTCGGGACAGTTTCCCGAAGGTTATTAGAGTATTTGGACTCGTTTTGCGGAATTTTGGGTAAAGCTTTTGGAAAGGAAATTCCCGTTGTGGTCAAACAATGGTCAAATAAGTGGTCAAAGTCGTCAAGTGGTCTGGTGGAAGGTGGTTGCGGAAAAGTGCAAATTTGAAAATGGAGTTGAATTTGAAATTTGGGTGAGAACGGAAATCTATTCTTCTGAATTTTGGAGTAGAAGTGGGAGTTGGTTTGGGAAAGAGGATAAAAATGATGAAATTGTATTTTCAAATCCAAGCAATTTTTCATGATGACTTGTGATTAGCGGTGAAAGTGTTATGACTTAATATGCACATTATGCACTCAATATTGTATTTTTATCAGAAGGGTAGGGGTATCAAAATTTGCGTCGCATAAATAAAGAAAGGGCGAATTTTTTGAGCAGTTAAAATTTTGTAGAATTTATGCATAAAATTTCGTTGCATTTGGTCAATAGCTTTATCATATTTTCTGTGCTAATGTTGTCTTGCCGAGGATGACTTGGACAAAAAGAACGGAGGATACGAAAATGAAAGCAACAAGAAAAATAGCAATCGGAATGGCGTTGGCAACAGCACTCACGATGACGGCATCGGCAGAAAGTATATACACGGAGTTTATGGTAACACCAACAAGGCCAACATACTCAGCGGAGCAGCTGAAGAACCCAAATGTAAAGCCAAACGGCGAGTCTGTCTCAGCAGAGGAGCTTGCGGCGAGAAGTCAGCCAACAGAAACACAGAAAGTAAGATTTTATAGTAAACAGATGATGTCGGCAAACGAAAGTGCAGGGCAGACAACGGTGCCAACAGCAATAACAGAAACCACAGAAAAGAAATCTTCTATCACAATAACAGTGGGCGATGAAAGTAAAACTTACTACAAGCAAGACTGCGAGCCAGACCCAAATGCGAAAACTGGTGACAAGAGGGTTAGGGACGGAATTCACGAAAGGTACTTCGCTGGGTTTGGGTGGGTTGAGTATGACCCAAATGCAGTTGCAATCGGAATCGTAGTCGACGGACCTGGTGACATCAACAAACAAGTAGGATATATGGGATAGCAAAGTGAGCGCACAGGCGGAAGTCTGTGCGCTCTAATGATGTATGGAGGAAATATGAGTGACACGAAAAATCTGTCGGTGAAGTTGCCGCAAAGTTTACATGAGCAAATTTC
>CAYJIE010000023.1:0-30012 GCA_964370145.1 uncultured Oscillospiraceae bacterium
TATGCTTAACATTATCCCATTTTCTGAAGAATTTACGAGCATCTTCTTCCCAAGTATGATGTTCGGTTTCGGCAGATTGATAGTTGTTGTCAATTGGCTTAATTGCTCGCCCATTTAACCTACCGAAAGAAATATCAAGCTCAGTATTAGTGTAGTCAACACCTTGATTTCTTGAACAAGCAGGAAAATAACACAATGTGGCCTTTGCGATAAATGGATGTTTTTCTTTAACTATTGGTACTGGAATATTGTAGTTATATGTATCATATTTTTCTGAAATACCTTGAATTACAAATTGTATTTCATCATTTTGACACTCTACAATATCCTCAATCCTTATTGGTACGACACCATGACCCACTAAAGATGAATCGTGCTGTTGTTTATCCCAACCAGTTGCTGCATGAATTAACAATGCCTTTGCAACATCTCTACTTAATCCCAAAACATCTATCAAATAAGATAATTTTCTGGAAATCCAAGGTGCTGCATAAGATGTGCCTTTAACAAATGCTTCGCCAGTAGGGGTGCATACTCTCATAGGATTTCCAATATCACCACCATAATAGCTAATATCAGGTTTGATGAAAAAAGAAAGCACTGGCCCTTTTCGGCTGTATGAAGAAGGATTATTATTAATATCTACAGAATTTACAACAACTGAATTAATGGAGTCGGCAGGAGCGCCAATGGCTCTTACAACAGTCTCACCAACAGATAAGTTCGTTCCTGCAATTACAAATACTACATCGTTTTCATGCTGTATTTTATCGAGAATAGCAGCCTCTGGGGATATAAAGTTTTTGTTAATCGCTAATTTAGAGCCAAGTGATAAATTCCACACTTTAATATCTCTGTTTTTTGCAACAATCTCGCTTATGTTTCTTAGAATAGTAAATGAATGAAAGCTACTTCCACCTGCGACACCAAAGTGTCGAACCTTAAATCTTCCACAACCATCATCTAAGTCAGGGTTTGTTGATGCACCATCCACGATGATTGAAGAAACTGCCGTTCCATGTTCCATATCTCTATCTGTAGTTGGGATATCAGGAGATAGCATATTCGTATATTCAACCCATTCTGAAAAATATACATTTTTATCAAAGAGCGTATCAATAACACCTATGGTTGGCTCGTTTTTTGGCGAAGGGATTCTAATTATTCCATCGTCTATAAAATCGAAATCATCTTTAGTTATTTCAGATAAATTACTGACAGCCATAGAAATTAGAAAAGGTGCTTTTGTTTTCAAAATATCTAATTCGTCAGGTCTTAGCAAAATTGTTGTTTCATCCATGATCCGATCTTGCAAAATGTTAATTCCTATTTTTTCTAGCAACAGCTTTGTTCTAATGTCTGTTTTATAAATAGTGATTATCGAATCATTTACGAGATCAATCTCGTCGCTAGGGAAATCAAAACCTTCTACGAAATAAGAATCAACAATTATTTGCAAAAAATTTGTTTTTGCAAGTTGAGATGAGTTGTATTTTATCTGACCACTATTTATTTTTTCAATTGTTGCATGACTAATTTCACCATTAAAATCATTTTTAAGAATATCTATGCATATTTCAAGTTTTTCGATTGAATCAGTCAAAACATCTCTTGTTACATAATGAGTGATAATATGTTTAGGAGAGTCATCCAGTGAAAACTTCGCTCCAACTATAGAGTTGTTAGGCTTTCTCGAACCCTGGCTTAATAAACATTGAATTCTATTGCTTTTGGCAGCTACTTTGTTGTAATGCACAGTAACTAAAGCTCCTGGAAGTAGAGTCTGTTTTTTCCAATAATCTTTTAACTGAAGCAAATTGTTTCTCAATTTTTCTAATTTCGAAATCCTAACTGATTGTTTTGCTGGTAAGTTTGCTGGACCAAAGCTAGGTGGTCTAGAAACTTGCTCAAAATGGCCTTTCAGCTGTAGTAGGCTATTCAATATTTATCACTCCTTTAACTCTCTTGATACTTGGCTTTTTGAAATTCCAGTTAAAATTTCAATTTCTCTGACTGTAAAGCCTTCATTATACAGAATTTTTAAGTTTAAATTGGTATTGTCTTTATTTGCACTAACATAAAGTTTTTTTAGATAATCATATTCGTTATTAGGCTCACTAAAAGCCAATGATGTTTTAATTATATTTTTTAGCTCACCGGGATAAGGAACTATATTCATGCACTCAAGTATTTTTTTGAACAATCGCATATTACGACCAGCAAATTTAAATTTCTGCAATAAATCATTAAGTATTACTTCGCCGACATCAATTAAATCTTGTTTTGTGTAAGTGCTAAAATCTATAATTGCATCAAAACGCCGTGATAATGCTTTGTCAAATGCATTATATAAGTTAGTTGTTGCAATCAAAACTATATTATCGTTTAAGCTATCAAGGCCTTTCAAAACAGATGAAGTCGCTCTGCCCATTTCCCTTAAATCATTTGAGTTAATTCTATCAATGGCAATAGCGTCAATTTCATCAAATAGAATTATTACTTTATGCGGATTTGTTACTGATGATATTTCATCAAATAAAGCTGAAATATTTTTAGATGTTTGCCCCAACTTGCTATCGATTACAGTGTCAAAATCCACAACGAACAACTCTCTTTCAAGAATTCTAGCAATTTGTTTTGCAGATTCTGTTTTACCAGTACCAGGTGGGCCCTCAAATAAGAACTTATTGACACCAGCATTATGACCGATAGCATTAATTACGCCTATGATGTTGTCTTTAATAGAGTCAGGCAGTGGTAACGGATCAGTTGATGTTTCGACTTTTTTTACAAATACATTTTCACTCGAATCAATCTGTGGAGAAAACGTATTTGTATCAGATAATAGACCCATAATGTATTCTGAAAGCTGATAATCATTTATTTTGTCGAAGTATCTTGCAATTTCGTATGCTTCATTTCGAAATGCAGAGTCATTCTTTTCTGCATAATATTTGATAAGGTTTAGCACATTCTTTTTTTTCATATTAATCACCTCGTATTTATTATACACACATGGGGGACAAAAAGTCAATAGTTGGGACAAAAAATATTTTTTAAGTAGAGTGATGAATTTAATGCTATTGATAATGACTCTAAAAAATTTAAAAGCACTTCAATGAACTGGAGTGGGTATTGTGATAACTAATCACAGTCCCACGACAAAACACTCCATCACATTTTAGCCTCTATAAAGGATTTTTCAAATTTTCGCCTATTATAGCATGATTTTAGGCGAAAACCAATTTGTCATAGTGCTCCTCGGCAAACTTGTAAAATATCAATGATATGGTAAAATGGCATCGAAGACTTCTTTCTTAATTTCGGTGTGCTTATCGAGAATGGCTTAAAGAGCCGCCCACCAAAACAAAAATTCACAAACCTCTTTCTTTTTCTCAGCCACTATGTTATAATAGTAAAAATTCAACTTTAATCCAACAATGAGGTGCAATATGAAAAACTTAACTAAAACCACAAGCAAGTCACCTATCTCCCCCAAAATCGCCATATACTCTCGTAAGTCGAAGTTCACCGGGAAGGGCGAGAGCATCGAAAACCAAATCGAGCTTTGCAAGATGTATATTGCGACGCACTTTCCTGAATTTTCGGAAAAAGATATACTCATTTTCGAGGACGAGGGATACTCAGGCGGTAATCTCCAGCGCCCAAAATTCAAGGAGATGATGGCACTTGTTGACAGGAAAGAAATCGCCTACATCGTGTGCTATCGCCTCGACCGAATTAGCCGTAATATCGGCGATTTTGCGTCATTAATCGAGGAGCTGAACGCGCTTGGCACTGGCTTTATATCAATAAAAGAGCAGTTTGACACATCATCACCGATGGGGCGAGCGATGATGTACATCGCCTCTGTTTTCTCGCAACTCGAGCGAGAGACCATCGCCGAGCGTATCCGCGATAATATGCGTGAGCTTGCGAAAACTGGACGCTGGCTCGGTGGCACGACACCGACTGGTTACAAATCTGAGCCAGTGGAGAAGATAACTATTGATGGTAAGGCGAAGAAAGCGTTCAAGCTTGTGCAAATTCCAGAAGAAATTGAGATTATCCGTATTATATACGCAAAATTTCTCGAGTTAAATTCGCTGACAAAAACAGAAACATATCTAATTCAAAACAACTACAAGACGAAAAACGGTGTTGATTTCTCTCGCTTTTCAATCCGCAAGATACTTGAAAACCCCGTTTATCTGATTGCCGACAAATCGGCATATGAATACTTCACGAAAAACGGTGTGGAACTGTTTTCTGACGAGCATGAATTCGACGGCACAAAGGCGATTATGGCATACAACAAGACTATTCAAAAGACGGGGAAATCGCATGAGTTGCGTGAAATGTCTGACTGGATTATCGCTGTTGGCAGTCACGAGGGAGTTGTCAGTGGCAGTGACTTTGCAAAAGTGCAGTCTATGCTTGCACAAAATAAGGACAAGTCATATCGCAAGCCACGCAGTCATGTCGCACTGCTTTCGGGTGTAATTTATTGTGCAGATTGCGGGAGCTATATGCGACCAAAACTCTCCTCTCGCACTAATGCGAATGGTGATCTGATTTACAGCTATCTTTGCTCGATGAAAGAGCGAAGTCGCATGAAAAATTGCAAGATGAAAAATCCAAACGGCAACAATTTAGACAAGCTTGTCGCAGATGAAATAAAAAAACTGTCCACAGACAGCAGTACATTTTTATCCGAACTCGAAACCGCAAGAGAGAGTGTCATAAAAAATAGCAAGTCCACCGAGAGCGAACTCGAAAGACTCACTAAGCTAAAAGTTGAGACTGAAAATGACATTGCAAAGCTAATGAAACTTCTTGTAAAAGTCGAGGGGACTGACAGCGAATCACATCTCTTAAAAGAACTTTCTGAACTAACAGCAAATCTCGAGAGCATCTCCACTGGAATATCGGAGCTTGAAAACATCTCAACCACAAACGCAATGACGGATATGGAATTTGATTTGCTAAAGGATTTGCTCAAAAATTTTGCCAGAACTTTCGACGATATGAACATTGAGCAAAAGCGCATGGCAATCAAGGCTTTTGTTAAGAAGGTCGTATGGGACGGTGAGCATGTGCATGTGTATTTGTTTGGGAGTGGTGACAACGAAAGTGTCGGAGTTAGCGAAGATGATGTGGAACTTCCACCGATAGAAAATGATAAGAGCGAGCCAGTGTCTTTGGAAGGAAAAGGACGCGGCGATGGCATTGAAATTCCCTCCGCAGAGGGTTCACCTTGCGGCTCCAAAAAGAAGCCACAAGGTGAACATAGGAAATGAACTGCTAATGTACTTTCGCACATTAAAAAAATACTCGGGTGATGTGTCTATCAATGAAGTCCTTGACAGTGATAAAGAAGGCAACCATTTAGTGCTGTCTGACATTCTTGGCTGTGAGGACGAAGTTTTCGACATTGTTGACCAGAAAATGAAAGTTGAGAAACTATATAATTTACTTCAAAGTGAGCTTGATGACCGTGAGCTTGAGATAATCTGCCTTAGATATGGCATCGGAAAAACCCGTGATATGACACAAAGAGAGGTTGCGCAGCGACTTGGACTTTCAAGAAGTTACATAAGTCGGATTGAGAAAAAGGTCTTGGGCAAGCTATCAGATGCCTTTGGAGCGCCATTTAATCTATAAACTCGATTTTACCATCTGATAAAAAAACAAAAAGAGCCTCGTTAGAGGCTCTTTTTGCTATGAAAACGTATTAATCACAATATTTCTTTGCAACAACACCAACTCTTCTAATACCTTCTTTGATGTGCTCAATACTTGCCGCAGAAAAATTAATTCTAAATGAATTTCCTGGCTTGCTTGTATCCGCCGCAAAAGCAGATGATGGAACGATACCAACATTTGCATCAAGCAAATCAGCTTGCATTTTGTCCACATCAACACCATCAGGCATTGTAATCCATACGAACATACCGCCAGTTGGGTTTGTCCTTTTAACTGATTTTGGCAACTCTGTATCAATCGCATTTAAGATTACTTCACATTTATTTTTGTAAATTTCTCTTGTTTGTGCAATTGACTCATCATAGTCAAATTCGTCCATGAAGTATGACACAATTGACTGAGTAAGTACTGGTGCTTGTGTATCAATTGCACCCTTAACCGCTGTCAATTTTGTATTGATTTCCACTGGTGAGAACAGGAAGCCAACGCGTAGTCCTGCTGACAATGTTTTTGAGAACGAACCTGCATATACAACAAGATTATGAGTGTCAAAACTCTTAATTGTCGGTTGCGCCTCTCCCTTGAACAGAAGCTCTCCATAAGGATCATCTTCGTAAATTGGCATATTGTATTTCACCGCAATATCATAAATCTCATGTCTTCTCTTAGCGCTCATTGTAATTCCGGTTGGATTTTGGAAGTTTGGAATGATGTAAATATATTTCGCATTAGAATTCTTTTTAATAGCCGCTTCAAGTTCTGATGGAATCATGCCATCTTCGTCCATTTTAACTCCATATGGCACTGCATTCATCATACGCATTGGAGTGAGCGCTCCAGCAAATGTGAATTCATCACACAAAATCACATCGCCCTCATTACAAAATGTTCTTGGCATGATGTCAAGTCCTTGTTGTGAGCCATTGACGACAATGAGGTCTTGTCCTTCTAAATTAATCCCTTTTACTTTTGATAGTCTCTCAAAGATTTGCTCGCGAAGTCTTGGGAGACCCGGTGTTGGCCCGTACTGTAATGTATAAATTGCAGCGTCCTTAAAAATTTTATCACATTGTTTAGCGAGCTTTTCAACAGGGATAGCTTCGCTTGCAGGATTCCCCAGCGACAAATTCATAAAGTCTGGATTACCAACTCCTCTTGCCGCAATGACACGAATTGGTGACAAAATTGCATTTTTTGAGCGTTCTGAAAAATTATACTTCATGTTCTATCTCCTTATAATAAATAGTTGGTTTCATTTTAACATATATTAATATTTATTTCAATGATTTTAAGCGAATTTATTAAAATTAACAGAAATATAATAGAAAGTCCAAAATTCACATAAAAATCACAAAAAAAACATAGACATTGCTTGAAAAATATAATATAATATCATTTGCAATAAAAATTTTAAGGATGGTTTTATATTAATGAGAAAAACACTGATTCTGCTGGTAATTTCAGCAATTCTTCTTATGGCAGTCGGTTGCTCAAGCAATGATGATGCAAATGACACCAGCTCTAGCGGAGATAATTCTATTCCAGATAATGGTATCATCATGGATATTCCTGATGCACTGTCAACAACTGTTGCTACCATTGGAGACAACGAAATTCCTGCCAATGAGTTTTTCTACTATTTTTCAGATCTTGCTGTGGCATATGAAGCAGAGCACAACTATGCACCGCTAATTGATTTTGGCGACACAATGCTCCCTGACGGCACTTCAACATATATTGAATCGGCAACGGAATACGCACTTGATAATGCGGCTAAAATCATCGTTTCAAAAAAGATGTTCACCGATGCCCAAATTGAGCTTAGCGATGAAGACAAGTCATATGTTGATATGTTTATCTCACAAACTAAGGCAGATTTTGTCGATGAAAATGAATTCCTTATGGCACTCGCTTCAATCGGCATGACATATGAGCAATATTATGAGAATCTTGAGCTTAGTTTAATTGAAATGAAATATATTGAGACTGTTTACGGCGAAGGCGGCGAAAAAGAAGTCAGCGATGCTGATATTTTAGAACTTTTTAATGAGCAGTATATCAGAGTTAAATATATTTACATTCCAACGATTGACATTACCACACAGGTTGCCCTTTCAGATCCTGAAATTGAAATTGCAAAAACGCTCACCCAAGAGCTATCTGCAAAGGTTGAAGCTGGTGAAGATTTAGATAGTCTTATTACGGAATACTCGAAAGACCCTGGAATGCCTGCCGATGGATATGTTATTAATGAACAATCTTCGCTTACCCCTGAATTCTTGGAAACCGCCTTCACACTTGATGACAACGAATATGGCATTTCCGAGTGCCCTGAGGGATATTATATCATTGTCCGCGAGTCACTTCGTGATGAAGACGTTGATGCAATGAGTCAATCACAACAAGCGCAAGGTCAAATTTCAATCAAAGATGAGCTTTTTTCAGATATCGTGTATGAAAATTACAACTTGGAAGTAGAGAGCTACAAAAACCAAAATGAAATTGTTAAAAATGAAGCGGCAATCCAAGCCGTAGTTGATTATTACTTTGAAGCAAATTCACAAACAGCATCTTAATTCTATAAAAATTTTTCGGAGGTGTATTATGGTAGAAATCGGAATGAAACTTTCAATGAGCGAGACAGTCACAACGGAGAAAACAGCGGCGCATCTAGGTAGCGGCACAGTGTCGGTATATTCAACGCCGAGCATGATTTTGTTTATGGAGATGGTGTCGCTGACCCTAGCGGCAAAACATCTTGAAGACAATTTCACCACTGTTGGCACAGCTGTTAACATTCGTCATCTTGCAAGCACAAATCTTGGAGAAACTGTCAATTGTGAAAGCGAAGTTATCGAAATTGACCGCAAGAGAATTGTGTTCAAACTAACAGTGACAAATGCAGAGGGCAAAATTATCGGCGATGGCACTCATGACCGTTTTGTCGTTGATAAATCTAAATTTGCATAATTTTAATTAAATTGAATAAAAACATCTAGTTTTGCGGATAATAGTTTTAGAATATTATGCAAAGCGAGGTGAAAAAAATGAACGACAAGAAAAAAGGTATGGATACAAATAATAGCACTAACAATCAAAACAGCACAAACAACAATACAAATAACACAAACAAGTCAAACAACTGCAAATAGTTAAACAATTTCATAATGTAAAATGATGGCGAGTGCATAATTGCACTCGCCATCAAACGTTACGCCTTATGAATAAGCTCATTTATTTTCATCAAACATGTGATGAGCTCCATTTTATATCTTTTAATTTGTCGCTTTTGGCACTTCCTTGCCATCCTTATAAAACATATAAGCCGCAACTGAAATTATAATTGCATATCCGATTAAGCTGTAACCCGAAGGCACTTCGTTGAAAATTATCAAACTGTATAAAGCTGCAAATAAAATCTGCGAATAATCATAAATTGAAATTTCTTTTGCCGGCGCATTGCCGTATGCTGCTGTTACGGCGAACTGTCCAAAGCTTGCAAACAATCCAGCTCCTAATAGGTATAAATACTGTGAAGTGGTCATTGGCTGATAGCTAAATATTACAAATGGCAAGCAGAAAATTGTCGTGAACAACGAGAAAAAGAACACGATAAACGGCCCTCTCTCACCTGCCATTGATAGTTTTCGTATAAATGTATATGCGACACCGGCACCTACGGCGCCCAATAGCCCCATTGACGCAGGAAACGCTGTCATGCTGGTTTCAATCGCCGCTCCGGTAATCAGCGACATAATAATGCTAGGATTTACAATAAACATACTTCCGATAAATGCGATTACAATACATGCAATTTGCCACGGTTTCACTTTTTCTTTCAACACAATCGCTGAAAATATTATTACAAAAAAGGGCGACAGCTTCGCTATTATACTTGCGTCTGATAAAATCAAATTCTCAATAGCATAAAAATTAGCAAAAATCGCAACAGAGCCAAATGTAGATCGAATCAGAAAGTACTTCAAATTCTCTTTCTTATATGTAAAATTCCTATCCGTCCTCATAATTAGAAAAAACGCAAAGAAAACTGACACCAGATTTCTAAAAAGTGTCTTTTGAATAAACGGAACATCTCCCGCAAGTTGTACAAACAAACTCATGGTCGCAAAGCTAAAAGCTGATATAATTATAAATATAATACCTTTTTTCTTATTACTATTCATATCAATAAGTCCTTAAATAAATCAAAACGTATAACATACAATAAAAACAGCGAAACTCCATCATTTCGCTGTTTTCTGTTATGCGAGAATTTTGAATTTAATTCATCTATATCCCACATTAATTTTTAGTTTTCGCCAATGTATGGCAATAGAGCAATATGTCTAGCTCTCTTAATAGCTGTTGTAATTTGACGTTGGTGTTTTGCGCATGAGCCTGTGATTCTTCTTGGCAAAATTTTACCACGCTCAGAAAGAAAACGGCGAAGTCTTGGCGCATCTTTATAATCGATATACTTAATTTTATCTACGCAGAATGCACAAACTTTTCTTTTTGCACGTTTTGCACGTGAAACGATTTTCTCTTGTCTATTCATCATTGTTCTCCTTTGTAAAATTAATCGCTTTTTAGCTAAAAAGCATTAGAACGGAAGCTCGCTATCTTCGGTAATCTCTTCAAAGCTCGATTCCGATGAAGTAAACACAGGTGCAGGAGCACTATATCCGCTTTCAGAGCCGTCTGCTCTGTCTTTCTTGCTATCAGCGAAATATGCCTCGTCCACAACAACTTCAACCGCTGTGCGCTTGTTGTTGTCTTTATCTGTGTAGTTACGACTTTGGATTGAGCCCACAATTGCAATTTGCTGTCCTTTGACAAAATACTTGCAGATAAACTCTGCAGTTTGTCTCCACGCAACAATATTAATAAAATCGGCTTGGCGTTCTTGTCCTTGCGCCGCAAATCTGCGGTTGACCGCAAGGGAGCCTGACATCACCGAAATATCATTTGCAGTTCTTTTAAGCTCTGGAGCCGCCGTAAGACGTCCCATTAAAATTACCTTATTCATAGCAATTACTCTCCTTTTCGCACTACCATAGAGCGTAGAATGCCCTCGGTAATTCTGTAAACACGCTCAAGCTCAGTAATGAAATCTGTTGGAGCTTCAAAGTTCACTAATGTGTAGTGACCTTCTTTGTTGTAGTCGATTTCGTAAGCAAGAGTTTTCTTGCCCCAAACATCAACTGACTCCACTGTGCCATTAGCTGCGATTAGGTCTGTGAATTTCTTTGTAAGAGCTTCAATTCCCTCTTCTCCAAGTTTCACATCGGCAACAATAATTGTCTCGTATTTTCCCATGATTTTATCCATATTTTGCACCTCCTTCTGGTCAAATGGCTCCCTAACAGGATTTAGGCATTTCTGCCGTAGAGAGCAAGGATTGTCGCATGGCTGCGACGGGACTTTTTTAGTCCAGTGGACTTTTTTGGTCCGCTAATCATTATATATTAATATTGCCAGCTTGTCAAGTGTTTTTCGGGCTTTTTATGTAGTTTAGTATTGGTGTGATAGAAAGTTTAGTTGTTTGTGTGGTAGAGAACTTTTATGCAATCTCTTCAATGCCTTACAATTCCCTTAGAACTTACGCAAAAATTCAGCATAACATACATGTCTACAAGCGTCATAGCGATTCTCGCTCCTATCCTTGCGCTTTGGTTTCACTTCGCTCAATCAAAATGAGTGACGCACAAGAAGTGCGTCACTCATGTACTTTGCTGATTGTAACTAGGGGCTCGCATCCCCCGTGCTCCCGCAGTCGCTCTAAGTAGTTTGGTGGAGGAATATGATTTGTCTGCATTTGCCTGCTAAATAATTTTTCAAAATTTTTTTGAAAAAAGCATTGACAAATGCAAAAGTTTGTGTTAGACTTACATGCATACAAACCGTTGATAGGGAGATAAAACTGTTTTAAGCGCTCACAGAGAGTCGAACATAGCTGAGAGTTCGGTAGTAGCAGAGCAGACAAATGGACCCTTGAGGGCGAAGTGAAAGCGGTATTTCCGTGAGTATCCAAGACGTATTGTCTACGTTACAGGCAAGGGATATGTCGGTATCCTACAAAGTGGGTAAATAATATTTCATAAATGATATATTATTACCAATCAAGGTGGCACCGCAGGTGATTTCTCACTTGTCCTTGGAAAGCTTATTTTCCATGGACAGGTGTTTTTTTGTTTTTTGGAAATAAGCGCCGACCAAGACGGCTAAAGCCGTAAAAAAACAACATAATAAGAAAAAGGAGAAATCAAAATGAACTTCACAAACTATCTCAAAAACTATCCAACAAAGGAAGGATACTTCGGCGAATACGGCGGCGCACATCTTCCCCCTCAATTAGTAGAGGCATTTAAGGAAATTGACCATGCATATATCACAATAGCGAATTCTTCAAAATTCGTCAGCGAGCTTAGACGAATTCGCAAGGAATATCAAGGCAGACCGACTCCTGTATATCATTGCGAGCGTCTTTCAAAGCAATTTGGCACACTTCAAATCTATCTTAAACGAGAGGACTTGAACCACACAGGTGCACATAAGCTAAATCATTGTATGGGCGAAGGCCTGCTTGCAACTTTCATGGGCAAAAAGAAACTCATCGCAGAGACAGGTGCTGGTCAGCATGGTGTGGCACTTGCCACAGCGGCTGCATTCTTCGGACTTGAGTGCGAAATCCACATGGGTGAAGTCGACATCAAAAAGCAATATCCGAATGTATTGCGCATGAAACTACTCGGTGCAAAAGTTGTCCCAGTTTCACATGGCCTCAAAACCTTAAAAGAGGCTGTTGACTCTGCCTTTGAAGCATATATGGAGGACTATGAAAATTCAATATATTGCATTGGCTCTGTCGTTGGTCCTCATCCTTTCCCAAAAATGGTTCGTGACTTCCAACTGTGCGTTGGCATTGAAGCCAGAGAGCAATTTATCGACATGACAGGTAATCTTCCTGACTCTGTTGTCGCTTGCGTTGGCGGCGGTAGCAATGCGATGGGACTCTTTTCTGGATTTCTTTCCGATGAAGTTGATATCATCGGTGTCGAGCCTCTTGGAAAAGGCACAAATGAGGGTGAGCATGCAGCCTCTCTCACATTTGGCGAAAAAGGCATTTTACACGGTTTTGAATCAATCATGTTAAAAGATAAGAACGGCGAGGCGGCACCGGTCCACTCAATCGCAAGCGGCCTCGACTACCCCTCTGTCGGCCCTGAACATGCGTTTTTGCGTGACTGTGGCAGAGTTAAATATGACAGCGTGACCGACGATGAGGCGGCGGAAGCCTTCTATCTCCTCTCACGCTATGAAGGAATCATCCCTGCTATCGAGAGCTCCCATGCTGTCGCATATGCGATAAAGCAAGCTAGAGCTGGCAAAACAGGCTCCATGCTCGTTTCGCTAAGCGGAAGGGGCGACAAAGATCTTGACTATGTTGTCGAAAACTATGGCCTCGGTGAAAAATTCGGACTGTAATTTATCATATGCTAACAATCAGCCATCTTTTGATGGCTGATTGCAGACTGTCAAAAAAGTCCCAAAGGGCTTTTTTGCAGTCTGAACCCTTGCGAGGGTGATCCGAAAATGCACCATTTATGGTGCATTTGCTCAAAAGAACGGGTGGAAACCTGATGTTTCCGCCCCGTCACCCCCTTTCTTCCGAAGACTTAAACTCGGTTGACCGGTTTTTTGACAATCTGCAATCAGCCATCTTTTGATGGCTGATTTCTCTCTTAGGACTACATATATTTAATTTACAACAGTGTCTCCCTCTAGCGCCTTGCTTTCAAACTATATCTATTAATTTATTATCTTTAATTAATTGCTTTTTATCTTATTTTGCTATATAATCGTAGTACAGATATAATGGAGGACACAAATGTTACAGAACTTACTAGTGAGCATAAACACCGTTGCCCCAATTTTCGTCCTACTCTTCATTGGATATTACTTAAAGCAAAAAGAGGTACTTGACGACGAATTTATTAAGTCTGGCAACAAAATTGTTTTCAGCCTCGCTCTGCCCTGCACCATGTTTTTACAAGTGTATAACGCAGACTTTAGCGAAGCCTTCAACTATGTTACCATGCTCTATGTTGTTGTTGCATTCACCATACTCACAACTGTTTCTATTGTCATTACTCCGCTGTTCATTAAAGATAATCGCCGTTGTGGCGCTTTCATTCAAAATTCATTTCGTAGTAATTTTGGGCTTTTGGGCACTGCAATGGCTATAAGCCTTTTTGGTGACAAAGGTGCCATTTCAACTGTTTTACTTGTGCCAGCCGGTGTCCTCACTCTTTTGATATGCAGTATTGTAGTATTCACGATTTTCTCTGAGGAGAATAAGGGCAAGAAGATAAATATTGCAAACATCATCATAAGTGTATTTAAGAACCAGCTAATTATTGCGATTTTAATTGGAATTGTGATCAAACTAATCAATATAAGTTTGCCGACGATTGCAGTGAATTCAATGGACTCGCTAAGTTCTTTGGCAACACCTCTAGCACTTCTCTCACTTGGAGCACAAATGGAGCTTGATAGCTTCAAAAACTTAAAGCCCGTTCTAGCCTGTTGCGCTGTGAAACTTCTTTTAGTCCCACTTATAGCAATGCCACCTGCCTTACTTTTCTTCGACTTTAGCGGTTATGAGATTGCAGCTCTGTTTTTCATTTTCTGCACGCCCGCTGGAATTTCAAACTATTCACTCGCATACAGCATGGGCAGTGACTACGAATTCACAGGTCAAGTAATTGTCTACTCCTCCGTGTTATCATTTATAACAATGGTCATTGGTCTATTCGTTTTTATTGAGATGGGAATTTTTATTATTTAATCTACGATTGCACTTGCATTATCTCGTCATATGATATATAATACTCTTTGGTTATTCATATTTTTATATAAGGAGAAATATATGCTAAAAACAAGAGATATCACCACGCTTGGACTTTTCCTTGCGCTTGGATTAATATTACCATACTTTACAAGCCATGCATTTGGAATTCCGGGAACGGTTTTACTTCCAATGCATCTCCCTGTAATTTTAATAGGTTTTTTCTATGGTCCCTTGCTCGGTCTGGTTTTAGGGGTCACAATACCCGTACTTTCCTTTCTCGCAACCGCAATGCCAGGCATTGTCATGCTCCCAATCATGGTTGTTGAACTCGGATTATACGGCTTTTGCGGCGGATTCTTGCACCAAAAGAAAAAAATGGGAATCTATCCTAGCTTAGTAATAACTATGATTGTTGGACGAATTGGCTATCTGATTACTCTATATATACTTTCTGATATATTGTTAATTGAGATGTTTTCAAGAGCCGCAAGTGTCGCAACTGCAATTGTAGTCGGAATTCCTGGCATTATAATACAGCTTATTTTAATACCGATTTTAGTTAAATTCCTGAAAGGGCATATCTATGTTAAACAAGTTTCGTGACATCATAAATAATAATATTGCCTCATTTATCATCGCAAGAGATGGCGAGCTTTTATATCAAGATATAGGAATTGGTGTTAAGCCAATAATAAAAGTGATTGACAGCAATCCGGATTTAATCAAAGACGCCTATGTTGTCGACAAAGTAATCGGCAAAGCAGCAGCTATGCTATTGATAAAGTATAAGGCGGCATATGTCCATGGTGTTCTAATGAGCAAAACAGCTATTAGAATGCTCGAGCTACATTCAATACCTCATTCGTATGACAATGTCACTGATACAATTAAAAACCGCACAAATGACGGGCTATGTCCACTTGAAGACAGTGTATTCGAAACAGATGATTTGGAAGTTGGTTTTACCAATATTAAAAACAGAATAGCCGAGCTTATGGCAAGATAAAAAAACCTCATCCGAAAATACGCTCCACCATTTTAGAGCTTTAATTAAGCAACTCAAAGGCTTGATATCTGCAATTTGCAGCTGTCAAGCCTTTAGTTTTTTTATTTTTCAATTGTTGTAATTAATCCCTGTTTCAAACAGCCTATACTATTTTAAAAAACAAAAAAAGAGGTGGAAATTCCACCTCTTTTAAGTTGGTTTAATTACTCAACTGTAGCTGTTCCCATTCCTGAGTTTGCATCGAATGTGAATGTTACTGTTGCGCCATCAACGCTTGCATTGCTGAAGTCAAGCTCATAGAACTCGATGGAATTTCCTTCACTATCAACGATCATGAAGTCCCAAACCAATGTAGATGCGTCAAATGTGAAATCTGACATACCAATTTCGCCATCAGCTAGTGTGTATGTTCCAAGCATATCCTCGCCCCAATCAGCTGTGCCAGTTGGTGAGTAGTAGATTTCGTAGATTTCAACACCTGTATCATTAACGATTTCAACAGGAACAGTAACTGTTGTGTCACCTGAATCACCTGTGTCAACATCGCCGTTTACTTCAGATGTGTATTGATCAACATAAGCGTATACGTAGATAACTTCGTCAGCTGTTGCTTCAACTACTGTCAAGCTACCAAAATCGCCTACATCAAGTGTGTATGTACCATCACCATTGTCAAGTACTTCAAATGTAATCTCAAGTTGAGTTGTCTCATCAAGGATTGATACCATGCTGTCTTGTGTTGTAACAGGTCCAACAAAAGTCAAGCTCTCGTTTTCATTTGTGATAGCCAAGATAGCTGATGTGCCATCTGCATTGAATGAAAGTGCAGCGATTTCGTTCTCGTCTTCAGGATTGATACCTAGGTAGTTATCAACTAGTTCTGGACGTAGGAACTCAAAAGCTGATACATCAAGCTCTGCTAGCTCTGATGGGATTGTTGATGGTGCTGGCTCAGGAGTTGGTGTTGGTTCCGGAGTTGGTGTTGGCTCTGGAGCCGGTGTTGGTGCTGGAGTTGGCGCTGGAGCCTCTTCCTCACCACTGCTACAAGCCGCAAAGCTAAATAGCATTGTTAGTGTAAGTAATACTGCTAATAATTTTTTCATTCTGGTTCTCCTTTATAATTTTTTAGAATGGTTAACAATCGTTAGTTTTGATTAAAGTATGATTGCTACTTTGTAAATATTAGCATATATTGATATCTTTGTCAATCAAATTGCATTTTAATTTAAAAAATTAACGATTTGTTCTTATTATTGCTTAATTCGGAAGAAAATAAACTTACAATAGCATAAATTTCCCTTGAAATAGATGGTTTTAGGTTGTGAACAAAATGTGATGAAAGATGAGGGCCAACTTACTATTTATTCCAATTTCTACAAAATTACTAAAACTAAATCATATTGAGCTTGTATTTTTGTTAAATTCACCTCATACTTTTTCAAAACATTTCTCAATACCTTTGAAAATAGCGTCAAGCGGCAATTCTCTTTTATAACTAAAATTGACACAGCCCTTTTGCGCACGACAATATACTGTGTTCTCTTCTACAACATTCACAGCCTCCCTATTGCTAAAATAGAGCGATATATAATGTTTTCTACAACCAATCCCAACATAAGCATCACCTATTCGCCAAGTGGGAATATGCGTTTTCTCAGAATTATATTCATCAAAACTTGCATTTGGATATCTCCTATTGATAAATTCAATAATTGGCACAATCTGCTCTGTCCCGTTTTCCTTTATACATTTGTATACATCTTCTATTTTCATAATAGCCTCCCTAATTTATATACCTCATATAATATAGAATTTAATTTGATATGTCAAATCCACTTGAGCCATGCTTGCTATAATTCTATTTGTGTACATATTTTAATGACTGAATTTTCATATTTATCATGTACAATTACATTATTGATATTCTATTTTAAGGAAAATATATGTAATTTCCCATCTGTTTCAAAATATATTAAACGAAAGGTATAGGCTTATTATGAATTCAATTTTTACTAGAAGAAGCGTTAGGCAATTTTCAGAAAAAGTCGTGGAAACTGAGAAAGTTGAGAAACTTCTGCGCGCTGCAATGCAAGCACCATCAGCAAAAAATCAACAACCATGGGAGTTTATTGTGTTAAAGGACAGATCAAAACTGGATAAACTTTCAGAATTCAAAGCACACGCTCAAAGCCTTATGAGCGCAAATCTTGCCATAATTGTTCTTGGTAATAATGAGCGGATGCAACATACAAACAAATGGGAGCAAGATCTTGCAGCGGCTACTCAGAACATCTGTCTTGAGGCAACCGAACTTGGGCTCGGTACTGTCTGGTTGGGTGCCACCCCTGATACGAAAAGCATGGATCATATCCGTGATTTGTTTTTGCTTGCCGACAATCTAATACCATTTTCCGTTATTTCGGTTGGGTATCCAAAAGACGAAAATGCAAATCACTTCGTAGATAGATTTGATGAAAGCCGCGTGACATATATCTAGCGCCCTACTAGCTTTGACAAAACCGCTTTCAATAAAATCCATGTTATGAGCAACAAAATATTAACAATTTGTTAAATTAGTAATGATTATCATTTTTAGTATTGACATTTGCTTTTTTTGTGGTATAGTATATACAGAGCAACAATTAATCAATTTTGAGCTTTATAATGAAGATAAATTAAAAAGCTTTTGTTGTAAAAAATTAAAAAAATTTGGAGGAATTAAATTTATGAAGAAGTTTGTTTGCAAAGTTTGCGGTTATGTTCACGAGGGAGATGCGGCTCCTCATCAATGTCCTACATGTAAGGTGGGCGCAGATAAATTCACAGAGCAACAATCAGGAGAAAAAACATGGGCTGCAGAGCATGTAGTTGGATGTGCCAAAGGCGCTGACGAAGAAATCATCAAAGGTCTTCGTGCAAACTTTGAGGGCGAATGTACTGAAGTTGGAATGTATCTTGCAATGAGCCGTGTGGCACATCGTGAAGGTTATCCTGAAATCGGTCTATACTGGGAAAAAGCTGCGTGGGAAGAGGCTGAGCATGCTGCAAAATTTGCAGAGTTACTTGGCGAAGTTCTTACAGATAGCACAAAACGCAATCTTGAGATGAGAGTTGAAGCTGAAAACGGCGCTACTTTGGGCAAAGTTGAGCTAGCTACACTTGCTAAAAAGCTCAATCTCGATGCAATCCATGACACAGTTCATGAGATGGCAAGAGATGAGGCTCGCCACGGTAAAGCGTTTGAAGGTCTTCTAAATAGATACTTTGGCTAATTAAAGATTACTTATCAGATATAAAAAAGCTGTCCTATGGACAGCTTTTTTGTATGTATAATTTCATTTTATTACGAAAATTTCTCAATGCATTTTTCTGTCGGAGCGATACTTCCGCATTCAAGTGTTGCAAGATCACCAAGAAACCCGTCTTGTTTGCAACCATCTTCAACAGTTTTCTTGAAAAATTCAAATAATTCCGACTTCTCATATACATCATAGTTAAAATTGCTCAACGGAATGTCGAAATCTAAATCAATTAATCCTAATTTCTCAAGCTTAAGTAAAATGCGACCGAGCTCTTTAACACGCTCCATTGTTGCATTTTCACTTTCAATGAAAACCGGCGAGAGCGCGACCACTTCAAAAGAATGCTCTTTGCTACTCTTAATAACAAATTGAGTAATTGGTAAGAATTTCGCCTCAATTAAATGCGAAAGAAAATGTTTCTCCGCCTCTGTTACATGATGCTTTCCGCAACATCCGCCCTTGTGTTCGTGATGTCCATGATGCGAGTGATGCTCGTGCGCTTCATTTCCGTGATGCTTTCCACAACATCCGCCCTTGTGTTCGTGCTTCATATCTATACCTCATTTCTATATTATCTTCTATCACTGGGTTAGTTTAATCTAACAGATACATTATATCACAGCTTTCGTAGTTTGTAAATAGCATACAGCGCATTGCGTTTTATGCGCCATGCACTCAAATAATTTTGCTGAGAATATCTAATATTTTGACAATTTCCTCAGCCTTGAAGTCAGAATATGTCAAAATTAATGTAGACATATTTTGAGGGCTTAATACATCAGTAAAATCTGACATAAAAACTAGATTTACGCCTCTTTTCATCGCAAGTGTTTTTATCTCAATATCCGTTTTTTCAGTCTCTAATTTCATGGCAAAATGCAAGCCCGCATGTTCTTCGCTTATGGTTACATATTCACTTAACGGCGAATTTATGATGATATCGACTATCTCATCTCGCACCGACTTATAATATTTCTTCATCTTTTTTATATACCGCTCAAAGTATCCATCTTTAATAAATCTCGCAAGTGTATATTGCTCAAAAGTGGCGACGGTGTTTGAAACAAAGCTAAGTTCTTGCGCAAATCGTTGCAAAAGATTGTCGGGCAATATAAGATAACTGATTCTAAGTGATGGGGCGATGGTTTTCGAAAATGTATTCATATAGATAATTTTACCCTGTTTATCCATATGATATAGCGATGGGATTGGCTTTCCCGTGAATCTAAACTCGCTGTCATAATCATCTTCGATGATATAGCGCTCCTTATTATCATATGCCCATTTGAGCAGTTCAATTCGCCTTGAATATGGCATCACAATGCCGGTCGGGAATTGATGGCTTGGTGAAATATGAAGAATATCAACTGCTTGTTTGTCGATATCATTCATTGAAATTCCCTTTTTGTCAAGATTTATCAATCTTGTCTTGATATTTTCCGCGCCATATACATGCCTAATTTTAGGGTAGCATGGATTTTCAATGCCAAAAGTTTTATCTCGCCCAAGCAGCTTAATTATGATACTGTAAAGATATTCAGTGCCTGCTCCGATTAAAATATTTTGTGGATTTACATGCATCCCACGCTGTGAAAACAGATAGTCACTGATTGCACAACGCAGCTCCCACACCCCCATGCTATCAGTTTTATATAAGAGTTTGTCATAGTTTTCAGACAGTACCTGCCGCATAATCTTTGCCCAAGTTGAAAAGGGGAAATTTTCAGTATTCACTGTATTCTTGTACAAACTAAGTTCCAATTTTGCAGAGCTCTGATTAACTCCATTATCGCTATTACTCACCTGTCTAACACTATTTGCAGGCGGCAAATGCCCAAGTATCAACTCTGTCTCCACTGCAAAATATCCACTTCGCTCTTTCGCCGTGATATATCCCTCAGACAGCAACTGAGCATATGCATTTTGCACTGTAATCACACTTATATCCAGATGCTCCGCGAGCTGTCTCTTCGATGGAAGTTTCTCAAATGACTTAATATTTCCGCTTTCAATATCTGCCTTGATATGCTCATATAAGCTTACATAGAGCGCTTTATTTTTGTCTAAATCATAAGTCAGCATCAGCCACCTCTGGTATTATCATTTTTTGTCAATTTGATTATATCAATACGCCCAAAAATAGTATATACTAATTTTCGTATTCGGTCAATATAAATATTTAAAATTTTGGAGGTAGACATGGACAAAAAGCAATATGAACTAAATAGACAGCTAGCGCAAATGCTAAAAGGTGGTGTTATAATGGACGTAATGACTCCAGAGCAAGCAGTGATTGCAGAAAAAGCAGGTGCCTGTGCTGTTATGGCGCTTGAGAGGATTCCTGCGGACATTAGAGCAGCGGGCGGAGTTTCACGCATGAGTGATCCAAAAATGATTAAAGAAATCCAGAAAGCCGTCTCAATTCCCGTTATGGCAAAATGCCGCATCGGGCATTTCGTTGAGGCACAAATTCTCGAAGCAATTAAGATTGATTATATCGACGAGAGCGAAGTCCTCTCCCCTGCCGATAATAGATATCATATCGACAAGCGGAATTTCAAAGCTCCATTCGTATGCGGCGCTAAAGATTTAGGCGAGGCACTTCGCAGAATAAATGAGGGTGCGGCGATGATAAGAACGAAGGGTGAGCCAGGTACTGGCGACATCGTCCAAGCTGTAACGCATATGCGTGCGATGCACAGTGAGATGAAAAGAGTTGCCAGCATGTCAAAAGATGAGCTATATGACGCTGCAAAGGAACTTAAAGTTCCATATGAGCTCCTAAAATTTGTGAATGAAAACGGCAAACTTCCCGTGGTGAATTTTGCCGCAGGCGGAGTTGCGACCCCTGCAGATGCGGCACTTATGATGCAGCTTGGCGCAGAAGGAGTCTTTGTTGGCTCGGGGATTTTCAAATCAGGTGATCCAGCTAAAAGAGCGGCGGCAATCGTCAAAGCGGTCACAAATTTTTCTGACTTCGACATACTTGCGGCTGTTTCCGAGGATTTAGGCGAGGCGATGGTCGGAATCAATGCTGACGAGATTGCACTGCTCATGTCAGAGAGAGGCAAGTGATGAAAGTTGCAGTTTTGGCATTGCAAGGCGCATATATTGAGCATATACATTGTCTGCAAAAGCTTGGCGTAGACACGATGGAGATACGCAAAAGACAAGATCTTGAGGAAAACTTCGAAGGGTTAATTTTGCCTGGAGGAGAAAGCACCGTCATGGGAAAACTCCTTCATGAGCTAAATTTATTTAATATTCTAAAAGCAAAAATTGAACAAAGTCTTCCTGTTTTCGGCACATGCGCAGGCATGATTTTACTCGCAAAGTCAATTGAAAACCAAGAAACTACACACTTTGGGACAATGGATATTTCAGTTGTAAGAAATGCTTTTGGAAGACAGCATGACAGCTTTAATATACAGGCAGATTTTAATGGAAAGTCAATTGAAATGCCATTTATACGAGCCCCATATGTTGAAAAAAGCAGTGCTGATATTTCTGTTTTGTCGACAGTTAAGGATAAAATCGTGGCGGTCAGACAGAAAAATCAGCTAGCATGCGCATTCCATCCTGAATTAACCACCGACCTCTATGTCCACGAGTATTTCCTCGAAATGATACATGCAGACAAAAAATAAAACCCCTTGCTATTATCAGCATATCGGAGTATAATACATTGTATTATCTATCAAAGGTAGGTGACATGATGATTATCAGCGCATCAAGGCGAACAGATATCCCCTCTTACTACGGTGAATGGTTTATTAATCGTTTGCGAGAGGGCTATGTTCTCATCCAAAATCCCTATAATGCAAATCGCTATTCACGAGCAAATTTAAGCCGCGAATGTGTTGATATGATTGTTTTTTGGACAAAAAATCCCCGCCCCTTTTTTAAGCAACTTACAAAGATTGATGAAATGGGCTATCCCTATTATTTTCAGTTCACCTTGACGCCATATGGAAATGAGACTGAAAAAGGTCTTCCCGATAAAGAGGAACTGCTGGATACTTTCATCGAGCTTAGTAAGAGAGTTGGCAACAGGCGAGTAATTTGGCGATATGATCCGATTATTCTATCTGATATTTACACCGTTGATTTTCACGCCGAGCGATTTACTTATATGGCTAACAAGCTGTCGGGTCATACCAAAAAAGCTGTCATAAGTTTTGTTGATAGCTACAAAAATGTCACCTCTAGGATGGGGCATGACCCTGCATATAAGATGACAATAGAAAATATTTTAGAAATTGCACAGCAGCTGTCCAAAATCGCTAGTGAGCATGAGATTGAGCTTTTCACCTGCGCTGAAAAAATCGACCTTGAGCAGTTTGGTATTTCTCATGGAGCGTGCATTGACAAACACTTGATACAGGATTTGCTCGGACAGACGGTCACTGCCAAAAAGGATAAAAATCAGAGAATTGAGTGCTGTTGCGTAGAGAGCATCGACATCGGAACATATAATTGCTGTGCTAATGGCTGCAACTATTGTTATGCCTTAACCAGCGAAGCATCTTCACTTGCAAACATGGCAAGACACAACCCAAAACAGGCAGTTTTAATCGGCGATGTCAATCCACATGCAATCATTACAGACAGAGAGTGCAAAACTGTGCTCGATAACCAAATATCATTCTTTAAATAAAAAAAGGGCAAATTTAAGTAAATTTGCCCTTTTTTTACTCGCTAATTGTCTTGACCTTAAGACTAAAATATGCAATATGGAAAACCCATACGAAAAACAGCACAGTTTGCCCCACGGGTACTGCGTCCATCATGATGAATCCGATAGACATAAGTATAGTTACGGTTGCCATAACTCTGATTTTTGTCTTTACCGTCATGCCTTGACCCTTGACATAGCTCTCCAAATTGTTCTTATACAGCTTCGTCCCCTTAAACCAACTGTCCAATTTTTCACTGCTCTTACCAAATGCGAAAGCTGCAAGTAACAAGAATGGAAACGCCGGAAGGAGTGGCACAACCGCGCCCACAGCGCCTAGTGCAAGCCCGATGAAACCAATACAAAGATATACAACTCTTGGAATTTTCATAAATTAACCCTTTCTCTTTGATGAAATCAAATGCTTTATAGTTATTATAGGATGATAAAACAACATTCTAGGCCCCGAAAATTTCATCACTTTCCTTATTTGCTCTCGCATGTCTTCTTTATAGCAATGTGTTGTGCAATTTGAGCAAAATGTCTTGGTCTCTTTTTTTGGGCAGGCATCGACTTGAGCATTTGCATAATCAATGAGCGCTTGACATTCTACGCAAATTTTATGCGCTCTATGATTTTTTTTGCAAAAAATTTTAATCATCAATCCGACTATTTTTTTCTCTTTATTAGTTTTATCTGCATTACCCATTAGCTTTGCCTCATTGTCTCCATATTCAATACATCATCTGCAATTTTCATTGTCGATTTTCTATGCGAGACGAGCACCACAGTCTTATCTTTACATTCTCTAAGAGATTTCAAAATGACTGCCTCATTAAGACTGTCGAGATTACTTGTCGGCTCGTCGAGCAAAATCAAATTGGCATCATGCAAAAAAGCTCTTGCAACGCCAATACGCTGTTTTTCTCCACCTGAAATTGTATCTCCGAGCTCGCCGACTTGTGTTTCATATCCCTGTGGCAATGTTTCAATAAACTCGTGAATAGATGCTCTTTTAGCGGCGGCGATCACCTGCTCACGACTTGCATTTATATTTGCAACTTTAATATTGTTTTCAATGCTGTCATGGAAAATATGAGTTTCTTGAGTCACAAAACTCTCATTGTTTCTAAGACTTCTTGTGTTGACTTCTTTCACATTTTTCCCCGATATGAGCACCTTGCCCTTATCCACATCCCAAAATCTCATTAAAAGCTTTAATGTCGTGGATTTTCCGCAACCAGATTTACCGCTAATACCGAAAATCTTATTCTTTTTTATATCCATGGAGAAGTCTTTTAAGATGTCCTCACTGCCATATGAAAAGCTGATGTTTTCAAGAGCTGCACTTTCAAAGTCGATATCAATACCATCTTCCATCTCTGCCACAACGGGAATGTCATCGAGTATGTCAAGGACACGATTTCCACTTGCAATTGTTTGAGCCAGTCCAGCACCTAGATTTGCGGTTGAAGTCACAGCTCCAAATGAAGAAAACAGCATCAAAGTCGGAATTATTACAGCCGACAAATCAATTATTTTATTGCTATATAGAATAGATGCAACGAGGGGCATTGTAACTGAAAAGCTCAAAATCACACAGCTAGTTGCCGAAAATGTTATTCCAGAAAAACGCTTGATTTTGCGGTTTGCCTCCTCCATTTGACCTTGCAATATATCGATTTGCTCTTTGCGCTCATCTTTATATCCATATTGCAAAATTTCACGGAGCCCACGCAAACTATCAAGGAAATATGTGTTTAGGTCACCTGTTTTCTCTCTTTGGTGTTCACCAACAGCCTTGCTCCCTTTAGAAATCGCAACAGGAATTATCAGCCCAACACTTATATGTGCAAGTAGTGCAATCATGCCAAGTGCCACATGGAAACGTCCAATAAAAATTACAATTGTTGTAGATGTCAAAATTGCAATGCAAATTGGCGAGACCGTGTGGGCGTAAAACACTTCGAGCAGCTCGATGTCTGACGTAATAATCGAGACTAAATTCCCTTTGTCTTTTCCGTCAAGTTTAGCCGGTGCAAGCTTTCTAAGCGCAGTAAACACTCTATCCCTAATTAATGCAAGTAGCTTAAATGCGATGAAATGATTGCAGTATTGCTCAATATAGTGTAAAATTCCGCGCATCACTGCAATTATAGCGATTATGGTGAGGTAACTTCTAACTAGCGCACCGCCATTGTCAATAATATCAACAAAGGCAAATCCGCCAAGTACAGTTATGAATGATGCGCAGAAATAGCCAGCGCAACCCATTGTGATAGCGATGAACATAATAAAGGCGAGAGGTTTCACAAGCCCGATCAAACGCATCATCACATTTAGAACTGATCGTTTTTTCATCAGAGCACCTCCTCCATTTGTTCAAGCTTTTGCTGTGTGCTCCACAGCTCGCTGTAATAGTTTTTATTTATAAGCAGTTGCTCATGTGTCCCACTCTCAACAACTTTCGATTCCCTCAAGACATATATATAATCAGAGTGCACCACATTTGCAAGTCGATGTGAAATCAAAATGACAGTCTTCGTCTTAGTAAGCTCTCTTATCGCCGCCATGATATCATTTTCGCTGTCCACATCAATATTGCTAGTTGCCTCATCAAAAATATATATCTCACTGTCATGCAATAGTGCTCGTGCAATTGCCAGCCTCTGGCATTGTCCTCCCGAAAAATTGCTGCCTTTTTCAAGTAGCACTGTGCTAAGGCCGTTTTCACCTCTTAAAAAGTCAGACAAATTAACCTTATCAAGCACCTCCCAGAGCATTTCATCACTTGCAACGGAATTTGCCATTTTGAGATTCTCTTTTACAGTGCCTTTAAATATATAGCTGTTGGCGCTAACAAGGGTGATACTCTTGCTCAAGCTCGCTCTGCTAATACTTGAAAGTTCCACTCCTCCAATTTTCACAGTCCCACGATATCCCTCATTCACGCCACTCAATATGCCCGAAATTGTGGATTTTCCGCAACCACTTTTGCCAACAATTGATACAAAGCTGGTTTTCTTAATTTTCATATCGATGTCGCACAAAACACTCTTATCGTCATATGCAAAATTAAGCTCGCTCATTTCAATATCCATATCAGTTAGGTTATTTAGCTTTTCATCGTCCTCTTGCAAATCAAGAAGATTGAAGATATTCTTTGAAGCAGCTATCCCATTCATCGCAATATGAAAAAAACTTCCAAGCAATCTCAGTGGTAAAAAGAAGTCAGCACTCAACATAATAATCGTAAATAATCCGACAATTGAGATGCTTGAATTTTGAAACTCAAGAATTGAAAAGATTATACCGAGCGCCGCACCGCCATAGGCAACAATGTCCATTATGATGATTGAGTTCAACTGCATCGAGAGCACTTTCATCGTTACAACCCTAAAGCGCTCTGCCTGCTTGTTCATCGCCTCATGCTTATATTCATCAGAGCTGTAAATCTTGAGCGTGTTGAGCCCCTGCAAATTTTCAAGAAAGTTATCGCCAAGCCCAAGATATTCCCCCCAGTATTTCGCAAGTAGTTTTTTTGCAAATTTCTGTACAAGCACAATTGAAATCGGAATAAGCGGAACACATACAAATAGCACAATTGCTATTTTAAAATTGATAAACGATACTACAAAGAATAATATCAGCGGTGATATCATCGAATAGAAAAATTGCGGAAGAAAGTTCCCAAAATAAGTTTCAAGTTGTTCAACACCCTCCACAGACATCTGCAAAAGTTCTGCAGATGATATTTTTTTTGTGTATTTACTGCCGAGCTTAATAACTTTTTCGTAAATTCTGCTTCTCAAAATTGATTTTACCGACTTCGATGCAAGATAACTCTGATTACTTGCAATATATATCATTGCAACTTTAATTACAATACAAAGTCCAATTATAATTGCGTACATAATAACATTTTGAGGCACTGTACCCGATGTAATCAAGTCGCTCAAAAACAAGCTTATGCAAATCATCATGGTGATGTTTGCGATAAGCCCCACAATTTGGCAAATCACATTTTTAGCAATATGAGAGGTTGCGTCCGGCACAGCTTTTATCAGCCTTTTATTTATCATACAATTACCTGCTTATAATTAGTTAATAACAACTAAGTGATTATATCATATAATTAGTATCATTTCAAGTTTAAATAAACAACCACCGGCTGAGCCGGTGGTTTTGCTTATGCGGGTGTAACCCGCAGATACTGGCAGCCCTCGTAGGGCTTATGCGGTCTGACACTTGCAAGAGATGCTACTGGCTACCCTTTTTAAAAGGGTCTTCGTACTCTCTGAATGTCAACTGGTCTTGTAACTTATCTTCCTCTAATTGATTCTTTATGTATTCTGCTATCTTCTTCGTATTCTTCCCTGCCGTATCTACATAATATCCTCTACACCAAAATGACCTATTGCCATATTTATACTTTAAGTTTGCATGTCTATCATGTATCATCAGGCTATTTTTTCCTTTTAGAAATCCCATGAAACTTGACACACTCATTTTTGGTGGTATTTCTACTAACATGTGTATGTGGTCGGGACATACTTCTGCTTCTATTATCGTTATCCCTTTCCAACTACATAACTCTCTTAGTATTTTCCCTATCTCCGCCTTACTCTCTCCAAAAAATGCTTTTCTTCTGTACTTTGGAGCAAACACTATATGATACTTGCAATTCCACTTACTATGTGCTAAACTTTTATTGTCATTCATTTTGAATGTCCTCCTTTTGGTGTTTTCTTGCAGTTGCCAGACCGCAAGTTTATTTTACACCAAAAGGAGTTTTTTGTCTTCTCTCATCGCTAAAGCTTTTTCTGTACCACCGACACAGTCGGTGGTTTATCCCCAAATAAAAAAGGCAGGTCTGTCACCTGCCTTTTTTCTAAAGAATATTAAGTTCATTGATTGGCAGTGGCTTTGCGAAATAATACCCTTGGGAGTAGTCAATATTCTCTGACATTAAGATGCTTTGAATTTCACTATTTTCAACAAATTCAGCTACTATTTTTGAATTAATCAAATTTGACATAAAATTAATCGACTCAAGAATTATCTTGCTATCGCTGCTCGTTGCCAGATCTTTGATAATTTGTCCGTCAACTTTAATAATTTCTGGTTTAAGTGAAATTATCGAAGTATATGTAGCAAAGCCCACACCAAAATCGTCAACGGCAATTTTGCACCCAAAACTTCTTATTGTATTCAAGAAGTTATACAACTTCTCGCCATTATTATAGTTCTCAGTTTCTACAAATTCGATTGTAAGTTGCTTTGGATTCGGGTGATCCTTAACCCTTTCAACAAACCAATCCGTAAACTCATCATTTTCAATATCAAAAAGAGAAATATTTATGCAAAGTTCACTTTGCTTGTCCTTAAAGTCATTTAATGCATTGTCAATTAGCTGTTTACTAAGTGAATGGTACAACTTGAATTTCTTCGAAATTTCAAGAAATACGCCAGGCGGATATATTTTACCGTTGGCATCTGAGATTCGCATTAACGCTTCATATTTATCAATTCTGTTAAGCTTATTATTGAATATTCCCTGATAATATGGAACAATCTTGTTCTCTGCAATTGCGTAATTTACCAAGTTAAAAATTTCAGCATCCACACGATTGCTATTGTTGAGTCGCTCACGTTCATTTGACGCGATTATATAGTTATTCTGCGATTTTCTATGCATATAAAACGCACTTTTCGCCCTGTCTATTAGATTCCCACCAAACACCAAAACAAAACGAGATAAAGCACTTAGTTTCGTTTCTTTTGAGGAAGAATGCATAAACTGCTCATAAGTCTTTTGCATGATTGCTTCAAAGTCTGCATCGCTTATGTCTTCAGTGCCCGCTACGATGAAATTCTTGTAGTTGTACATGTAGTGGATAAGGCAATCGCTAAGACCCATCGCCTTCACCGCGTCACGTCCTTCTGTCAAAATCTCCTTACAGCCCTGCACATAGGCTTGTTCACCATAGGTTGCAATCATCATATCCGCGTTAACTATTTCCGTCATGCAGATTTTATTAATTCTACGACCTTTAATATCCATCTTGAACTTTTCATATCTATATACATTGTAATTTGGATCAACTTCGTTTAAGTTGATAAATTGATTGTCGCTCATAACTACTCCCCCCTTTTCTCTATATCGTGGTAGTCATTTGTTGTCACTCTAGAATCCATTCTTGACTGTTTGCTCGCCGCTTTATTATCATACATTTTTTTATCAACATTACTAAAGAATTCATTATATTGTAAAATTGTATTCCCAATAAATTTATCATAGCCAAAAGCAACGGAAAATTTATACTCCGCATTTGCGTTAGCCTTTTCAATTTGCATTTTTATTTTAGCGATCATGTCTTCAATTTCTTCTTTACCACAATCCCTTAAGATTGAAACAAATTCATCTCCACCAATTCTAAATGTTTTACCATATTGCTTGAATTGCCCA
>CAYJIE010000024.1:0-5465 GCA_964370145.1 uncultured Oscillospiraceae bacterium
CGTTGCGGCAATTGCGGCTTTTGGCGTTGCGGCGAGGGAATATGCGGAGAATCTCAGCGAGCGCAGGGAGCATATGCTTGGTATCAGGAGATATGCGAAAGAACTGCTTTTGAAAATCGGGGCACATATAAATGAGGTGAAAAATCCAGCTCCGCATATTATCAATTTTGCGATAGAAGGAGCGCTGTCGGAGCCGATGCTACATATATTAGAGGAGGACAATGTGTTCATCTCTGTTGGAAGTGCGTGCAGTTCTAAGAAAAACATTCGCAGTCAAGCTCTTGTGGCACTTGGTGTGCCAAATGAGATAATCGATTGTTCGCTGCGAGCGAGTTTTACGCATGAGACAACAAAAAGCGATATAGATAGATTGATAAAATCACTTATGAGAGGGAAGAGCAAGTTTAAGATATGAGAAATGTAAAAGAGACAATATTGATGAAAATGGGTGAAATTGTGCTAAAAGGGCACAATCGCCACAATTTTGAAAATGCATTTAGGGATAATATAAAGTTTAGATTAAAACATATTGGGAAGTTCTCGGTTTACAGCAGTCAAAGCACTGTATATGTGAATTACGAGGGCGAGGAAGTCAGTGAATTTGAGGAGTCGCCGATGTCCCTTGCCTATGATGCGTGCAAAAAGGTTTTCGGTGCGGCAGGTATCGTGCGTGCATATGTTGCGAAGAAAGACATGGCGGATATCTTAGATGTCACAAAGACAGCACTTCGAGAAGATTTACTTGCGGCAAGAACCTTCAAAGTGGAGGCAAAGCGCTCTGATAAGCATTTTCCGCTCAAAAGCCCTGATATTTGTAGGGAGCTTGGTGGGGATATTTTAGAGGAGTTCACCCATCTGAAAGTTGATGTGCAAAATCCTGACATCACTGTCAATGTGGAGATCAGGGAAAAAGCTGCATTTGTACACAAAGGTGTCATGAGTGGTGCCGGAGGCATGCCTGTCGGCACGAATGGCAGAGCACTCATTATGCTCTCAGGTGGCATCGACAGCCCTGTCGCAGGGATTATGATTGCGAAGAGGGGCATTGCGCTTGAAGCGGTGCACTTTCACAGCTATCCATATACAAGTGAGCGTGCTAAGGAGAAAGTCATTGAACTTGCAAAGCTCATGTCGGAGTACACTGGCACGATAAAACTGCATATAGTGCCGTTCACGCAGGCGCAAGAGGCGATTCGTGACCATTGCACCCCTGATTTATACACGATAATCATGCGTAGAATAATGATAAAAATTGCTCAAAGAATAGCCGTTGAGAATAAGTGCAAGGCTTTAGTGTCCGGCGAGAGTTTAGGGCAGGTGGCAAGCCAGACTATCGAGGCGATTAATGTGACAAATGAGGCGACGGACATGCTCATCATGCGCCCATGCATTGGTATGGACAAGCAGGAGATTGTCGAGCTTGCGAGAAAATATGGGACATATGAAAAGTCCTGCGAGCCATATGAAGATTGTTGTACGCTTTTTGCGCCAAAGCATCCGCAAACTAAGCCGAAAATTGAAATTGTGAAATATGATGAGAGAGAACTGGACATGGAAGCGATTATCGACACCGCGATGGCAGGAGTTGAAATTGTGCAATGTCGAGTGAGATAGCAAACGGAGGATAATATGACAGCTGAAATTATATGCGTGGGGACGGAACTTCTCCTTGGGAATGTGGTGAATTCAAATGCGACATTTCTGTCGGCGGAGCTATCAGCTCTTGGGATAAATGTATTCCATCATGTGGTGGTGGGAGATAATCATTTAAGGCTTGAGGAAGAGTTAAAGAGAGCATTGCTACGCTCTGATATAATTATTACCACAGGTGGGCTTGGCCCGACATATGACGACATGACAAAGGAGACGGCGGCGAAAGTCATGGGACTTTCAATGGAGCTAAACGAATCGGTGCTTGAAAATCTTAAGGTGGCATTTTGCAATGCCAGTAGTGAGTTCACCAAAAACAACGAAAGTCAAGCATATTTTCCAAAGGGGAGTGAAATTGTCCCAAATGACTGGGGGACAGCGCCGTCATGCATTATTAGAGAGGGTAGCAAAATGATTATTCTTCTGCCGGGGCCGCCAAGGGAGATGAAGAATATTTTTAATCGATATATCCGCCCGATGTTGCAAGAACTTAGCGGAGAAGTGATTGTCTCAAAATTCTGTCGAATTCTTGGCATGGGCGAGAGCACTGTGGAAACAAAACTGGAAGAGCTTCTTAAGGAAAGTGTGAACCCCTCCGTCGCACCATATGCAGGTGATGGCGAAGTGATGCTTCGAGTGACGGCAAAGGCGAAATCTGTGGCAGAGGGCGAGGCTCTTTGCGAGCCTGTGGTTGCAAAAATTATTGAAGAGCTCGGCGAATGTGTATATACGACGGAGAAGGACAATGTGGAAACTGTGCTTGTGGACATGCTTGCAGAGCGCTCGCTTAAGATTGCGACTTGCGAGAGTTGCACGGGTGGTGCAGTTGCACAACGAATTACAAGTGTTGCAGGCTCATCGAAGGTGTTTGAATGTGGGCTTGTGACCTATTCTGACCGCATTAAGCAACAAGTTGCCAATATCGATGCGAGCGTGCTCATGCGATATGGTGCACTAAGTCGTGAATGTGCCGCTGATATGGCGAGGAATGTGCGAATTTTAAGCGGCGCCGACATTGGAATTGGAGTTACTGGCGTCGCCGGAATGAGTGATGTCAAGGGAGTGAAATCGGGCACGGTTTACATTGCCGCCGACAGCGACAAAGGCACGGAAATCATGGAATACACAGGTATGCGCATAAATGAGCGTGATTTTAATGTAAGACGATTTACCAGCCGAGCGATTGACCTTGCGAGGCGGACTATCATAAAGCAAGACTTGAGAGGGAATTAATGATTTTATTGCTAAACAAAGAGGGCGGCATGACTTCGCACAGCGCAATGGCTAGGGCGAAGCGGCTAGTTGGCATAAAGAAGATGGGGCATACGGGCACACTTGACCCAATGGCGACAGGGCTTTTGCCGCTTTTGTGCGACCGCACGACAAAGCTTGCGGATATCGTAGTGGGCACTGATAAGGGATATGTTGCTGGTGTGCGATTTGGAATTGAAACGAGCACGCAAGATGTGACAGGTGAAATTATCAACAGCTGTGACATGTCGGTGACGATAGAAGAATTGCGGGCGGTTTGCCAAAATTTTGTCGGCGAAATTGAGCAAATTCCACCGATGTACTCTGCCATTAAAAAAGACGGCGTGAGATTATATGAGCTCGCTAGGCGCGGCGAGACTATCGAGCGCGAGGCGAGGAAAATCACAATATACTCCATTGATGTGCTTGAATGTGAGGGGGACTTTGCGAAAATTGATGTGCGCTGCTCAAAGGGCACATATATCCGCACGCTTATACATGATATTGGGCTAGCGCTCGGCGGCTTTGCGAGCATGGAAAGCCTTGAACGAACTTCGGTCGGCGATTTTCATATCAAAAATGCTGTCACCTTGTCCCAGATAGAAAACGCTGTGAAAAATGGTGAGAAGGATAGCTTATTTATAAAAGAGGAGAGCCTCTTCGAAGGGCTTGCTAAATTTGAGCCTTCGGACTTTCACTATAAGCTCCTTTGTGATGGGCAAAAGGTGCTGTGCAATAAAATGAAAATAGAAGCAAAACATGATGAATTTATACGCCTATACCATCAATCGGAATTTGCCGGACTGCTTAAATGCGAAGTGAGTGACGAGGGGGAGCGGCTGTTTATGTATTGGAGGAGACAACTGTGAGAGCGATATATCTAAACGAATATGAAGCTGATATGGGGACGGTTGTTGCGCTCGGAAATTTTGATGGCGTGCACAACGGGCATCGCAGTCTTATGGAGGAGACGGTGAGAGTTGGCAAGGAAAGTGGACTTAGGACTGCTGTGTATACTTTCGATGAGCACCCAGCGAATATTCTCGCAAAGAGCTATGTTTTGCCTGTAATCATGACGACAAAGGAGCGAATTGAGGCGTTTTGGGAGCATGGAATTGCGGACGTGATTTTGGACAAGTTCACAAAGGATAAAGCGACGATGGCGCCGCTGGATTTCTTTGAAGAAATTCTCGTAAAGAAGCTTAATGCAAAGCATGTAGTCTGCGGCTTTCACTATCATTTTGGGAGCAAGGGCGAGGGCGATGCAAGGCTGCTTGCAAAGCTGTGTAAGCAAGCAGGGCTTGGATTGTCTGTCATGCCTGCATGCAAAAAGAGTGAGCGAGTGATAAGCTCGACATGGGTGCGAGAGTGCATAAGTATGGGAGATATGATCAAGGCGGCGGAACTCATGGGACGCGAGTACACATTGACGGGGATTGTGGAGCATGGCGCGAAGCTTGGGCGCACGATAGGTGTGCCAACGATTAATCAGTTTTTTCCTGAGGGAAAAGTGAAACCACTCAAGGGTGTGTATTACACTCATGTATACATAGACGGTATCGAGTATAAAGGCGCGACAAATGTCGGTATGCGCCCGACGGTAGAAGGGAGTTTTCTCAATTGCGAAACTTTCATTTTAGGCTTTGATGGGGATTTATATGGAAGAGAAGTGAAATTGTCCTTCGTCAGAATCATTCGTGAAGAGCAAAAATTTGAAACACTTCAAATGCTAAAACATCAGTTAAATCAAGATATTGAGCTCATCGCGTCACTCTGATTGGTGCTCGTAAATTATTACCTAAATTTTCATGTTGCTATGGAGCCAAAAGTTACAATAAGTTAACAAATACTCTCTTTTTTCGCCTTATTAATATGATAGAATTGAGAAAATACGCAGGAAGGTGGAAACATAGTTTTATGAAATGCAAAAATCTATATGATAAGATTATGTCTCCGCTTGAAAAAATGGGCTTAGCGGAGGCAAGAGCGCAGACAGGGGCTTTGGTGCATGGCGATGTTTTGGAGGTCGGCGTTGGCACAGGGGCGATGCTAAGCTATTATAATTATGATAATATAAATTCGATTGCCTTAGTGGATAAGTTCAAGAGCAAGAAAGTGGCGGAATATGAATTTGATGAAGTCCCCGTCACATATTTACAAACAGGGGTGTCAAAACTACCGTTCAATGACAGAACCTTTGATTGCGCTGTATCGACTTTGTGCATTTGCTCGCTTAAAGAGCCATATCGGGCGCTCAGCGAAATCAAGAGAACACTACGGCCACGAGGGAAGTTGTACTTTATTGAACATATCCGACCGAGAGGGGCAATGGGAGCTGTATTCGACCTGCTGAATGTTGTTTGGAAGGTATTCACAAGGGGCTGCAATATAAATCGCAACACGGTTAAAATGCTTGAAGTATCAGGATTTAAGGTAATTTCAATCAAAAGAGTCATGTTTGTTTTTGTCGTCGGAGTAGCAGAAAAAATATAAATTAGAAATTATAGGAGTGCAGCGCACTCCTTTTATAAACAGATACAAGGCTAATTGCGCCAAAGGAGTGC
>CAYJIE010000024.1:5565-29240 GCA_964370145.1 uncultured Oscillospiraceae bacterium
GCACTCCTTTTATAAACAGATACAAGGAATGCTGAACTAATAACTTAGCTAAGATGATGGCAAGGGGTGATTTGATGATATCATTTGGATATGCCGTGACATATATTTTGGTGACAATACATTCATGGCTGTGCCTCACGCTTATAAGAAGGTTTTGGGATGAAGTGCGACTCCCTGGGATTGCAGTTCTTATGTTTTCTTTGGCAAACTGTCTTATAGCGCCGATAGGTCTTGCATATCTCGTATCTGACCCCACAATTGTGTATGTGGGATGGATGGCAATCATTTTCCTCGAAGCGATACTGCTGCTAAAAGGCAAGACGCATGTCGTTGCGGCTTTGACTGCGGGACTTGCTATGCACTTTTATACATTTCGCTCGGTTGTACTGGGGGTTCAGTCCCTTGTGATGGACATAAGTATGTATGACATCGTGCATACGGTTGATTTGTTTGAATTCAACACGATGTTTGTTTTCATCTTGCATATTGCGGTGCTGGTGGTTTTCATTTTGCTTGTGCCACCGGACGCAGCAAAATCCATCATTGCGAATAAGACATTGATCAACACTTTGTCTATTATGATGATTGTCTTTATGACATTTCTTATTTATAACGCAAAGATGTTTACATTGCGTGATGAATATGATTTTTTGGCGATGCAACAGATTTTAGTCCCGCTTGTTTTGCTTGGATCTTTTTATCTCATGTTAATTCTCATGTTAAGACTAGTTATGATGGATAAGTACAAGCAGGTTATATTAGAGCTTGAAAATAAGATTGATAAAGACAAGGCGCTGGCAAATGCATTGTTTAACTATGCGGATGTGGTCATTGAATTCAATGCAACTACTGATGCTGTGAATAATTTCCTTATAAGCTCCTCTGAAGTGTACACGGACAGCTCGTTAACCTTCACTACTGTGATTGAAAGTCAGCTCTTAAATGTTCATCCTGAAGACACAAAGCATGTGTTGAATATGTCATCTCATTATGTGAAAACAGCATATGCAAGTGGGATAATTGAGCTCATCTGTGACTATCGAGCATATGCAATGGTACAGACGGATAAAGGCATGATGGGGTTTAAGGATGAGGAATATTTGTGGCACAGAATGAAAATAAACAGCAGTCTTGATGATAGTAGTAATGAAGTAATCTCGATTTGCACCATTGATGAAATTCAAGCGGAAAAAGAGGAAGAGTTGAGGCTGCGCCATAAAACTGAAACGGACACACTCACAGGAGCATATAACAAAGAGGCAGTAAAGGCATATGTGTCAAAGCTCATGGAGAATGGCGGACATGGAACATTGTTTATGTTTGATGTCGACAATTTCAAGGGAATCAATGACAATATGGGTCATGCATATGGCGACGAAGTCTTAAAAGAAACCTATTTAAACATATTAAAACTGTTTCGCTCACATGATATTGTTGGACGTTTTGGCGGAGATGAATTTATCGTATTTATGAGTGGAGACTTTTCGCGAAATCTGCTTTCGGTAAAAGCACAGGCAATTTGCGATACTGTGGAAAAATTACATGAGGCAGATAATGGCGTGAAAATTAGAATCACCAGCTCGATTGGAATTGCAAGTTGTCCAAGGGACGCAGTGACTTATGATGAACTATTTAATGCAGCTGACCACGCAATGTATGTGTCGAAAAATAAAGGAAAGAGCACTTATACTTTCTATGACAGCACAATGCAAGATTTCAAACCTCAGATAAATATAAGACAGAATTAAAACAACAAGAGCCGACACGAAAGTGTCGGCTCTTAATTTAATTAGGAAATCTGTGTTGGGGTATATTCGCTTATAGTATCGATATAGAAAATAACCATATCAATCTCGCCCGTTTCGGTGTTGAGTGCATACTCTGCTACATAATAGTAATCAGTATGTGCTGTATCGTTGATGTATGAGCTCATGACACCCTCACGAATGAAGCTTGTCAACGGCAGTGGGTCGAAATATCCATTGTCCATGCTAAGTGCGCCGCTGTCGCTGTCTTTAGGAGCAGTGCCGATCATATAGAAGTGGGCATTGCTGTCATATGGATAGAACACACCGCTTGTAGAAGAAATTGCATCTTCCTTGAACTCGGGATCGCCGTTTACGCCGGTTATCCAAGTTGCCACAGGAGACATTATAAGTCCGGCTTGGATAGCTGAAACGATAACTTCACGTCTAAGTTCATAGTTTTCGAGTGCAGGATTCATGCTTATGACATTGCCTGACTCGTCAAGCTCAATGATATAATAGCTATTCTTTTGGATTTCAGCTCCGGTCGTATCCATGAATTCCGCCACATCATATGTGTTGTAGACTCCCACGTCGCCATCAATTGCGAGTGTGAAGTTTCCGACAATTCGTCCTGGATACAATGCCATTACTTTTTCAAAATCTTTGACAAAACCGATTTTAAATCCGCCTACGCCGCCTTCGACAAGCACGCCACTGACCACACCGACTTCGATGTTAAGACCGTCATTTTTAGTTGCAAGATTTGCTTCTACAAATGAATTTGCAATGTCTTTACCGTCCATTAGCCTAACTTTTTTCGGGTCTGTGTCATATGTAAATATCAATGCGTCGTCTGGCAACACATAGTATTTCTCGGTTCTAAACAGTCTTGCATCAGCATCAAAAGAGGCTGTTGGTTCTGCAGTTCCGATTGGCTGAAGATTTGTGATTTGTCCCGTGCTATCTTCGGCATATGCAAATACGGAGCCTGCCGCTGAGGAATTAAACACCTTATCGGAGTATACATCCGTTATACTCGGGCAGTATTCAGAAATCTCAAAAACTTGCTTAGTGCCATCGTCGAGCATTGCATGGATTTTTGCATTAAATCCAAGCGCACCCGCTTCACCATCTTTGTATTCCATAATAAAGAGATAGCCCTTTGTAGCACCCTCTTGATATTTGTCCGACTCGCTGTAAACGATATATCCATTTCTGTTTGTGTACATGCTATATGTCTCGCCTAGACGATAGTTCGCCTCGGTGACTGTCTCTGGGAAAACTTCATAAGCGTTTGACAGATGCTCACTGTTGAAGTAGAGGATGTTCTCATCGCCCTCGGGGACAATTCGATTTAATATCTTGCTTTCAGGATACAGGATTTCAACATCGTATCCTGCGATTTTCTTATTCGCACCGCCAAAGTCAATTCCACGGTTGAGGCTGACAACATCGCCGACTTTAATACCATCCGGCAAATTGAAATTGTAGCTTGCATCTGTTGCTCGTAAATCAATCAAGCCAAGTGTGACATTGTTTCCGTCTGTTAGCTCCGTGCCACTCATATAAAACTGAATTGTGCGCCCGTCATAGTGGCTGACTTGACCGATTAGCTCGGTTGACGTGTTCACAAAATCAATATCATAGTCAAAGTCCCAGTCGATAAGGGTATATCTATTGCCATCTTTTGTTTCAAGTTTTTTCTCAAGCCCCGATGGAACTTCGAGCGTTGCGCCGTCCACGATAATCACATTGGATTTGTCCGCCACATCGTTTTTATATGTAGATGGTGATGTCACATATATTCTCTGTGAGTTTGAAGTTTCAATTCCAATTACTTCGCCATGGACATTTTGCCACAAATAGACCTTCATTCCGATGAACGGTGTAGCGTCGCCCTCAAAAGAAAACAGCCTTGGCTCGCCTCTATCTGTGCCCTTAATCGGTGTCGCATAAATTTGATTATCACTTAAGATATTTGGACCGACAAGTCCGATTGATGCCTCAGTGATTACAAATTCCTCTGTTAAAAGTGCCATATCTGTCGCTCTGTTCGCCTTAAAGGAAACTGAGATAAGCGCTTTATTTTCATCGAATGCATTAATGTTTCCTGACATTGGGGCATATAGCGCGTTGTAGCACATTTGAGCAACTTCGCCTCTTGAAACAGCTGCATCATTTGCAACATTGCCAATCCCGTCGAAAAGCCCAAGCACTTGACCTCTTGATACATAGCCATATGGGTAGTCATATGCAGTGTCATCGCCCAAGGTGCGAATTAAAAGTGCCGCCATTTGCGCATATGTCACATTGTCTGTTGGGGAAAAGTTGTTGTTGCCCGTTCCCTGTATGATGTTCATTTCCTTAGCCCAGTTGATATATGGCGCTGACCATGAATAAACGGATACATCGTTAAATGGTGCAGAGGTGGGCTTGAACAAAATGGAACCGTCGGTACCGTTTGATAATATATGTAGGATTTTTGCAATCTGCTCTCTGGTCACAAGGTCGTCTGGGCGGAATGTTCCGTCTCCCATTCCTCCGATTACACCCAGTGAATTCATTGTGTTAATCGCCGCTGAGTATTCATCGCCATTACTCACATCGGCAAAGGCGAGTGCGTTAAGTGGCGAAATTACTCCCATTAAAAGTACGAATATAATTAATAGCGACGAAAGTCTTTTGAGTTGTTTCAATTTGTCTTCCTCCCGGTCGAGCTTTTTTAATAAGTACTCGTCTATTATACTACATTTAACGCTAAAAGGCAAGATGAATATTTTGTATTTTCGTAAATTTACCGATAATTTATATTTATGGACATAGTTTGATATTAGCTGCTGCAAAAGTTTACAAAAAATTTGCATGAATGTAACCTGTAATTTAATTATATATTGTATGATATTAAACAAACCAATAACACGGAGGGATATATGAGTAAGAACATAAACATTGAAATTTTTACGCTGGGAGAGTTTAGAATTGTTGTGGACGGTAGGGACATAACGGTTAATTTTAAGTCTTCCAAGAAGAAACTTCTGCTACTTGAATATCTGATAATTAACGCTGACAAAGCGGTCTCTGTGTCAAATTTGGTTGATGTTTTGTGGGGCGACAACAAAGATATGAATATTGAGAGCACACTAAAGACTCTCATTAGCCGTCTTAGGAAAGATCTCAGTGAATATGGGCTCTCAAATGCAATTGCGACTAAGCGCGGTGCTTATATGTGGAGCGATGCTCTGCGCAGCAGAATAGACATTTTTATCCTGCGTGATCTCGCCAAGGAACTAGAGCAGGTAGCGGTTTTAAGTAATGAAACAAGAGAGAAATTTGAAGAGGTTCTTTCGCTGTACAAAGGCGATCTATATTCTGCCGCAGGAGCGGTCAAGCCACTTAGCAATGAAGTGAATTTTTACAGAACACTTTATATAAAAACCGTCAGGAGATATATAAAGCTACTTGGCGAGCATATGGAATACACCGATATGATGAGGGTGTGCAAATCTGCGTTGGAAATCGACAAGGTTGACATGGATTTCAACATCGGACTGATGACTGCACTCATGAAAAGTGGAAAATCCAACGAGGCAATGCGACTTTATCGCACGCTGTCAACAGTCAATATTGCATCAAGCCCTAAACATGCCGGAGAACTGCGCAATTTCTATCGTGAATTACTTACAGTTGAAAAAAACTCGGAGAAGAATATTGAGAACATACATCAAGAACTCACAGACCAGAACACACAAAAAGGTGCTTTTGTGTGCGAATATACAATTTTCAAAGATGTCTACTCTTTGTTCTCAAGAAATTTTAACCGTATAGGCTCGTCGCTTTTCCTTGGTGTTGTGAGCTTAAACACTGCCTATGACACAGTATTAAGTCCATTTGAAATTGATCGCTCAATGCAAAATCTACTGGAAATTCTAAAAAACAATTTTCGTGGTTCAGATGTCATCTCAAGATATAGCCTAAGGCAGTTTGCTCTTCTCATGCCGGAAGTTTCGAGCATTGATGTGGGGCGCGCCGTAATCGAAAGGGCGAAGAAGATGTTTTATACAAATAGTGATAATATCGCGTTTAATGTGGAGTACAAATTAATGCAGCTATTCGAGAGAGATTAAACGCGATGCGTTAATGTGGAGTATAAACTAATGCAGCTATTCGAGAGGGATTAAACGCGATGCGTTAATATGGAGTACAAATTAATGCAGCTATTCGAGAGAGATTGACTTGCAAGCAATTAAACAAATTCTTATTGCGCAAAATGTACGAAAAAACTACAAAAATTTCGTACATAACATAAAAACGAATAATTTCCACTTGTATTTATAAAATTCTGTGGTATAATAAAAGTAGCTTCAAGGAGGATGACTGAATCAATTTGGCTTGCTGGTTAAAACCTACATGTATAATACGGGAGCATCATCTCTCGTGAGGGGTATGCCAGCCCTCCCTTCGGGACGAGGGACGCACAAAGTCACGAGGTTAGCACCCACCTGCACAAAATGCGGGGTTATATGCGGCGGGCCTGCCTTGAAGTAATATGAGCATTAAAGGAAGTGTTTTGCACTTCCTTTGCTTGTTATGTAGTGCGGAAATTTTGATTAAAGCTGGAGGCATTATGAATTTTATTGATTATCAAAAACAAATCTCAACACTCTCCAACAGAGAAATTAAAGTGAGAGTTATTCTTCCCGATGACTATGACAAAGGCGATAGCTATCCTGTGGTATACATAAATGATGGACAGGATATATTGTTTGACGAAGATATACACTGGGGTGCCTGCTCGCTTGGTTACGCAGATTATTATAGAAAGTACAACCACACTTTACCGAAAATTATAATAGTTGCGCTGTTTTGTCCTGTGGACAGGGACGAGAGAACAAAACTATATTCGCCTTTTTATAAGGCAGGCGATGATCGGGCGGCGGAAATATGTGGCGAGGGGAAGGCGTATCTTGAGTGGATTGTAAACGAGCTAAAACCGTGGGTTGACAGGGAATATCGCACAAAACCCGAGCGAGAGTTTACTGCGATTTCCGGTTATAGCACGGGTGCGCTGTTTTCCACATATGCTATCGTTGCCGCAAAAGATACATTCACAAGGGCTGGCATAATCAGTCCTGCAGGAGCGATTTGGATGGACGGAGGGCTTCGAGAGTTCTTTGACGGACAAGATTGCTCATATATTAAATCGTTGTATATTGACAGCGGCACAGATGAGAAAGGGCGATTTACCACTGCTGAGGAGTTTTTGGAGGCTGCGAATTTTATACATGACAGCTTTTTGAGTTGCAATGTTGACAAATCTGTCGTGGAGTATGGAATATATCCGCAGGCTCAGCACACTCAAATTTACTGGAAGTTGCGGTATCCTGATGTTTTACGCTGGCTTTTTAGGGATTTGTGTGTTTAGAAGCAATCAATGCAGATGCTGACGCTTTAGCCCCAAGCCCCCCTTCTTCCGAAAAAATTAAACTTTACAAAACTTAATTTGCATTAAAGACAGTCAAAAGCCCGCCTACTGGCGGGCTTTAATATTATTTTACTTGCTTGATGAAGAGTTCTTATTCTCATAAGACTCAACCATTTTCTTAACCATTTGTCCGCCAACTGAACCAGCTTGTTTGCTTGTAAGGTCGCCGTTGTATCCTGGTTTAAGTGTAACGCCTACTTCGTTTGCAGCTTCCATTTTGAATTGCTCAAGAGCCGCTTTTGCTTTTTTGTTTGACATAATATATAATTCTCCTTTAATTTTTGCGACTTATGCCGCTGATATAAGGCATATTGCAATGGGAATTTTATAAAAAAACTCTCTTTGCAAAATCACAGTTTCTGTGGTGCCTCAATAGTATTTTGGGCAGTGATGCGGAAAATATTAAAGGAAATTTTTGGTGATTATAATTCTCTTGCGTGAATATCCTTAAAGCCCTCGCCGAAAATCTCATTTGCGTTAGAGACAATAAGAAAAGCTGTGGGGTCCTCTTGTTTAATAACATCTCTAAGTTTTGGATAGATATGTTTTTTCACGGCGCATAAGATGATGTTCTTGTCGCGGTTTTCATATGGACCGATTGCTTTAAGATATGAGAAACCAATGCCAAGCTCTCCGAGAATTCTCTCGGCAATTTTCTCCTCGCTAGATGTGATAATATATAGTAATTTTGCACTATCGCCGCCATACATGAGGAAGTCGAAGATGCGTGAGAATGTTGCAAGCACGATGATGGAGTACAGCGCCGTTTCGATTTCACCGTATACGATAACGGATGCGGCAATGACCATGAGGTCTGTAACAATGAATAGTATAGTTGTGCTAAGATGCTTATATTTTTGCCTTATGGCGAGAACGATGACATCGGTTCCACCTGTCGTCGCATCTGCCTTAAACACGAGTGTCATACCAATTGCGGTACATGCTCCGCCAAATAGAGCACCGACTATGCGATCTGTTGTAAATGGCTCTATTCTGGAAATGAAATCACTCATGAAAGTTATTGACACGGTGGCTATCATGGTGTTTGCCATGGTTTTTATCCCAAGCTTCCAAAGGCCAAAAAGCACAATAGGAACATTCATAACAAAATACAATAAGCTGATGTCGAGGGAGGTCAGATGATTTATGATAATTGAGAGCCCTGAAATTCCTCCTGGGGCGATATCGATGGAAGCGTAGAACATTGTAAAACCAAGCGCATAAAAAAAGCTGCCGGAAAGTATATAAAATGCCTGTTTGAAAATACTTTTCTTAACCATATTTCCTCCACATTTGTATTTGCTATTTTTAGTATAACCCGCAAAACATTATATACTATAATTTGTAAATATGCAAGATATTTTATACACATTGAGAGAAAAGAGCATAAAGAAAATAAAATTCACGGATTTTTAAATAAATTTAGCATGGTTTTTTAATATTTAGGACTTGCAAATCTCGTTTTTTTGGTATATAATAGTGAAGAATGAAAAAATAAAAAAATCAGGAGAATTTAATATGATTTCAGCAGGAGATTTTCGCAACGGCGTTACATTTGAAGTAGATGGAAATGTATATCAAATCATTGAGTTCCAGCATGTAAAACCGGGCAAGGGTGCGGCGTTCGTAAGAACGAAACTACGCAATGCGATTTCAGGCAGCGTTGTTGAGCGCACATTTAATCCAAATGAGAAATACCCAACAGCTTTTATTGAGAGAAAAGACATGGAGTATCTATATGCAGATGGCGATTTGTACTACTTCATGGATACAGAGACATATGAGAATATACCGCTTAATTCAGACATTCTACCGGACAGCTTTAAGTTTGTTAAAGAGAATGAGAAATGTAAAGTGCTTTCATATAAGGGTTCTGTTTTTGGCGTAGAGCCACCAAACTTTGTTGATCTTGTGATCACAGAGACAGAGCCAGGATTCAAGGGTGACACTGCACAAGGTGCAACTAAGCCCGCAACACTTGAGACAGGTGCTGTCGTTAAAGTGCCACTCTTCATTGAAGAGGGCGAGAAAATCAGAATTGATACACGCACCGGCGACTATATGGAGAGAGCGTAACAATTTTTTAAGCAAAATTGTTCGCAATTTCTATGTAATATATTAATGTGGAGGATAATAAAATGACTGTGTCAGAAAGAGTAGCGTTCCTAAAAGGACTTTTGGAGGGAATGGATATCGATGCATCTTCAAAAGAGGGAAAAGTTTACAATGCTATTGTGGGTGTCCTCGACGAAATGGCTGAGGAGATTGCCATAATGGCGGATACTCTAGATGAAGCTCTAGAGCATCTTGATGTTGTTGATGAAGACCTTTCTTATGTTGAAGAGGATCTTTACGGCGAGGCATCAGAAGAAGATGATTACTATGAAGTGGATTGCCCTTCATGCGGCGAAGTTTTTTACATCAGCGAGTTTTCAGCATTGGAAGGCGAGACATCTTGCCCAGAATGCGGAGAAGAAATTGAAGTAGAAATCGATGATTGCGGCTGTGGATGCGGCGATGATTGTGGATGCGGCGACGACTGCGACTGCAAGAAATAACAATCGAAGATTAATTGTAAGGGGTGATTAGTCACCCCTTCAGGGTGTCAAAAGCTTATTCTAGAAGTAAGAACTTTCGGAAGAAGGGGGGCGACGGGGCGGAAACATCAGGTTTCCACCCGTCCCATAGAGCAAGTGCACCCTCATGGTACACTTGCGGATTACCCCTCGCAAGGTTCAGATTGCAAAAAAGTCCCAAGGGGGCTTTTTTGACAGTCTGAAGGGGTGATTGGTCACCCCTTATAGTTGGAATTGACAAGAAATTGAAGTTAACCAACCGCAAATGAGCGGATTTGGTAATAATATAAGGAGTATTAAAATGATTAGGATAGGTATTGTTGGTTATGGTAATCTAGGACGTGGTACAGAGCTTGCAATTCAAGCGGCGGACGATATGGAGCTTGTGGGCGTCTTCACAAGACGTGACCCGAGCACAGTGAAGACTGTTTCAAGCGATGTGAAAGTATATAAAATTGAAGATGCATTTGAGATGAAGGATAAAATCGATGTCATGGTTCTTTGCGGTGGCTCGGCAACTGATTTGCCAATGCAAGTTCCACAATTTGCAGAGCATTTTAACACAGTAGACAGCTATGACAATCACTCGCAAATCCCACAACTTTTTGCGGCTGTGGACAAAGTTGCAAAGGCATCTAATAAAATCAGCGTGATTTCAGTAGGTTGGGATCCAGGAATGTTCTCGATTAACCGTGTATACACAGAGGCTGTGATGCCACAAACTTCTTGCTACACATTCTGGGGCAAGGGGCTTAGCCAAGGGCATAGCGATGCGATTAGAAGAGTTGAGGGCGTTGCTGATGCGCGTCAGTACACAATCCCTGTTGAGGCTGCGCTTGATGCGGTGAGAAGTGGAAGTAATCCGCAATTCACAACAAGAGAAAAGCATAAAAGAGATTGCTATGTCGTGCTAAAAGACGGCGCTGATGCTAATAAAGTTGAAGAGACAATCAAGACAATGCCTGCATATTTCGCAGACTACGACACAACTGTTAACTTCATCACAGCAGAGGAGCTAGCAAAGAACCACGCATCAATGGGTCATGGCGGATTTGTAATCGGCAGTGAGAAGTCAAATGGGAATGTGTTCACAGTGGAGTATTCTTTAAAGCTTGACTCAAATCCTGAGTTCACCTCAAAAGTTATGGTGGCATATGCGAGAGCGGCATACAGACTAAGCAAAGAGGGCGCTTGTGGTGCAAAAACAGTGCTTGAGATTGCACCGTCTTATATTTCGCCAAAATCGATTGAAGACTTGAGAGCAAATTCTCTATAATATAGCACAATTTATAGCTGAAAAGTTGGTGATGTTTTAGAAAACAATCGCCAACTTTTTTTGCGATATTTATTGACAAATTGTACTAAAATATGATAACATATACTATATGTTGTTATTTTAGGAATTGGGGGGTGATTTGATGGGCGCAAAGAATTATAGCATACTGGGCATTTTGCCAACTGCTACTGAAGATGAAGTGAAAAAAGCTTATCGAACACTCGCAAAGAAATATCATCCGGATATAAATCCGATGGCTGACCCTGCGAAATTCAAGCAAATCACGGTGGCATATAATGAGATTATGAGTGGGAAATCCACTGTTGATGTGCGCAACACGACATACACTGGAACGAATAATTCAAAGTATAAATACACCGGCTGGGCGGCTGGGAAAACCGTAGCTGAAGATACTACTGCATCAATGAAAGTTTCGTTTAATGATGCGATTTTCGGGACGACAGTAGAATTGAATATTAAATCTAAGGAAGTCTGCCATGATTGCAGTGGCACAGGTGGAATTCCGGGCTCGAAGATTGAATATTGTCCTGTCTGCTTTGGTAGTGGAAGTGCAAGGGGTAAGAGCTATTTTGGGGCGGATAAAAATTCTGAGCCAACCACCTGCCAAAATTGTATGGGAACGGGAAAAATAATTCACAACCCATGTGTGACATGCCATGGAAGTGGTCTTTCATTTAGAAATAAGACGATAAGTGTGGCGGTGCCTGCCGGAATTTGCGATGGGCAGACGATAACAATAAAGAATATGGGCGGCTTTTCTCGCATTGGCGGCGACAGAGGAAATGTTATAATCAATGTCAGCGTTGAGAAAAACAATAAATTTGAGCGTAAAGGCGCAGACCTTGTCATGGATTTGCCCGTGTCTTTTGCTAAATTAGTGCTTGGTGGCGAAGTCGTCGTTGAAACGATTGACGGTAAAATCAGATATACTATCCCAGAGGGTACAGAGAATGGCTCAATTGTGAGAATTCGAGGCAGGGGAGCGATGGATATGTCAACGCGAACAAGAGGTGACCTATTCGTCAACTTACTACTCGAAATCCCAAAAGAACTTACGAAAAAACAGCGCTCACTCTTATTGCAATTCGAGAGAGAATCACAAAGAGGCCCTGATGTGTTTGAGCGAATTATCAATGGTGTTAAGCAAAGCATTTAATACAAGGTGTATAATCATGACAAAAAATACGGTGCGGCTTATCTAAATATTATCATCTCATATTATACTTTGGTGAAAATAATTTATATAAATCATTTATATAATAGGAGAAAAACAAGATGGAAAAGTTAAGGTGCTTGCGCTGTGGTGAACAAATGAAGTTTATCATGACAGACAGTATACCGAGTCAAACAAGTATGATAGCAGTGGGTATTCCAAATATATTTGCCGAAACGATAAAAGTACATATTTATTCTTGCCCTAACTGTAGAAAATTAGAATTTTTTCAAGAAGCTGTTGTTGATGATAATGATAAAATTGCGCAAATGAATTGTCCAAAGTGTGGTGCATTACACGATATAGATTATCCCAAATGCCCATTGTGTAAATTTAATTACAACGAAAAATAACAATCTGCAAAAATAAAAACTACCATTATCAAAATGATAATGGTAGTTTTCTTTTTATTGATATCCACATATACACGCTGTATTTTTTCTGTTAAACCATACAAAAACCGCATGAATTACAGAGCCCTTGTATTGATTTCTTCGAGCATCTTATTAATGAATTCCTCTGTGTTCACAGTGCCAAGGTCGCCGTCTTTTCTTGAGCGAACAGCAACAACTCCAGCCTCGATTTCCTTATCGCCGATAACAAGCATATAAGGAATCTTCTCAAGTTGTGCCTCACGAATCTTAAAGCCCATTTTTTCAGCTCGATAGTCGCCCTCGACACGAATGCCAAGGTCGAACAGCCTTTGCTCAAGTGCCTGCGCATATTCCTTCTGTCTGTCTGTAATTGGAATTAGTTTCACCTGTACAGGTGCCAGCCACATTGGGAATGCCCCTGCAAAGTGCTCAATTAAGATCCCAAAGAAACGCTCGATTGAACCAAGCACTGTGCGGTGAATGATAAATGGTCTGTGCTTTTCGCCGTCAGCGCCGATATAAGTCGCATCGAAGCGCTCAGGCAAATTCATATCGAGTTGAATTGTGCCGCACTGCCATGAACGACCGATTGAGTCGGTGAGATGCCAGTCGATTTTCGGGCCATAGAACGCGCCGTCGCCCTCATTAATCTTAAAGTCCAGACCGCATTCAACAAGTGCCGCCTCAAGCTGCGATGTTGTATATTCCCAGATTTCGTCTGTACCCATTGCGTTTTCAGGTTTTGTTGACAACTCCAATTTATATTGGAATCCAAAGACCTCATACATCTCCATTGTAAGGCGAATTACCCTTACGATTTCATCTTTGATTTGCTCTGCAGTCATGAAGATATGCGCATCGTCCTGTGTGAACTTTCTCACACGCATGAGTCCGTGAAGTGCGCCTGAAAGCTCATGCCTGTGTACAACGCCGAGCTCGCCCATGCGAATGGGGAGGTCACGGTAACTGTGCAGTTTTCTGTTATATGTGAGCAGTCCGCCCGGACAGTTCATTGGCTTGATTGCAAATTCTGTCTCATCAATTGTGCTAGTATACATATTCTCTTTGTAGTGGAACCAATGTCCTGATTTTTCCCAAAGAGAGCGGTTTAGCATCATTGGAGTGCTGATTTCGACATATCCTGCCCTGCGGTGATATTCTCTCCAAAAGCTCTCAATTTCATTGCGGACAACCATGCCCTTTGGCATGAAGAATGGGAAACCGGGGCCCTCTTCGTAGATGTCGAAAAGGTCAAGTTCACGTCCGAGCTTTCTATGGTCACGCTTTTTAGCCTCCTCAAGGCGCACAAGATATTCCTCAAGCATGGATTTCTTAGGGTACGAAATCCCATATACACGCTGGAGCATCTTATTGTCAGCATTCGCTCTCCAATATGCACCTGTGATATTGACAAGCTTAAGCGCTTTACAAGCCGCAGTGTTGGATAAATGCGGGCCTGCACAGAGGTCAGTGAATTCGCCTTGCTTATAGAAGGTGATTTCCTCGTCCTCTGGGAGCTCTTCAATTAGCTCCTTCTTATAGGATTCGCCTGCTTCAATAACAAATTTGATTGCTTCGTCACGAGGGAGTGCGAATTTTTCAACCTTTAGCTCCTCTTTGACGATTTTTTTCATCTCTGCCTCAATTTTATCCATATCTTCAGGGGTGAAGGGCTCTGCTGTGTCAAAGTCGTAGTTAAAGCCATTCTCCAAGAAGTGGCTGACTGTGAGTTTTGTATCAGGATACAGACGCTTTACAGCCTGTGCCAATATATGAGCGCAGGTATGCCAATATGCCTTTTTACCGAGCTCACTGTCAAATTCAACGATATTTCCGTCTGCTAGTTTTACTGTCATGCTTAGTCCTCTACTTTCTTAATATAACCGTGTCCGTCGATTTCTTCGGCGCTAAAAATGACTTTTCCGCCGAGATATATGTCATAGGCATATTCGCCTGTGTTCTTAATTGTAACTTCTGTGATTTGCCCACTATCATAATAATACAGCTTGTCAAAATTGTCAAGACGCATGATTTCTTTGTTCCAATTAGCATAAAATGGGCTCTCTATGGAGATGGGTGAAATTGTTGCGCTGTCCCAGTCACCGCTGATATATTCATAGCCGCCGGTTAGCGCCCAAGTGCTCTCGGTGATGCCATGGATATGCTCATGGTACGAATAGTTTTGTTCTGACAATGCCGATTTCTCCACACCGATTATGCCAATTTTGCCTTCGAGTTCCTCGCTTTGAAGTGCGGTAAGCACCTCTGTGTCATATTGTGTTGTGAGTTTGTAGTCATGTAGCTCAGAGAGCGAGGCGAAAGTGAACAGCAGGGCAATAATGGCGGTTAAAGCAGGATAGAGAGTAGATTTTTTTGGCAGAAGGCTGATAAGCAAACTGTCAAAAAAAATTGCAAGCCCTACAAAGGAGAGTGTCAAACCACGAATTGAAAACCAAGGGTTATCAATTACAAAAAAAGGGGAGAGGGGTGCTATAAAGAGCAGTGCGCCAACTATAAGCGCTAATAGTGAGCTCCGCTTTTCTTTTTTTGTGGTAGCAAAGATGAAAAGAATGATGCAAAGGATTATTGCTATTATTAAATAGATATAATGTCCTTCTTGTGTGAGGATTCCCCCAAAACGCCTTAAACCCTCAATGGGGATTACCACAAGTGACTTTAACACCGCTGTCAGCTGTTGCAGTATATTTGGGAGAAAATCTGAAAAATAAAGCTCATCCCACGGGAAAATCAATGTAGTGCGTCCGCTGTATAGCGGAGAATTCTCCACCGTTCCCATGAGCGTATACATCAGCACAGCCATGGGGATTACATATAGTGAACTGAGGCTTCGAGCACGCTCCTTTGGGAGCTCTAGGAGCCCAACAAGCACATTCATTGTAATGCCGAGCACAAGCCCTTGCTCATAGAAACCGCAGGTGATAAAAAAGCTAACTGCGGCAAAGATGAGTAAACTCAAACGGCGCTTGTGCAAAAAAGCCTGATAGGCATATGCCGAGAGGGCGGCGAAGAACAGCGACGGGATTATTCGCCCCGATGCCGATATCCAATACAGCCCTTCAAAACCTGAGGGGAGCAATGCGAACAACACAAAAAACATCGTTGAAAGCTCGAAATATTTCGTGAACACTGAATAAATCAGAAGTCCTGCCGCCATATAGAGGGCGGAGAGTATGACAATTGATACAAACGATGGGAACAGCCATGACCAGAGGGTCATGTCGAGCAGTCCTGCGAGTGGTCTCGCGGCGAGCATGCCAAGCTCTTCAATCACATCAAAAAATGGCGCCATATTAGCGTAGTTATGCAATTGAATGTAGTCATCGAGTTGCGAAAAATACACAAAGCCATATGCGAGATATCGCAATAGGAGCAATGCGAAAACCACGAGTGTGCCGCATAACTCAGATTTTCGTCTATCCTCTGTCAAAGTTGTCAAAGACATACTAATCTTTGGTGACAATTGCGATGCCAAGTTCTTCGAGTTGCTTTTGGGAGACGACATTTGGGCAATCACTCATCAGCTCACTTGCATTTTGCACCTTCGGAAAGGCGATTACATCTTTAATATTGTCCGTCTTAGCAAGTAGCATTGCCATTCTGTCAACGCCAAAGGCAATTCCGCCATGCGGTGGCACACCATATTGGAACGCTTCAAGGAAGAAACCAAATCTCTCCTTTGCCTCCTCCTCGCTAAAGCCAAGGAGTGAGAACATTTGACTTTGCACATCAGCATTATATATTCTAATTGAGCCGCCGCCCAACTCATAACCATTGCAAACTATGTCATATGCCTTTGCTCTAGCCGCATTCGGATTATCATAAAGAAGTTCGACATCATCGTCCATTGGGCTTGTAAATGGGTGGTGCATTGCGACATAGCGTCCTGCCTCCTCGTCAAAATCAAGGAGTGGGAACTCAGTCACCCACAGGAATTTATAGTCATTTTTATCGTATAATGAAAGCCTTTTTGCAAGCTCGCAACGAAGTGCGCCAAGGCTGTCAAAGACCACCTTGTTTTCGTCGGCAACCACAAAAATCAAATCATTTTTCTCAGCGTTGACCTTGCTTAGGATTGCCGCTGTCTCGCCTTCGGATAGGAATTTTGTGAATGAGGAGGTTGTCTCCTCGCCAAGTTTAATCCAAGCAAGCCCTTTAGCACGATATGTTTTAACCCATTCTGCAAGAGCGTCAATTTCTTTTCTTGTGAATTTGTCCGCACTGTTTTTAACATTGATTGCACGAACAGATCCGCCATTCTCAATTGCGGACTTAAACACTTTGAACTCTGTGTTGAGAACGCAGACTGAAATGTCACGAAGCTCCATACCAAAACGCATATCCGGTTTGTCAGAGCCAAATCGAGACATAGCCTCATTATATGTGAGGCGCTCAAAATCCTCCTCGATTTTCACACCGAGAATGTCCTCCCACACATATTTCACCATGTTTTCGTTCATGGACATAACATCTTCGATGTCAACAAAGCTCATTTCGACATCGACTTGCGTGAACTCCGGCTGTCTGTCAGCACGCAAATCCTCATCACGAAAACATTTTGCAATTTGAATATATCTATCAAAGCCCGAAATCATCGTAAGTTGTTTGTATAGTTGTGGGCTTTGCGGTAAAGCGTAGAAACTGCCGTTGTGAATACGGCTGGGGACGAGATAGTCCCTTGCACCTTCAGGGGTGCTCTTCATCAAAATTGGTGTTTCAACCTCAACAAAACCGAATTTTGCATAGTAGTCACGCACTGATTTATATAGTTTTGAGCGAAGCAGAATATTAGCTTGTAAGTCTGAGCGGCGCAAATCAAGATAGCGATGGCGAAGTCTTAGCTCTTCGTTTACAGCAGTGTTTGGCAAAATTTCAAAAGGTGGTGTCTTTGCAACTGAAAGAATTCTAAGCTCCTCAGCGATGATTTCCACTTCGCCTGTGGGCATGTTTTTATTGACAGCGCTCTCGCCACGCATTGCGACAGTGCCTCTCACGGCAACTACAAATTCACTGCGCAGTGCAACCGCTTTGTCGAAAAGTTCTTTGTCCCTAGCCTCGTCAAATTGGCATTGCATGATGCCCTCACGGTCACGTATATCGGCGAAAATCAAGCCGCCTAGATTCCTTGAACGTTGCACCCATCCGAAAACCGTCACAGATTTTCCAAGGTCATCTTTCGTGAACTCGCCGCAATATTTTGTGCGGCTAAGCCCCTTTGTTGTCTCTATCATATGTTTTTCATCTCCTCACAAATAGCGCTTATATCTATATCTTTGCATTCGCCGTCACTCATGCGCTTTAGAGTGACCTTGCCTTTGTCGAGCTCATCATCACCGAGCACAATCGTGTATAATGCCTGTGTCTTGTCCGCATATTTCATCTGCGGTTTTATGCCACGTCCAACGATGTCACGTTCAACGAAAATGCCGTCTTTGCGCAAATTTTTGACGAGTTTTGAGGCAAACTGTTGCGCCCTCTCGCCCAATGTTACAATATATAATGACGGTACTTTTGCCGACGGAAAGTCAAAATTAATGCTGTCAAGGAGCATAATGAGACGTTCAAGCCCAAGCCCAAAGCCCATGCCTGCAAGTGGATTTCCGCCAAGCTCCTCTACAAGTCCGTCATATCGTCCGCCGCCGCATACAGTGCCTTTTGCGATGTTGTCTGTGACAAATTCAAACACGGTACCACGATAATAGTCAAGTCCGCGCACGATTTTTGGATTAACTCTATATGGGATTTCCAGCGTTTCAAGCTCTTCTTTAAGCCCCTCGAAATCGGTGTTACAACTCTCACAGAGATAGTCTGTGATTGTCGGAGCATCCGTCGCGATGCCTTGGCATATATCGCTTTTGCAATCAAGCAAACGCATGGGATTTTTGTCAAGTCGCTCATGACAAGTGCCGCAAAGTTTTTCTTTTTGCGGAGTGAAAAATTCCACAAGTGCTTTTCTGTAATCCGCACGGCAAGTCGGACAACCAACTGAATTAAGTTCAAGTGAAATATGCTCAATTAGCCCAAGTGCTTTGAACAAATCATTTGCAACACTGATAACTTCAGCGTCAGCATAGCGACCTCTTGCGCCAAAAAGCTCAATCCCAAATTGCCTAAACTCACGGTATCGTCCCGATTGCTGTTTCTCGTAGCGATAGCAAGTCAGAGGCGTGTAGAATAGCCTTAGAGGCATTTGCGTATTGAACAACGAGTTTTCAAGCATAGCACGCACAACACCTGCGGTGCCCTCGGGGCGCAAGGTGATTGAACGCTCGCCCTTATCTAAAAATGTGTACATTTCTTTTTGCACAACATCTGTCGCATCGCCAATTGAGCGATTGAACAGCTCCGTATGCTCAAAAACAGGGGTTCTTATTTCCTTATATCCATATACGCTGAGCACATCGCGGATTGTCTTGTCCAGAAAATCCCATTTGTGCATAGTGCTCGGTAAAATATCCTGTGTGCCTTTTGGGCGAATTATACTCTTTGACATATCTGCTCCGTTATATTATTTATTTTTCGGATTTACGATATCACGCCATGCAAGGTCGCCTCTCGCAAGTCCTTGAATTAGAACTTCTGCTGTCGCAACATTGGTCGCAACAGGAATATTATGCACATCACAAAGACGAAGAAGTGCTTGCACATCTGGCTCATGTGGTTGTGCAGTCAGCGGATCTCTGAAAAACAACACGAGATCAATCTCGTTGTAAGCAATTTTTCCGCCGATTTGTTGGTCGCCCCCTTGCGGTCCCGATAAAAAGCAAGTAATATCAAGGCCGGTGGCATCTCCGACGAGCTTGCCCGTCGTGCCTGTTGCACAAAGTGCATGGGGCGCAAGTGAGTGCCTGTAAGCAATGCAAAACTGAATCATTAGTTCCTTCTTACTGTCATGTGCGATAATAGCTATATTCATCTGATATCTCCTATCTGCCTTAGCGGCAACTTATTTTACCTTTCTCAGTTTGACGGAATTGCCCAGCAATCGCTCCGCCGTATCTTTCATATGAAAAGCGGCAAGACTATTTGTGTCAATTGGAAGAACACCTGTGTTTTGACATGCAGTAATTGCGATGTCCTCAGGAATTATCCCAATGAGCCTTGCGCCGATTTCGTCTATCATAAAATCCACATCAGGGGCAACTCCCTGCAAAATCTGCCTTGATTTCACACGATTTATCACAAGGAGCGGGTTCTTATCCATAACATCTAAAGCAAGTCGTCTTGCATCTCTGACTGAAGTTTGGTCAGGGGTCGCAACGATTATGATATCTGTTGCCTCACTGCTCATGAACTTATATTCATCAGTGTTTCCAGCGGCGCAGTCCACAAAAACAAAGTCGAATTTCCCCGAAAGTGCCTCGAGAATTAACTTGACCTCATCGTGTGTGACCTTGCGCTTCGTATCATATGACACAGAGAGTGGAAGAAAAAACAAATCTAAATCAGGTAAAACACGCACAATTGCTTGGTCGATTCTAACGGTACTCGACAGCACATCTATTATGTCGAAGACCAGTCCATCTTTTATACCTAATGTTAAGTCAAGTCCGCCTTGGAGTGGGTCGGCATCAATTAAGAGTACAGAGTTGCCGCCATCGGCAATCGCCCTTGCAATATTTCCCGCAATTGTAGTTTTGCCAACGCCTCCCTTACCGGACGCAACGGTTACAATCCTACCCATGTAAAACCCTCCAACACTTAATACTTAATTATACCCAATAAATTGTATAATGTCAACATAAAGTGAGTGTATATACGAAAAAAGGTGCGAATTTTCGCACCTTTTAGACTGTCAAAAAAGTCCCAAGCTTTGCGTTTGGGACTTTTTTGCAGTCTGAAACCTTGCGAGGGCGATCCGTAAATGCACCATTTGTGGTGCATTTACTCAAAAGTAACGGCAACGGACTTCACTGAAGTCCGTTTGAAACCTGATGTTTCCGCCCCGTCACCCCCTTCTTCCGAAGATTTTTATTCAGTTGACTTTTTTTGACACACTGAAAGGTGCGAATTTTCGCACCTTTTTCTTGTAAATGTTATTGAGTTTGGGAAAACATGCGACAAAAAATCTATTTTTGGGATTTCACATGTGCCGCAACTTTTTTGTCCTCAAATTTTATATGACTAATTAGCTGTCCTGCAAGCAGATTTATATCGCTGAGGGCTTTAACAGTTGCGCCATCTTTCTCAACAGTAGCAGTAGCAACGGCAAGCTTTTTAATGTAATCAGTGTGAAAAACCTTATGTGGTGCTATATTGGGGTATTTTGAAGTCTCTTGGAGTTTTTCCTCATCCTTGAAATGCTTGACTACATAGTTGTTTAGGAATTTGACCGTCGCTGCAATTTGCTCACGCCCACGTCCGCTTGCACAGGCATCAAGCAATGAGTTAATTGCCGCAATAAGTTCTTTGTGTTGGGAGTCAATGAGGCTGTTCCCCGTCATAAGTTCCGCGGTTAGTTCGTATTTCATAAATACCCTCCATTATTTTTGTATTGATAACTATTATTATAAAGCATCTTTGTGCCGATGTATATAGATATTTTGTTAACTTTTTTGTAAATATCGTTTTTTATTGAGAATAAGTAAATTTAGTCTATTGACATCGCAATGTTCTAGGCGTATAATCAATGTATCAAATTCAAGGAGTGCGTATTTTGGAACAACAAAAGCTTGAGAATACAATGAAAGTCCCAGTGAGAGTTTTTAGACTCTTCATGGGATTGTTTATTTGTGCAGTAGCACTCGTGTTTGGAATCTATTCAGAACTTGGGCTCTCACCGTGGAATGTTTTTGCGGACGGAGTCAGAGAGATTTTCGGGATAACGATGGGGCGCTCACAGCAGTATATTGGCTTTGTCATTTTACTGATAGACTATGTGGTCAGAGAACCAATTGGCTTGGGCTCGATTGCAAATATGATATGCGTGGGTGCTTTCTTAGATATGGTTATGGTGCTTGGAGTGATTCCGATACCTGCAACGGACAACCATGTTATGCGCTGGATATATCTGTTGCTATCAATGGTTTTATATGGCATCGGAACATATTATTATCTTGGCGCAGGTTATGGGGCAGGCCCTCGTGATGGGCTCATGGTCGCTTTGATTAAGAAATTCAAGCGATTTAAGGTGGGAACTGTGAAGGCTGCAAATGATGTGGTCGTGACTGTGGTCGGCTGGATGTTTGGCGGGTTGGTCGGACTTGGCACATTGGTATCTGCATTTTTCACTGGTTATATCATGGATTTCGTGCATAAATTGTATAAGTTTGAGATAAAAAAAGTAAAGCACGAAACGGCGATTGAGACAATAAATATTATTTTCAAGAAGAAAGAGGCAAAAGTTGAGGAAGTAGAAAACCCCACAGCTCCTGCAAATAAGATTTAGTTTTTAGCATCTCTTTGGCTAAGGTTTTGAAAATGTAATAAATGCAACAAAAAAAGCAACCATCGTTGATGGTTGCTTTTTACATAACTTTTTCTTAAATAAGAGGCATAAAATTCTATGCTCTTAGGTTGCAATCAAGCTTGCTACCAAGCTCTCTTAGAATTTTATCAATGAGTGGATTGACATCATCATCGGACAATGTGCGCGCCATATCTCTAAAGGAGAGAGCAAATGCCACGCTTTTCTTATCACTGTCCATATGCTCGCCTGTGTAGATGTCGAACAGTTTGCAATCTTCGAGGAGCTCGCCCGCCGCTGTTTTAATGACATCTTCAATTTTAGCAACTTCGAGTGCGCGTGCGCAAACCAGTGCAAGGTCACGAGTTACCGCAGGGAATTTAGGCAATGGACGATAAATCGCAATGTCTTTGCGGTTTTCAAACATCAAAGCCACATCAAGTGTCGCTATATACGCCCTCGTCTCGAGCCCATAGTTCTCAAGGACGGCAGGGTGAACTTCACCCACAACGCCAACGAGCTTATTGTCGATATAAATATTAGCACAGCGTCCTGGGTGGAAAGTTGGATTGTTTTCCTCAGTCTCATATGTCACCGCTTTTGTGTGCAAACTTTCAGAAAGGGAATCCACGACACCCTTAATAGAGTAGAAATCGCCATCGCCATATGCGCCAATAGTGAGGATTTCTCTCTCTTCTGGGAGTACATCGGAATTTTTTATAAAAATTTTGCCATTCTCATATAGGCAAGCTTTTTCATTGCGATTATTGTAGTTGTGAACGAGCACTTCAAGCATTGAGCCGATTGTGGTGCGGCGCATGATGCTTGTATCTTCGCCCAGCGGATTTGTGATTACAACACAGTCGCGCAGTGGGCTGTCTTTAGCTAGAAGTAATTTATCATAAACTTTTGGCGAGATGAAGGTATAAGTCATTATCTCTGAATAGCCATATCCGCGCATTGAATGCGCCATTTCTCTTGCAAAGATTTGCTCAGGAGAGAATTTGCCTTGTGCTGTTGCCCCTTGGAACAAAGTCGATGGGATATTACCATATCCGTAGATTCTCAAAACTTCCTCTGTGATGTCGGAGATATGCTCCACATCGCCCCTGTATGAAGGAACGATGATTTCATCGCCCTCGACCTTAAAGCAAAGGCGCTCAAGGATTTTTGTGGCTTCGTCCCTTGAAATATCAGTGCCGCCCAGCGCATTTATTTTATCAAGCTCAAATTTAATTCTTGTTGGGCTGTAATTGCTGGCGTCCACATCGACGATACCACTTGCAATTTTGCCGCAGCCAAGGAGCTCTACGAGCTCACATGCACGATTAATGGCATGCATGGAAGTTCTGCTGTCAAGCCCTTTTTCAAAGCGCATGCTCGCCTCGGTGCGAAGTCCGACCGCTCTTGCAGTTCGGCGCACGGATTTTCCGTTGAACAATGCCGCCTCGAAAACGACAGTGGTAGTGTCGTCTTTGATTTCACTGTCAAGACCACCCATGACACCGGCAATACCGATTGGTGTATTGGCATCGCAAATCAAAAGCATATCGCTGCTAAG
>CAYJIE010000025.1:0-8817 GCA_964370145.1 uncultured Oscillospiraceae bacterium
TGGGTAGCCCTGTTGTTGGTATCCCTGTGGTTGTCCTTGTGGGTAGCCCTGTTGTTGGTATCCCTGTGGTTGTCCTTGTGGGTAGCCCTGTTGTTGGTATCCCTGTGGTTGTCCTTGTGGGTAGCCCTGTTGTTGGTATCCCTGTGGTTGTCCTTGTGGGTAGCCCTGTTGTTGGTATCCCTGTGGTTGTCCTTGTGGGTAGCCCTGTTGTGGAACATAGCTTCCTGCCATTGGTCTGCCCAGAGCACCACAAATGTCTTGCGCCATGAATTCATACTTTCTGTACAAATCATCATATCTACTATCAATTTCATCAGCAAATGAGTCTAGTCTAAAATTGATATCATTAAACCATGGGCTGTTCAGTTGAATATCCATATAGAACTCATATAAAGTTCTGTAACGTGGAGGATTATATGACTCACTCTCACCGTCTCTATCTCGATATATCTCTTCTTCATTCTCTCTAACTTCAAGTGTACAGCTCAACACTTGCGACAGCATGATGACATCTGGGTTTTCATCACGCCAATCTCTGTGCTTGCAATAAATAAATGTGCCATTTCTCTCATCAACTTTAATCTCATTATCGTCGCCGAATGTACGAGTTGGCGAAAAGGATTTAACTGCAGCTTCATTTTGTTTGCGATATTCAAGTTGTGCTTTGATCTCATCAATAGTAGAATTTCTTCGCTCATCAAAAAGTGGTGAAAGCTGCTTTGCACAGTCTTTACACATATTTCCGTCTTCAAGCTTTCGATTTCCTAGAAGTCCGATTTTTTCCCCACAGATGTCGCATTCTTTTTTATCAAATAGTCCCATAATAAATTCCGCCTTTCATAATTAATATAAATTAGTTAATAAAACTAGAATTTTCCGCCGCCACTGCCGCCACGACTGCTTCCGCCACCGCCGCCGCTTTTCTCCTTTGGTTTAGCCGTTCTTACTGTGTTTTCATACAAAAAGCGATCATAACTACGTGCTAGATTAAACGAGCCCTGTCTGACATAATCCGCAGCCTCTGTTTTCTTTCTCGCAGTATTCATTGACGAAATCATCATCGCTGTCACGAGAAATGCAACCGCTATTCCACCGACAACACCGATGCCGCCTGCCGCAATAAACGTTGATGAGTCAATAGGCTCACCTGCATATGATTCACCAGTCGCCGCCGCATCTAAGAAGTCAACACAGAGATTTAAATATGTATAGAATCCTTCATAGAATTCACCGTCACTCAAATCTGAAACAATCACTTCATCAATTCTGTCAAGTGCCTCATCACTCACGACAAACTGCCCATATCCCCTACCGACCGTATGATATTCACGTGAATCCATATCAATTGCAAACACAATTCCGTCACGTCCTTGGTCTAGTGCACTGTGGTTTCTTGCGAAGTTTTCAGTGGTCTGCCCAGCTGTTCCATATGTCGTCACAAAAGTTATGTCAAAATTATACTCCGCTCTAATCTCCTCAATACGCTCAATGAGAATTTCCTCTTCACCCAGAGAGAGCAAATCAGCATCATCCACAACCGCAAGGCTGTTAGCGAAGGCTGTCACACTGAACATCAAAGCTACCATCGCTGTAACTAACAGCACTGCCACTTGCTTGGCAATATGCTTTCTTTTCATGTCACACCTCCTACATTAAAAATAGTGTTGCAATTGCCGCAATTGGTATTGCAGAAGCAATCGCAATGCCAATTCGCCATTTGAGCAACTTGCCCTTGTCAATAGGCAATTCTCCGGCAACTCTGCCAGTCTGCCCATTTATAGCAAACTGATACATTTTGCCCTCGTATTTCGTGTTTAGCATCCATACCGGCAATAGCACATATTTTATACCCTCACCGCGCATCTCGACATAAGAATTTTTCTTGTAAACTGTTGAATAGCCGTGAATAGTTTTCTTAAATGCATCTTCCGTTGAAGTTATAACACGCTCATTTGCACGCTCTGAAGAATCAGCGACACTCACATCGAATTTATCACCGAAAAATCCCGCCATATACATCGGGGTGAACTCTGTCATATCCTTGTAGTCAAATGGCTCAATGCCGTCCATATAATCATCGTCCATTTTTGTCGAGGCGTCCACTGGTATCTGGTCAAATCCAATTTGACCACTTCTGTAAACTGAATAATATTCAGTTTTCGTATAGTTATAATTACTATCACTCCAACGTCTCACCTTAGTCGCATCAAAAGTCGCCGAGCCGTCACCCGTACAACTAAACAACCAAAATGGCACATATACACCACTGATTTTTGAAATGCGATTGTTTTTTGTAAATGCGTCCGGAAGCAAAATCTTCCCTTTGTAGAACTCCTCGAGCATCTCCTGCGCCTTTTTCTTGTCAATCTTAAACGGTATAATTGCATCAGGTGTGACCATGCCGCTAATATTCCCTGTCATTACAACAGGATTTCCGCAATACATGCACTCTGTGGCGACTGTGTCCCTGTCGGAAACAACTTCCGCACCGCATGAGGTACATGAAAATCCGCTCTGCTCACCCATTTCGGTTTGCTCTCGCACATATCCCTCAATATTCCAGTCAATCTTACCGCCTTCTCTATTGTCCTCACCCTGCTCTTTGTCAGCCTCAAAGTAATCCTTTGGATAAGCGCTGTCACAGGATTCGCAGACTATCATCTGCTTTTCTGCATTAAATGCAAGCGGAGCTCCGCACGCAGGGCATTGATATTTAATCATTGTATCTGACATATGAAAACCTCCTGTAAAGCAATATTACTTAACATCACTATCATCAAATGGATCACCGCATTCTGCACAGAATTTCGGTGGTTTTGCAGGATCTGCTGGCTCCCAGCCGCATTTATCGCATGCATATTGCACCGCTCCCTCAGGTTTCTTATTTCCGCACTCCGCACAGAATTTACCCTTATTAGTCGCTCCGCATGAGCAGCCCCAACCCGCACTGTCCGCAGGTTTTGGTTTCCCGCACTCTGCACAGAATTTTCCGCTGTTTCCATTTTTACCGCATGCACAGCCCCAGCCACTTGCGACCGGTGCCGGTTGCTGAACTTGCTGCTGTTGTTGCTGTTGACCCATTGCATATAGATTATTTGCATTCATTCCGCCAGCTTGCCCAGCCATATTCATGCCCATGAAGCCCATCATTGCACCGCCGCCGCCTTCATTGGCAGCCGCTGACTGCATTGCACTCGCTTGTGCACCCACAAGATGCGCTGCTGCCATGGTTGGATTTCTAAAAGCTGCATTACGTTGAAGTTCTTTGATCATGTTTTCATCTTCTTCAGACGCCTTAACCGATGACACACCGAAGGAATGAATTTTAATTCCACGCAGTTCAGTCCATTTTTTAGAAAGCACTTCATTAAGTGCATCTGCAAGCTCCATTGTATGACCCGGTAGCGAGCTATATCTTATACCCATCGCGGAAATTTTCGCGAAAGCAGGTTGCAAAGCTGTCATCAATTCGCTTTTTAGTTGCCCGTCAATGGTCTCCCTGTTGTAGTCCCCTGAAATATTCCCACATACATTTGTGTAAAACAGCATCGGATCAACTACTTTATACGAATATTCACCGTGGCAACGAATTGCAATGTCAATGTCAAGTCCGACATTTTGGTCTACAACTCTAAAAGGCACCGGTTGAGGCGTGCCATATTTATTCCCCATGATTTCCTTTGTGTTGAAGTAGTAAACACGTTGGTCGGTTGCCGCTTGACCACCAAATGTGAAACGCTTACCAATATTGATGAAGGTATTTTTAATCCCCTCACCCAAGTCACCGACGAATATTGAAGGCTCTGTCATGCTGTCATATGTAAATTCTCCGGGTGTTGCACATATTTCAGTTACTTTTCCATTCTCAACAATAATCATACACTGACCATCAGCAACCGCAATCACAGAACCGTTAGAAATGATGTTCTCATCACCCTTTGTGTTTGAACTTCTGCCGGAAGTTCTCTTCTCGCCCTTACTGACCAAAATGTCAGAAGACAGTGCTTCACAGTAAAAATACTCTTTCCACTGGTCGGCTAAAACTCCACCTGTCGCTCCTAAAGCAGCTTTAATTAATCCCATAACAATTCCTCCTATTTAAATATCAAATATTATATTAACTCTTGTAGTTTTATCTTACCAAATAAATCAACTTATATAAATGTGCCGTTTGGCACATTTAAGAGCAAAAGCTCAATATTATTAGCCAAATTCCCTCATTTTGAAGAAATCCAGCCGTTTCCAACGACATATACCGCAAGCTCCATTGAACTTTTACAGCCTGACTTGAGTAGCATATTTTCAATATGCCTTTTTACGGTACCCTCGGCGATGTTCATCTCATCTGCGATTTCCTTGCGTGAATATGAGCGACAAAGTAGCCTTAGCATTTCAAGTTCCCTCTCCGTATATGGCGCTTCTCCGCTTGCAGTTGGAATTTGCACAACTTCAGGGAATGTCCCTTCCCCTTGCATAACCGCTCTTATCATATCTACAAAATCATCAATTGCTTTTGATTTTGACAAAAATGCATCTGCCCCCGCTTTTTTCGCCTCGGGTATGTATGATATTTCGTCAAAACCCGACATCACAATCACTTTAATATGTGGGAACTCAAACTTTATCTTCTCCGCAAGCACAATTCCACTTTTACTATGCTCCATTGATATATCAGTCAGCACCACATCGGGTTTTAACTCTTTACACATGAGCATTGCAGTTTTCGTCTCGCTCGCACTGCCAATAAACTCCATATCCTCCTGCGTTTCTATTATATTGCTAAAAGAATCCAAAACTGATTTATGATCGTCAACGATAAACACTTTAATCATCTCACACAGCTCTCCCTATTGTAATTATCAAGCTAAATTCCGGAATAACTTCCACTTTTAATATGCCACCTGCACTTTCAATGCGATTTCTTATTCCAAACAATCCACCTCCTTCTATCAGTCCTTTACTTGGTCTGTCACCATTATTTGTAATCTCTATTCTATACTTATCGCCCACACTTATAATCTTTGCGAAAACTTTTGTCGCACCTGCATGTTTAATTGCATTTGTGCAAGCTTCACGCAAAACCGCAAGAAATAGAAATGCAATATTATCCTCTCTTGGCAGATCGTTCATAAGCTCAATTTCAAGCCCAATTTTTCTATAATAGTGATAAATCTCTCCAAAGAGCTCTTTTGCGTTACCGCCTTGTTTTTCCTTTATATGCATGATTGCGTCACGCGACAAAAACAACAGCGCGCTGTAATCTGTAAAGCTATCGTCTTGCGTCATGCGTTGAATTGCCGTTAGCCTTTGGCTTAGCACATCATGCACTTGTGAGCGAATTCTTACATATTCTCTTTCCTTGCGGAGAAATTCAATTTTCTTAAGCAGTCTTTTTGTTGCTTCATTTCGCTCTTCAAGGGTCACCCGCTCCTCCTCAAGCTTGAAAAATGCCCCTGTAACTTCTGTCACATCAATTGCGATGATTTCAAAATAGTTATTAATTCCAATTGTAAAACTGTTTTTTGAAAATCTCCAGACTTCCCTTGAATTACGAATTAAAATATCCTCACCCACAACCTGTGAATCCCAACCCACAATATTGCATTCCACAAGTTTATCCCAAAATAGTTTTCCACTCTTCTGTTCATTATTTATCATCTGTCTTATCAAATCACGCATTCTCGTATTTGTCAAGAATATATACCCATTTGCCTCGCAAAACATAACCCCCGCCGGCAACGTGTCCAGCCCATCTTTAATAGAGATATATGACAGCTCCGACTTTTGGCTTTCGAATTCTTTAGAAATAAGAAAATATAGCCGACTTGCAAACAGCACGAACGCAATTGCAATGCCGATATAATATGCTCGAAAGAACAAGTCCCCAACAAATGGCATTGTAGCTATAACTCCTAATATAGCTGTTACATACCCCTTTGTACCTCTTGCAATAACTGTTGAAAAATAGCCAACTGCGCCAATCCCAACAACATTCAGCACCGCACTTATATATGATATATCCGCCATTGAGTATATTTTGTTTACAATGACTGTTACAAAAATGAGACTCACAATTCCGATATAAATCATGAGTACAAATTCGCTGACTAATACTCTTTTTTTACGTAGTCTACGATTTGCAATTAGCACGCATACATATGTAGCTTGAGCCGCAAAAATGCAAATTGCAAGAAAAAACAAAACCGTTAATAACTGTGTGGAAAACAAAAACAAGTTAATCATATTGCACCTCCTCATGCACGAGTTGTGCAAATTCTAGCAGATAACTCTCCGTATCCTCCCACGCTTTAACACAAAAAGCATAATTGACATCACCGTCAATGAGTATGCTTTTTTGCTCGTCACTTAACAATGGCATGTCAGCAAGCACTGAAAACACGAAACTTTCACGCTCTTCATATAATTGCAACAACACAGCTTCACTTCGTCGCTCAATTGCTCTCTCAATTGCAAGTGATGCAAATTGATAAATTGAGAGTATGTCATCAGTTGGCACATTCCCCGACATAGTGCAATTTATTGTGATTTTTAACCCTATTTTTAATGCAAATTCACTTAGTTCAAAAAGAGAACGATGCAAAATCGCCACCGGCTGTGCATTTTGATACAATGCGTTTATCCTAAACATGCACTCTCTTTTCATTATGCAAGCATATATGCTTATTGTGTTCATATACCGCTTTTTATCATCGCAGTTTTTCATCTCTTCAATTAATTCTTCAATTTTATCTGTGCCGATTAATAGGATATTATCAATGTTATCATATACCGCTTTCTCAGCTGCGATTGTCGTCAAATCAGCATTGACTTGACCTTGTTGCATTAGAAATTCATTGCTTTGGCGGATTTCATCGATGATAACTGCCAGCTTTTCTTGTGCTTCATTAAGAGAGCTGTAATCTTCAAAATAGTAGAATTCACCACCGGCGATTTCGGTATTCCTAAGTAGATAGTTTTCATCAATGTCTTTTGCAATGAGAGATTTATATGCTGTTTCACCATCTATATCCTTTATTTCCATAGCAAGTGAAGAATTCATAAATAACTTCTTGTATCCGACATTAGTCGGGAAAAACCTACTTTGCATACATGCCTCTGTGTACAATACAATTAACATAGTTGTAGCAAAGCTGACATCAAATTCTCTAACAGGTGGAAAACGCAAGAGAATACACAGATTGTAAATCAACACTAAAATTCCTGCGAGCATTGGATAGAGCATCGCATGTTTTTTCGGTGACTTAAAACTCTTAAAAGCAAGAAGTGAATATGCGAACATCACACTAAACCCAACCCAACTCATGACAATATAATATCCAGTATTATATGTAAAAGCAGTCGTGTAATAATCACTCACAACAAACACAAATTGATGAATACTATTTGTGAATACCATTGCCAACATAAAAAATGTCATCATCGAATATAATTTATACGCTTTTAACGCCTTATCGTTTAGCTTCGTATTCCCTGAATACAAGGCTATATATACAAACATAGCAGGAGTGAATAAAATAGATACATAATATGCGTACCACAATATCGTCTCCACAAAAGCATTCGTCGTATTAAGCGACTTAAACAGGCCGCTTGAAATAAAAAACATCTGCAAAATCAGCATATAAACCAGAACATTTCTAATTTGCTTGTCTGTCACACGATACAAGCAGGTTACAAGATATAGAATTAAACCGAAGAGGAGAAAAAGATAAAAAGTTGCTACTTCTTTTGTATTTGTAAAACCAAATAGTCTTGTTTCAAAACCGACTCTTCTCAAAGTTTTCGATACTAAAACAGACGCTGCATTAAATTCATCTAAATCTTCAATATATTCAGCATTTTCATATTGAATATCACTCGGATAATAAGCTTCATCACTCTCTTTGGTAGTAAGTCTAAACCCACTCTCAACTAGGGTTGCATTTGTCTCTTCAGAAAACTCAATGCTGTCTTTTCTCATAAGGGCACCGAAGTTAAAACTCATTGTTCCATCATTTGGAATGATTATCTCAATATCTCTTCCCTGTTTCATCAGATTAACCGCTGTACTATCCTGCGTTACGATAATCGGTTTTGTCATGTCTTCTGTGAAAAATCGCCCTTCCTTATTGATTGCATTAAAGTCAAGTGCAATACTTTCCACATCATATTCCCCATAAATTGCCTGTGCCATAGTAAGGACAATTTGGTGCGTCCTCGGATATTCCCACAAATTTCCGGCAGCTTTGTTGCCAAAATCAAAATTAATCTCTAAATCAGTATTTAGTAAATCCTCAAAACTATCTATGTCCGCATCAGTTTGTGCTCTATCAATCGCAATTACAATAGTTTTCGTAACTTGAGGCAAAAATTCATATTCAGGTATACTGTTTGCTAGCGGTATACCCTGTGTTTCATATGTAGCCAAATTTGTCTTTCCCTCAAAGGTTCTTATTGTCGATTCACTTTCGCACACAGATAATTCTATCGAGGGATTCGTCAGCGCTATCGCATTGTAATACTCATCGTCTATTGCTGAAACAGTGTAATCTCCGCCTTCACTGGCATTTGGATATATCACCAAAGACAGGCCCAAAAAAATCATGGCGAGTGCTAAGATCGCAGTAATTACTGTTGTGGTTATATACTTTTTTTGCAATCAACACTCCCCCTTTTTTAACATTTAGTCAATTGAGATTATATCATATTAGCAGTGCAATGATAAAATGGTGTCATGTGTTTTGGTTGTCGCAAGTCGTTAGGAACTAGCGACTTTAGCGACGAAAAACACGACATGGATATAATGCGTCGTTATGA
>CAYJIE010000025.1:8917-20701 GCA_964370145.1 uncultured Oscillospiraceae bacterium
CAAATATATATGACATTACCAAATTGGGCGTTTATATAAATCGATTTATTCCCAATGCAAAAGCGAGCCCCCAAAAGTGATTTCATCGCTTGTGGGGGCTCGCTGACTTATATTGAATATATTATTGTGATTAAAATTGGGACTGCCGCTGAACAAACAACGCCATTAAAGACTGCTAACACCGCTGTTGTGGGATTAGTGTATTTTATTAAAATGGGAAGCGTTGTGTCTTCACTAGTTGCCCCTGCCGGTGCAATACAAGTAAAGTCATTTAAGTATTTTGCAAGAAAAGGAATTAGTATAAAAGAAAAAATTTCGCGCAATAGATTGCTCAAAAATGCGATACTCCCTACGGTTGCACCCGCTAAATTTGTTATACTTACTCCAGCTAAGCTATACCAACCAAGACCACTTGCAATAGCAAGGCTGTCTTGCATACTATGTCCAAGTGCAAAACTGCACATAACGCCCCCTATAAGAGAACCTAAAATAATCCCAAATGGAATAAGAAAAATCTTAACATGATACTCTTTAAGTTTATTGATAAATCCCTCATGTAACCCTATACTAATCCCAACAGAGAACATCAGTATATACAATATATATTCTCGATAATCAACTAGTTGATCAATAATTCTCATCTCTAGAGTAGCGCCCACCATTATTCCAAACACCAGCGCTAATACAGTGGTTATAATCATTGAGTATCCCCCTTACTTTTCATGAAAATCTTTGTAAGGAAATACACAGAAATAACTGAAAAAATGATCGGTACGATGGCATATAGTATACTCACAGCTCCTAAAGTGAATAAATTTTCTAAAAAATCAGCTTCTTTGCCTAATGATACCCCCATTGTAAAAATCAAAACAATCACAGTTACAATTTGAAAGTTCTCATTAATCATTTTTAGCTTTTGGGGAAAAATTTTATTGCCAACGATAACTCCAATGAGCATTATAATTATAACATCCAAAACGCACCCCAGCAAATTTATTTTTTGTACTGTCAACTTATCAAACAAGCCTGTACTTGCTTATTATACAATAACAGTTTCGAAAAATCCATATCTAACTTGTAAACGATATTATAAGAGCTCCATTGTAAAATTATTAAAAAGTAATTTAAAAATATGCTGACAAAAAGCGCCAAATTTACCATTTGGGGCTTTTTGTCAATTAAAAAAATATGAAATTTGAGATTTAAATCTCTTATTTAAATGCGCAAGCCCTTCATAGGCTGTTGTGTAAAACAAAACCTCTTTATCCTTATTAAGAAAAGCGACCTCCACATCAGAAAAGTCAGTTTTGATAACAGTATCAAAACTATGTTCATTAATTGCCTTTAAGCTATGTAGTCGAATTCTTTTCCTCTTGATGGCTCTCTTCGATGATCTTTCTAATTTCATTCACTTCATCACTTGATAGCTTACTCTTCTCTTTCTTCTCTTTCTCCTCGCGCTCTTCTCTCTCGTCCTCATCATCCTCTTGCTCTGGATGTAAAAGTGCATTTATCAAGCTGTGTGCATGTGCTGGAATATGATCAAGTTGACGTACAAATAGATATTTTCTAACGAGGAACAAGATTGCAACAGAAATAACCGCAAACAGATTATTTAGCGGTGTGGCATGGTCAATTATCATCATACGAACGATGGCGAGGAGCATAACTTCAACTGCCGAGTCAATTGTATGTGAAAAAAGCAGTTTAATAAATTCAACTCCAATGATAATCCCAAACGCAGATTGTAAGTATTCAAAAAACACATCGCTATCAAACATTGAAAAACTAAATGTTTCAAGAACAAGACCGACAATTGAAAATACAATAGCAATTGTCACAATGACTCCGACCATAACTTCCAAGAGGACTGAAAGGCGATACATTCGCTTTTGGATATCATATTTCATATTTACTCTCCCTTATTTTATAATTTTTTAAGATATTGAACTTTGTATTCTCTCTGCTGTATTTTTTATTTTCGGCATTGTCACCGCATTCACTCCAAGTAGTTTAATTTCACTTGAAATAGAACCAGATTTTACAGGCTCTTCTTTCCCATAATCCGTGGTGAGGTATTTCTTATTGTCATCCGCAAACACTGTCAGCACCACCGACTTTGAGCCCATACTTGCACAGACTTTAACCGCACCGAGTAGATTTGCTCCAGAGGAAATTCCAACACCGAGCCCTAGCTCTCTTGAGAGCCGTTGCGCCATTATAATTGAGTCTCCATCGTCGACTGAAGTGACTTTGTAGATATCACTGTCCTTGACCAAATCTGGTACAAAATCATCAGAAATCCCTTGAATTCTATGACTTCCGTTTTTATAACCATTTGACATTGTGGGTGAATTTGACGGCTCAAGCGCATATACCTTTGCACCATACTTCTCGCTAAAATATCTACCCATACCCATTATTGTTCCACCCGTTCCCACTCCTGCCACGACAGCATTTGCTGTGAGTCCAAGAGATGCGAGTTGTGATGCGGCCTCGGGCGCGGTGCTCTTATAATGACTTAGCGTATTGTCTATATTCGAAAATTGACTTGGCATAAATTTGCCGCCTTCACATTCAAACTCACGACAAGCTTTTAGGCATCCTAGAAACCCACCCTCTTCTTTTGATACAAGGCGAACTTGCGCTCCATAGCTTTCCATGAGCCTAATGCGCTCAACACTCATCCAGTCCGGCATATAAATTACAACCTTATGCGATAAGAGAGAGCCAAGTGCGCAGAAAGAAATCCCCATATTTCCGCTAGTCGCTTCAACAATGCAATTTTCGCCTTTTATTCTCCCGTCTAAGTAAGCCGTCTTTAATATATTATAGGCAGCTCTGTCCTTTATGCTGCCGGTGAGATTGTAATGCTCCGCCTTTGCATAAATTTTCATCGGCTCCCCTTTGTATAACAAAGAGATTTCCAGCAATGGTGTGTTGCCAATGCTTCGTTTTATTTGGTTTAGTCTGCGTAATTGATCATGCATTAAATTACTCCTTGACTGTATATGAAAGTTAGTAGCGATATTATAACACATCTTAATGAATATTTAAAGCTTTTATTACTAATTTTATTATTACTATTAATTATGATATGTGAAAATCAAATTCATGCTATCTTTTTTGCCAAAAAAACACCGACAATCCAAAAGTAGGACCTGCCGATGTTTTTGTATAAAACTATTCGTAAATTCTCTTAGCACCATAGTAGTAGATATCATAGTATCCACTGTCGAGAGTGCTGATTTTTACATAGTCGCCGGGTTTACTGGCGTGAATGAAGTCACCGTCGCCGATATAGATTCCAACATGCATTATGGCACTCGTTGATGGGCTTGAGAAAAACACCACATCACCTGCAACAAGTTCACTTTTCGACACTGACATATCAATCGAGCTGTATTGGTTTCTCGCACCCATTGTGAGATTTTCTCCAAAATTATTGTATACATATTTCACGAGCCCACCGCAGTCAAAACCGCCACTTGGAGTTTGTCCACCCCATGTGTATCTATAACCGAGATAATTCATCGCAAAATCTACAATTTCCTGTCCTCTCTCATCTTCACTTGTTGTTCCATCGAGTGACCTAATATAACTTTTATGTATGTATACATCTTCTCCATGAAGTGTAAAACTTGCCCAATCTCCGTCCACGCTGTTAATGACAACATGATCACCATACACAAGTTTACCCACTATATCATATTCAGTGCCGCTCCCCTCGCGAACATTCAAGACAGTTGCCGTCACCTTGTAATCCGATGCAAGCACCATTGTCGACATTGCCATAATTAGCAATATGCTCATTAGTAATATCCTTTTCATTATACCCCCTCTATAAACAAAAAAATGAGTAGCTTGACATGTCAAACTACTCCTATTTTACCTTATTTTACTTTCAAAATCAAACCCAATATTTGGATTAGCCGGTCAACAACCCCCTACGCCTTAGGTTTTGCCTTCTCTTTTGAAGCCTTATCTTTTGGGGCTTTCTCTTTCGTCTCCGCTTTTTCCTTCGGATTAGCTCTGTCCAACCAAACAGTCGCTATATCCATAGCGGCGGAAAATCCGTTTTTCTCACTGGTTTTTGTGATCACTTCTTCAGGCTTAACAGTTGGGTCAGTGTTCATCATACGAATTAAAATTTTATCTGCAATCTCTTCGCCTTGAATCATTTTTTTCGTCTGAATTGTCATCTCAACAACAAAGTTGTCCGCCATACTACCGTAATATATCTTATCCCCCGAGCGCACGACCGGTCTCCCTTTATAAGTTAAATACTCATCATTTTTCTTCGTAGCCATTCTTACCTCCAACTATTATAAAATTGCAAAAAGCAATTAATCTCATTAGCACTTTTAACCATTATACTATATTTTTCACGCAAGGTCAATATATTTTTATCGCCATTTCTCCACATGCTTTGCTACAATAACCGCAGAGTACGCATTTTTCGTTGTCGACTTTGCAAATATTATCTGCAATATAAAGAGCTTTTCCCTTGCAACGCTTCACACATTCCCCACAGGCAGTGCAATAGTCCTCAATTAGTAGCCTCTTTACTCTTTCTTTCTGCCACTCTTTCATGTCGTCAGTAAAGTAACCATTTTTAAGAAAAAACAAATTGGCATCAATTTCCTCTTCACTTTGCATACCAAGTGCAATTGAATTCACATATGGCAGTGACAGCGCATAATTAAGTGCCTCGTCAGCTGTGCTGTGTAGATTTCCTCCACCAAGCGCTTTCATCCCAAGCACAAACAGCCCTCTCTCATAAGCATCTTTGACAGCAGACTCCATCTCACATATCTCACCGTCAACAATACCAATTCCCTTGTAATTTATTATCGGGTGAAGCAAATCAAAATACTCTCGCTTTGCCGCTCTCACTCCTGCAATAAAATGGGTGGAAATCCCCACAGCTTTAATAATCCCCTTTGCTTTGCACTCATGAAGATATTCAAGCGCCTCCATATGTCCGCGTACAGTGTGCTCACTCTCTTGCTCATGGAGCATGAAGATATCAATAACATCTTTGTCAAGTGCTCGCCTAGCGCCCTCAACCGCATCAACTGCAAGCTGCTTCGTATATGCATATGTTTTGCTTGACACTATCAGTTCAGGATGTTTTTTCAGTGCGCATCTTATATGCTCATAGTTATCATAGTACTGTGCTGTGTCAACCGCATTTATCCCACGCTCATATGCATAAGAAATCAGCTCTCCCCCCCTCTCGGGTGAAAGAGCTGCTTGCAGCGGTGAAATTACAAGGGAGCCAAAGACAATTCTCGACACGGCAGTCCCTATATTATTAATCATTTGCGACAAACTGTGCTCCTAACTGTCAAGATAACTTCTAACAAGTGTTTGAAGAAGTTCATCCCTGTCAATTCTTCTAATTAAGTGGGATCCTCTGAGAGAATATAGCCGACAATTTGATTGATCGGGTTATAACCTTTTTCTCTTAAAGAGTCATAAACTGAAGTCAAGGTTCTCTTTATCTCATCTTCTTGTTCTTGCTTAATTGAAAACACGATGGTATTATTATCGCCCATAACAATCTCCTCTCTTATATCCTGTTTACACAGTTTTAGACTATTCAATTATACACCTAAATAAATAAAAAAGCAATAGATTTTGACTAATAATTTTATTTGTCTCTCCAGAGTAGCGCTTCAAGCACTTCAATTTGTGCAATTTTATGCTTCGCATTGTAGTCAATCATAGGTGATGAAAGCATATTATTCACTTCAAACAGTGGAATGCTGACCTTGAATGTCGTCATACTCTCTCCCTCTAAAAGCTCAATATCACCTTCATTTGTTCTTACAAATTCCGTAGCTATTGCAAGACCAAGTCCACTTCCGCTCGCCTCATTGTCCTGTGATCTGCTAAACCACGGCTTGAAAATTTTGCCGACAATGTCAGGCTCAACTCCATTGCCATCGTCACATACTAAGATTATCGCCATACCTTCTTGAGAATAGAGTTTTAGTGAAAATTCGCTTTTACAAAATTTTGTCGCATTTGAAATTAAGTTTAACACAACCCTTTCAATTTGCTCTAGAATCCCATAGATATATAAATTTTCCGCAATTTCATATGAGAATTTCACTGCACCATCAAGTGTGTCTTTCACATCGTCACAGATGCTAAGGAGAACGGAAGAGAGATTGAACGGACTTTTGGGCACGGTGTCATAACTTCCGTCAACGACTGACTCCACATTGTTTATAAGATGCATAAGTCTAATTGAATTTCGCTCAATTATCTCAACTAAATTTTTATCATCATTAATTTTAATAATCTTCGCTGCATTTCTAATCACCGTCAGCGGCATTTTTATGTCATGAAACATCACTTTAACCATAGGGTCAGTGTTGCATGGCAAAGCAGATTGTAACACTCCATAAAACAAGAGCTCCTCATCAGTTTTTATTGGGACGAAATTTATTACAATTCCATCGTCTTGTGAATTTAAGAAAATACTCGCAGCAAGCCTCTTCTTGAGTGATATCTCAGCCTCACGCCATGCCATTGATGGGTACAACTTTTTAATCTGCCCACTCTTCCTAATTTTTGTAAGCATTTTTTTCGCAGCATCATTATAGCTATTAATAGTAAAATCGCTGTTTAGCACGATATTTGCAATCATTGAATTCGTAAAAATCTCATTCACAATCAATATTCTCTCTTTCTTTTTTTAACAAGACATGAACATTTTATACTTTTACTTGATTTATGTCAATATATAGTTTATACTAAATAGGTAGTTTAATCAAAAATATTTGGAGGTTTAGAACATGAGCAAAGTAAAAATCGGAATTAATGGTTTTGGGCGTATTGGACGCTTGGTATTCAGAGCGTCATTGGCAAATCCAAATTTAGAGGTAGTTGCAATTAATGACCCCTTTATGACAACAGACTATATGGCTTATATGCTTAAGTATGACACAATCCACGGACGTTATAACGGAGAAATATCCTACACAGATACAACACTCACAGTTGATGGAGTAACGAGCGCAGTATATGCTAGCAAAGAGCCTTCAGAAATCCCTTGGGGCACTTCAGGCGCAGACTATGTTGTTGAGTCAACAGGTGTGTTCACATCAACAGAGGCTTGCAAAGCTCATCTAAAAGGCGGCGCAAAGAAAGTTATTATTTCAGCTCCTGCAAAAGACGATGTTACACCAACATTTGTAATGGGTGTTAACCAAGATAAGTATACAACTGATATGGACGTTGTGTCAAATGCTTCTTGTACAACAAACTGCCTTGCACCAATTTCTAAAGTTCTCAATGACAACTTCGGCATCGTTGAAGGTCTCATGACAACAGTTCATGCTACAACTTCAACACAAAAAACAGTTGACAGTCCTTCAAAGAAAGACTGGAGAGGTGGACGTGCTGCTGCTGGCAACATTATCCCATCATCAACAGGTGCTGCAAAAGCTGTTGGACTTGTTATCCCTGAACTAAAAGGAAAACTTACAGGTATGGCATTTAGAGTTCCAACTCTCAATGTTTCTGTTGTTGACCTTACAGTTCGTCTAGCTAAAAATACAACATATGCTGAAATCTGTGAGACAATGAAAAAATACAGCGAGGGCGAGATGAAGGGCATTCTTGGCTACACTGAGGATATGGTTGTTTCTTCTGACTTCATCACAGAATCAAGAACTTCTGTATTTGATGCAAAAGCCGGAATTATGCTAAACGACAACTTCGTTAAAGTTGTTTCATGGTATGACAATGAGTGGGGTTACAGCTCAAAAGTTCTTGAGCTAATTGCTCATATGGCTAAAGTTGACGCTAAATAATTAAATTTTTATAGCGAAAAAAAGTCCCGATGGGACTTTTTTTCATGTCTTTTTCACTCTTTACTCAAAGTTACAAAGAACAAACTACTTTATTTCAAACACCACTTGCACTGTATTTGGATGGAGGATCGTTTTTATTACAATATCGCTATCCCCTGTATTCTTAAACTTAAAATCCAAGCCATCATAATATACTGTTGCATCCTCACCCTCTTTTGCGTAGTCCACAGGTTGGCTATGCTCATGTCGCTCAACAATTTCATATCCCGCACTAAGCGCTGCCATATGCAATGTGCTAGAAAGCTGGCAAATTCCACCTCCATAATCCTTTGCAGTCTCATCACCTTTGAAAATTATCGCTTTTTCATATCCCTTTTCTTTTGTGCGTCTACCAAGAATTTCATTAAATGAAAATGTCTCGCCAACTGCAAGCTCATAACCGTGTATACTCGAGCATGCTATATGCAGATTTGTCAGTCTGTTTTCGCCATAATCAAATATGTCGGTGCTTATATCTGCTACTATATGAGAATTCGCCTGAGTATTAATCTCAGGCGAATTTTTCATGTTCGTGTTTGGCTCTGTCGCATTTGGCATTGTCATATCATAATCACCGCCCATATAATCGTCATACATGTAGCCGTCATCATAGGTATACGAATTGTTTTCGCTGTCATAATATGCCATATCGCCATTATTTGTGCCGTCATATGAATAATTGTAATTATCTGTTGGCATTGTTGTTCTTGGCATCGTGCTCTTTGTATCAGATGTTCCGCTGCCCTCATCTTCTTTAGTACATGCTGAAAATCCCATTACAAACATCACAGCACACATTAGTATAGAAACTTTTTTTATTGCACTATCTTTCATAATTCCTCCCAAAAATAAAATTGTACAATATTATTTTGGGATTTTTCACGACTTATATGAGTTGTAATTTTTACTATTTAACCCAGAATTATTTTTTTAATAACATCATTAATTTGTTCTAAAAAACTCTTTTCCAAAACTTCGTTCTCCGCAATCAGATTTGCTCTCCCAATTTCTTCACCGCCTGACATATACACAACATTTCCGATTATCTGCCCTTTTTCAATGGGTGCAAGCAAATCAATTGGCATCTCGGTTTTAACTTCAATGCTCGCATCTTCCCCCTTTGCCAAAACAATCGAAATTTCAGCAGGGTCTGCAATCGGTGTTATATAGTCCTCTTTTCCACCAATTATTCTTACAGGTGAAATTGCACCTGCAGACAGCTTTTGAGATGTGAAATTTGCAAAACCAAAATCAAGTAGTTTTGCCGCTGATAAAAACCTCTCATCCGAACTCTCACCAGCTAGGATAACAGCGATTAAGTCAAGTCCGTCACGAGTTGCCGAAGCGCTTATGCAATATAGCGCCTCACCAGTAGAGCCTGTTTTAAGTCCGGTAATACCATTGTAACTTCGCAGTAACTTATTTGTATTCGCAAGTTCAAACTCGCCACCTCTTATACTGTCCATCCAAATTGTCGTGTATTCTAAAATCCAGTCATGCCGCAAAAGCTCGGCTGACATCAACGCAATATCCCTCGCGGTTGTGTAGTGCCCTGCCTCATCAAGCCCATGCGGATTCATAAAACTCGTGTTAACCATCCCAAGCTCCTCTGCACGCTCATTCATTAGTGCCACAAAACTCTCCTCAGAGCCTGAAATAAATTCAGCCATTGCAACACATGCATCATTGCCCGATGCAACCACAATCGCCTTTAACATATCCTGCACGCTCATCACTTCATATGGCTCCAAAAACACTTGTGAGCCACCCATTGACGCCGCATTCTCACTCACTTGCACTTCATCGTCAAGCGAAATTCTCCCACTGTCTATCGCCTCAACAATAAGCAATATCGTCATGACTTTTGTAACGCTTGCAGGAGGTCTTTGAATGTCAGCCTCCTTCTCAAACAGCACTTTTTTGCTGTCAGCCTCAATCAAAATCGCATATGGCGCATCTATCTCCACTGTTGCAGCATATGTAATCGGCGTGACCGCCACAACCAATATAATTGAAATTAACATTGCCAGAACTCTTTTCATTTTGCACTTCACCTTTCATTTTAAGAATTATAATAATTCTATACAGTCTATGCAAATTGAAAATACAATATGCAAAAAGTCGGGCACAAGCCCGACTTTTAACGAAATTATTAATCTCTACTGAGTGATACCACTCGTTTCTCACCTGAGGCAAGCCTTGTAAGAACATCTGTAAATGGCAACATCCAAAGCACGTTTATTATGTTAAAGCAAGAGTGGAAAATTGAAATCTGTGTCCTTGTCACAAAATCATCCTTAAATGCAAAAAGATTAATTGCTCCAAATCCATACAGCACAATTGTAAAGAGCAATGTGCCTGCCACATTAAAGTACAAATGCGCACGCGCTGCACTTTTCGCAGTCTTATTCGCTCCAATTACACTAATCATAACAGTGATGCATGTCCCGATATTCTGTCCCATGATGATTGGCACAGCTGCTGAAAATGTCACAAGTCCGACCGCTGCAAGGGACTGTAAAATTCCAATTGATGCGGAGGAACTTTGCACTGCTGCAGTAACTAGCGCACCTGCCGCAATTCCGCTTATTGGATTTTGGAAAGTCTCAAACATAGTTCTAAACGCCTCTGAACTTGCAAGTGGCTTTAGGGCTGTTTCCATGACATCAATTCCAAAGAAGAGCATCGCAAAACCAATTATTATAAATGATTTTGTCTTGCGTTTTTTTCCTTTACCGAACATATAATAGAGCACGCCTGCAACCATTAAATATGGCGCAAGGTTTTTGGGATTAAGTAAAAAGAATACAAACCCAAGGTTTGCAAGGTCTGCAAGTGAAATTATCCATGCTGTTATGGTTGTCCCCACATTTGCTCCAAGAATGACACAAATCGCTAGATTAAGCGGCATTATTCCAGCATTCACAAGGCTGACAGCGATGACAGTTGTTATTGACGAGCTCTGCATTATTGCAGTCGCCGCAACTCCAAGAAGAACCCCTTTTAATTTTGAGCGAGCAAAATCCTCTAAAATTTCTCTTAATTTTGGCTGCGCTAACTTTGACATCGATTTTGAAACGGCCACCATTGCGCTCAAAAACAGCAACAGTCCCGAAAAGAACACGACTATCGTTTGTGCAATTTCCATAAAACTCCTTTGTTTTAATCAAGTGATTGAAATTGAATTGGCAGCCTCCGCCTCCATGATGATGCGAATTGGTAGTTTCTCAGTCGCATATCTTTCAATTTCAAATTGAAAATTATCGCTTTTTACGCCGACTTCAGGAAATTCAACAGTTATTTCTTCTCCAAGTTCCAGCCCAAAAGCACCCATAATTGACTTCGCATTCACAGTATATCGGCCTGTCTTAAGCTCAATCCCAAATGGATATTTCGAGCTGATTTTGACAAACTCCTCCATGTCATGCAGTGAATGCAACTTTACTTTAAGCGTAAGTATTTCCATAATCAACCAACGGCAACATTAATGCCATTCTCCCCTTAATCATAGTTACACACATTCTATCAAAAAATTAATTATATTGCAAGTGTTTACTTGAAAAAATTATATATTTATGTTATAATTCACTTCAAATCTATTCTCGAGGTACTAATTTGAAAGTTGCTTTTTATACTCTTGGTTGCAAAGTTAATACATATGAGACCGATGTCATGATTTCAGATTTTAAGAATCATGACTTTGAAGTCGTTCCCTTTTTTGCATATAGCGATGTATATGTGATAAACACCTGTTCAGTGACGGCGGTTGCTGATAAAAAATCAAGGCAGGCGATGCGCGCTGCAAAAAAACAAAACCCAGATGCGATTATCGTCGCAGTCGGCTGTTATGTCGAAGTCGCAAAGCAAGAGATTGCCAATATAAAAGAAGTTGATATTATAATTGGAAATAGCGGTA
>CAYJIE010000025.1:20731-29109 GCA_964370145.1 uncultured Oscillospiraceae bacterium
GACAGCAAAACACTGCCAAACATCCCAAATATTATGCAAATGCGGCAATTTGAAGACATGGCGACGACAGGTAGTGAGCGCACTCGCGCTGTACTTAAAATAGCTGATGGCTGTGATAATTTCTGCGCGTATTGTATCATTCCATATGCAAGAGGCCCTGTTCGTTCAAAGAAAATCTCTGCATGTGTGAGTGAATTTAAGGCACTTCTTGAAATGGGCTATAAAGAAATTGTGCTGACCGGAATTGAAATTTCGCTTTATGGCAAAGACATCGGCTCTTCCTTAATTGAACTTTTAAGCGAGCTTGGCACTGTGGCTACCCAGTACCCAAGTGCAAGGCTTAGGCTTGGCTCATTAGAACCAAGAGTCATCACTGAAGATTTTGTCGAGCTTGTTAAAAAGCTTGACTTCATTTGCCCTCATTTTCATCTCTCTTTGCAATCAGGCTCGGACTCCGTGCTAAAACGCATGGGACGAAAATATAACACGCATGATTTTTTGGCTGTTTGTAATTTGTTGTATGACAATATCGAAAATGTGAGCATTACAACCGATATAATAGTTGGTTTTCCCGAAGAGAGTGACGAAGAATTTCAAGAAACTGCAGAATTCGTGAAAGCCTGTCGATTCTTAAAAATTCATATCTTCCCCTATTCAATCCGCAGTGGAACAAGAGCTGCCACGATGACACAAGTCGAGCCTTCCGTAAAATCAGCTCGGGTAAAAGAGCTTACAAAAATATGCGAAGAGGTCTCAAGGGAATTTTTGCAAACTCTAGATGGTAAAGAACTCTTAGTTTTATTTGAAACATCACGAGAGAATGAATATAAAGGTCACAGCTCAAATTATATTGAGATGAAGCTTAAAAGTGATGTTGATATTATCGGACAAATCGTTAAAATGAAATATTCATTTGATAGCTGATTTTATAGTTTTGATTTCATCCATAAAATTCGATGTTTCAAAATTCCACCACATTCAGTTTGAGAAAAACATTGATTTATCAAGGTTTTCCTGTTAATTGTTATGAATATAACAATGAAATAACATTTATATACTTTTTTTGTAACATTGTGTTAAAATTAACTTTAATAAGTATTTAATTTTTAATCATAGAACATTTTACATATGTATGTTAAAATTAATCATGTAGTAGAAAAGTAATTTTTTCCACCTTCTCCTTTTAAAGTTTTTGTGTGTAAAAAGACGAGTACATTGTACTCGTCTTTTTACGTTTATTATTGCAATTTTTTACCAAATGTAATATATTTTAACGATTATCAATAAAACTGTTGATTTTTTCCTTTTAAACATGTAAAATAATTATATAATATAAATAATAAGGTGGTATGTCTATGTACGGAATAATTGATATTGGTTCTAATACAGTGCGTCTTTCGATTTACAAGAAAAATAAGGACAACTTCTCTCTCATGTTACACCAGAAAATTATGGCTGGACTTGCGGGATATGTGGATAAAAAAGGCAATCTATCCGAAAAAGGTATCAAAACAGCGATAAATGCCTTGCTTGAATTTAAGTATATACTGACAAATGTTGATTGCAAAGAAGTTTTTGTCTTTGCGACTGCATCACTTAGAAATATAAAAAACACTGACACTGCAATGGACACGATCTCAGCTAGAACCGGTTTTAATATTGATCTTATCTCCGGTGTCGATGAAGCGACATATGACTTTGTCGGTGCAACTCACTTGAAAAATCTAGATCATGGTATTCTTGTTGATATTGGCGGCGGTAGTACTGAGGTAGTTTTCTATACTGATGGCAAGATAAAGAGTGCACATTCACTTCCAATCGGCTCACTCAATTTGTATTCAAGATTTGTTAAAGACATTTTACCCTCAGATGAAGAGATGCTAAAGTTAAGAAGAATTGTTCGTGAAGAGCTTACAACGCTTGAAGATTTTGAGGGTTACCACACAATTTGCGGCGTTGGCGGAAGCATTCGTGGTGCATGCAAACTCTTTAACGAAATTAACGGACTTCCTGCAACAAACTCTGAAATTGATGTAAAGAGCCTTCGCTCCATGCTTCTTGAATTTACTGATGATCGCAAATTTGCAATCAAACATATCTTAAAAGTTAGCCCTGATCGTATCCACACAATCATACCAGGAATGGCAATCCTTGAAGGAATTATTAAAAAATACAACAGCGACAGCGTGACTATCAGCAATTATGGTGTCCGTGAAGGCTACCTATACACCAAACTGTTTTTGGAGGATAATTCTCATGAGAAATCAAATCAAGAAGAGTTACACGCAAAATAGGGAAATTTCATGGTTGAAATTTAACGAGCGTGTTCTTGAAGAGGCTGCCGATACAAGGCTTCCACTTCTTGAAAGATTTAAGTTTATATCAATTTTCACAAGCAATTTAGACGAATTTTTCATGATTAGAGTCGGCAGCCTTTTTGACATGGCTCATGCTGACAATAATCATATTGATAACAAATCCGGCATGACGCCAAAAGAACAGCTTGATGCGGTATATGCGGCGGTGCGTCCTCTTTATGAAAAAAAGAAAGAGATATATAAAGAGCTAAAGCCAGCGTTTGAGAAACGAGATATATACTCCCTTGATTTTGATGATTTAACTGATGATGAGCATAAATTCACGAAGGAGTATTATGAGGAATTTGTCAAGCCGATTTTAAGCCCACAAATCGTGGACACACATCACCCTTTCCCTCATATCCCTAATAAAGAAGTATATGTAATCGCAATGCTAAAGCAAAAGCAAAAAGGGGTTAGTGTGCTTGGGCTTATCCCAGTTCCCCCTTCCCTGCCACCTACTCTATATTTCCCGGGGAACAAGCTCAGATATATGCGCATGGAAAAGCTTATCTATCACTATGCGCAAGATGCCTTTGGCTCATATGAAGTGGTCAATAAAAACTGTATCTGTGTAACTCGTAATGCAGATATTCATCCGGATGACGAGAGTTTTGAAGATGTTGATGATTTTAGAAGCACGATGAAAAAACTCCTACACAAAAGAAAGAGGCTTTCTGTTGTGCGCCTTGAGGCGACATATCCAATGAATGAGAAATTCGAGAGCATTTTGTGTGAAAAATTCAAAATAACAAAACATCAAATTTTTGAATCTCATCTTGCTATGAAAATGGGATATGTATATGACCTTGATGTTGATTTGCTTGAAGAGCCACAAAAAAAATCACTCTCTTTTGATGAATATGTACCTGTCAAAACAGTAAGCATTGACCACAACCAGAGCATAATTTCACAAATCCAAAAGAAAGATCTATTGCTATTTTATCCATATGAAAGCATGGACACTTTCTTGCAGCTCATTAAAGAGTCCGCTCATGATTCTTCGGTTGTTTCAATTAAAATTACGATATATAGACTCGCGAAAAAGACAAAGCTTGTTGAATATCTCTGTGCAGCGGCAGAAAACGGTAAAGAAGTGACCGTTTTGCTTGAACTTCGTGCACGCTTTGACGAGCAAAATAATATTGACTGGTCAGAGAGACTTGAAGAGGCAGGTTGCAAAATTATTTATGGGCTAGATCAATATAAAGTCCATTCAAAAGTCTGCCTTATAACAAGAAAAGACCGCTCAGGATTTAGCTATATCACACAAATCGGCACAGGCAACTACAATGAGAGCACCGCAAAAACATATACAGATTTCTCTCTCATGACCGCAAATCGCAGTATCGCCACTGACGCACTAGAATTTTTCAAAAATATTAGCATTGGCAATATTGAGGGTGAATACAGATCTTTGTTAGTAGCTCCAAATGATATGAAACGCCGTTTTCTTCTGCTTATTGACGATGAGATTGCCAAAGGCGACAAAGGGCAAATATTTATCAAAGTCAACTCCATCACCGATATTGATTTCATAGACAAACTCGCAGAGGCTTCTAAAGCAGGCGTGACGGTGAAACTTATCGTGCGTGGTATATGCTGCCTTTTACCTAAAGTAGCCGGCGAAACTGACAATATCACAGTAATTAGCATCATTGGTCGCTACCTTGAGCATACAAGGGTGTACTCATTTGGCGAGGGTGCGACGCAAAAACTTTTCATCGCCTCCGCTGATATGATGACGAGGAATATGGAGCGCAGAATTGAAGTTGCGGCACCTATTTTAGACGATGACATCAAAGAGCAGATTAATAAAATCATGGACATTCACTGGTTTGACAATGTTAAAGCTCGCATTTTGACAAATGATGGTGACTATGTCAAAAAGATTGACAATCGTGACGAAATAAACAGCCAAACCTATTTTCAAAAATATTACACCAACCTTAGCAACACCGTCAAAGAAGAACCTAAGAAAGTTTCTTTTTTGCAAAAGTTATTTGGCAAAAAGTAGCATGTGTAGTTATATAGCTTTACACCCCGTCAATATATTTTTTATTGCTTGTTTATTTTCATGAGTTGAATATCATTGACGAGAACTTATATAGCGAACTAGCCCCATAGGTTTGCAAGCGAACTAATCACAAAATACAAAGCGAACTAAGCCCATAGGTTCGCTTTGTATCCCCCATCACTCACCTTTTTTGCGATCGCCGCTTGAACCGCCTGCTTATCCTCTTTATATGTCATTCCATACCATTTGTCAGGCGTTGTAATCACTTTCACTCTCGCCTTTCCACTTTCAATCAGCGTACTTATAACATATGGAAGATAAAATTCAGCTTTTTCACCGTTAGACAGCTTAGTTAAAAATTCTTTTAATAGCTTTTCTGTCTCATTGAAATAGCTATTTGTTAGTCCCCACATATTCATGGAAACTTTAGTATCAGGCGCAAGAGAAATTTCTTCATTTTCTAATACAGACACAATTCTATCATCTCTCTTTTCGATACGGACATGTTCTGTGACCTCAGTTAAATAGCCATTTCCAGACACATTACACAGCCCTCGTGCCACATGTCCATGCTCTGTTACTGTGTTTTCAAGATGATATCCCACCATTGCATATTCATAAATTTCATTGTCTTGGTTTTGACACAAATAGTCATAAATCTCACGAAAAGCCTGTGCACCATAATAATCATCTGCATTAATTACTGCAAACGACCCACGAATCGCCTCCCTAGCGCTATATACAGCGTGAGCTGTCCCCCACGGTTTTACTCTATCTTTTGGAATTTCAAAGCCCATTGGAATATCTTCAAGTTTCTGATAAGCATATTTAACCGTCATAACTTTAGCCAGCCTGTCCCCAATAGCCTCTTTGAACGCAGCCTCATTCTCCTGCTTGATCACGAAAACCACTGTCTCAAATCCAGCTCTTTTTGCATCATAAATTGAGTAATCAATTATAAGTTCACCATTTGACCCAATTGGATCAATTTGCTTTTGACCTCCATAACGGCTACCCATTCCCGCTGCCATTACTAATAAAACTGGTTTTTCCATTGTTTAATTTCCTTTCGCATTTATACTTTTCTTATATTTTATTCACATTACTTTATTTATTAATAGTACTAATTGTGCTACAATCACCTTGACATTAACTAAAAGCCTTGTCGCTTGAGGTTATTATATCATAAACGCAGTGCAATGATATAATAATGTCATGTGTTTTGGTTGTCGCAAGGCGTTAGAAACTAGCGACTTTAGCGACGAAAAACACGACATGGATACAATGCGTTGTCGCGACGACGCAAGTATAATAACCGAACCTATCGTCGCTTGAGGTTATTATATCATAAACGCAGTGCATGATATAATAATGTCATGTGTTTTGGTTGTCGCAAGGCGTTAGGAATTAGCGACTTTAGCGACGAAAAACACGACATGAATACAATGCGTTGTTATTACGACGCAAGTATAATAACCGAACCTATCGTCGCTTGAGGTTATTATATCATAAACGCAGTGCATGATATAATAATGTCATGTGTTTTGGTTGTCGCAAGGCGTTAGGAATTAGCGACTTTAGCGACGAAAAACACGACATGAATACAATGCGTTGTTATTACGACGCAAGTATAATAACCGAACCTATCGTCGCTTGAGGTTATTATATCATATTAGCAATAAAAAAACAATTACTTGAATATGATTTATACAAATATCTCTTGTTTTCTTGCATTAAGTATGATATAATAAACTTTCAGTAAAAGTAAAGGATTTCTTATGACGCTATCAACAATTTTTATGCTTTCTGTGGCACTTTCTGCGGACGCATTCACTGTTTCCGTAACAAATGGAATGACCAATAGCAAAATTACTCTTGCACAAAGGGTGGCTACTGCACTTACTTTTGCAGTCTTCCAAGGTCTAATGCCGATTATTGGTTTTTTTGTCGGTCTTGAATTTTCTGAACTCATTTCAGGTTTTGATAATTATATCGCTTTTTTCCTTCTCTCATTTATTGGCGTTAAAATGCTTATAGAGTCAAGAAAATGTGAGGAGAAAGATGAATGTCCAACATTTTCGCCAAAAATTCTTTTTTTACAAGGCGTTGCAACCAGCATTGATGCACTTGTCGTCGGTGTCAGTCTTTGCGTCATTAATGTTAACATCTTCATTGCAAGTCTCATCATATGTGTGATCACTTTTGCAATCTGTTTCTTCGGTGTTACTATGGGCAAAAAAATCGGACTTCTATTTGGAAAAAAAGCTGAGATGTTGGGTGGAGTTATTTTGATACTAATCGGACTTAAAATTTTACTTGAAGGTATTCTTTGATTTTGTATCATTATTATTACAAATGTCAATAATCTATTTATCTTCTGTTTTGTATGTTATACAATGATTTTACAGTTTTTAAGCGGAGGTCATATGGCGGATATAAAATTCAAGACTATAACAGATAACCGAAAGGCATATCATGAATACTTTGTCGAGGAAAAAATGGAAGCCGGTATTTCCCTCTTTGGCACAGAAGTGAAAAGTTTGCGTGCAGGACATGTGAACCTCAAGGACAGTTATATTACAATTGAAAATGGCGAACTTGTTGTTGTCGGAATGCATATTAATCCATATGAAAAGGGAAATATATTCAATAAAGATCCACTGAGAAAACGTGTACTACTCATGCATAAGAAAGAAATCCGCAGGCTCTTCTCACTGATTAAGCAAGACAGCTATACACTGATCCCTCTATCGCTATATTTTAAGGGAAGTCTTGTTAAAATGAGCGTTGGGCTCTGTAAAGGTAAAAAGCTTCACGACAAGCGCGAGGCTATTGCAAAGCGTGACAGCAAGCGTGAAATCGATAGGGCAATCAAAGAAAGAAGTCGTATTTGATTATTCTGGAGGAGTATTATGAAAAGCATTAAGCCGGGACGCGCTCCATCTGCAATTGGTGCCTTTGCCTCAATTGGTGCTGCTGTTTTTGGAGTGTTTTGGACAATATCCAGTGTTTCTATTGGGGCGCCGCTCATGTTTCCTCTTTTCGGTGTGTTCTTTATAGTTATGAGTATTCTTAATTTTGTTTTTAATTATAAAAATGCAACCAGTAAAAATCGTTTTTCCACATTTGACATTGTCGATTCAACCAGTGAGCCCGACCCACTTAGTTTGATAACTAACCAAAATCAAAGCGATGCTGAGAACAAAGCAGAGAGCGTCACAGATGATTCATCTGAGCAAATAAAGGTTAATTATTGCCCATATTGCGGCACAGCTGTGGGCGAAGACTTCGACTTCTGCGCTAGTTGCGGAATGTCATTACCAACTTAAAAGCATATACACAATTATATATGGGGGCGTAAAGGTTTCGACGGGGATCTTGAAGCTGTATAAGCAGGCGGTGGATGTCGTTTGCCACCTTAAAAAACGACAACCTAAATTTAAACGCTAACAATAATAAATTAGCTTACGCTGCCTAATTAGGCAGCCGTTCTACCCTTGATTACTGCGACTTGGGATAGGGCGTCGATTAGCAGTGAACGTAAGGCGGGAGTGCTTTGTACCGCCTATGAATTAAAAGATACCGTAGTGCATAGCCCGCTCTTTGGCGATGCATGAGGGGAATCTCAAATTTAGAGCTAAGCTTGTAGAAAGTACTGTGGACGGGTTTTCGGACAGGGGTTCAATTCCCCTCGCCTCCACCAATTTTTTAATATCTAACGAGGTGTAGAGTGGATATTTACAAAACAATTGCTACCATTGCAAAAAAACATGATGCCTCTCGCGTTGTCCTTTTTGGCTCGCGGGCAAGAGGTGACCACCATAATGGCAGTGATGTTGACATTGCGATATATGGTATGCCGGAAAACTATAAAGGCAAGTTTTGGAATGAAATAGATGAACTTGACACTTTGCTCAAAATTGACCTTGTACACATTAAGAACAACACTGATATTGCTCTGATTGAAAATATAAAAAAAGACGGGGTGGTACTTATGTACAACT
>CAYJIE010000026.1:0-27844 GCA_964370145.1 uncultured Oscillospiraceae bacterium
AGGTAATACAATTGCATATAACGATTTTTCACTTGTTCTCGCTCAATCAAATGCAATCGCAGACTCTAAAGCGAATCCAAATGATTCATCGCTTGCTGAACTTGCGGCAATTGAACAACTTATGATAAGCGGACAAACTGGTGTCGGTACATATGAATATGATGGAATGGATGAATATACAGCATATGCACCGATTCCAAATACAAATGGATGGAGCATTTCAGTGTCTTCAACCGAAGCAGAGCTATTAGCAGCGGCTTTTAGCACTCTACCGATGACTATCATTTCTTGCGTGATCATGATCATAATCGGTGTTGCAATTGCCCTGTATATCGGCACATCAATTGGTAATCCAATTGTTTCGGTGGTAAACAGACTAAATAAATTGGCACAAGGTGATCTAACTGCTCCCGTGCCCATAATTAACACAAAGGACGAGACATATCAACTTGCGTTGTCCACTCAATCCATCATAAAAAGCCTATCTGAAATCATCTTCGATCTAGACAAAACGCTTTCACAAATTGCAGATGGCACACTTAACATTGACACAAAAAACAATGCCGCCTACATCGGCGACTATCGCTCTCTACACAGCTCGGTTGTTCGTATTGCGGATAGCCTTTCTGCAACACTAGGACAAATCAGTTCAGCAACTGCACAAGTAAATCTGGGGGGTGACCATGTTGCCTCAGGTGCTCAAGTGCTCGCACAAGGTGCCACTGAACAAGCGTCTTCAATTGAAGAACTCGCTTCAACCATTGAGCTCTTTGCCCAAAAAACTGCGCAAACTGCCGCAGATGCAAGCGATGCAAAGGTGGCAAATGAGAAATCGCTACAAGCACTTGATCAAAGCAATGAACAAATGACTCAAATGCTTTTGGCTATGAAAGAAATTAATGACAAGGCGACTGAAATCAGCAATATTGTAAAAGCAATCGATGACATCGCTTTCCAAACTAATATACTTGCACTCAATGCGGCTGTCGAGGCTGCTCGTGCTGGCAGTGCCGGCAAGGGATTTGCTGTGGTTGCAGATGAAGTGAGAAATCTCGCTGCAAAATCTGCTCAATCCGCACAAAGCACAACCCTTTTGATTGATGAGACTATCGCCGTTGTTAGAAAAGGTAATCAAATTGCAAATGAGACGTCACAGTCAATCAATATTGTTGGAGCTAATGCAACTGAGCTTGGCGAGCTTGTCAACCGAATCTCAATCGCAGTTGCAGAACAAGCAGAATCAACACAGCAAATTAATATTGGTGTCGAGCAGATTGCCACTGTTGTTCAATCAAACACAGCAACCGCTGAAGAAAGTGCGGCAACTAGCGAAGAGCTTGCGACACAAGCACACACACTTGAGAACTTAGTAAGCCGTTTCCGTTTCTAGGGAATGCTGTAAAAACCACCGATTTTCGGTGGTTTTTCTTCTTTATGCAAGTAAACTTAAATTTAGTCTTGACAATTGCAAAAAGTCTGCTATAATGAACGTTGTAGTGTTTATTCGGGCAATATTGCGTGAGTAAACCAATTTTATAAAAAAGAAGGAGTGTTTTTTTGTTATTTGTAGCATAGTTTTGATTTAGGCATTTTGTCTGGGTCAAAAATATTCAAATATGTTTCACACGCATTGACGTGTGCATTTTGGGCTACATTAAACATAATTACACTTTGCATATAGGGGATTTTGCGACTGCAAAATTAAACTTGTTGTGTATGGTGTATCTATACACTTTTTTGTTGTCCATATATTAAATTAAAGAGGACGAAATGATGTTAAACACAAATACTACATTAGAATTTAATCAAATATTGAGCAATTTAAGCGAGTTCGCACTTTCCGAAAGCGCAAAAACAAAAATAATGGCACTGTCGCCTAGTTTAAGTGAGCGTGAATGCAAACGCCATATGCGAGATACCTCTGAGGCAAAAAAAGTTATTGAGAGTCTTGGGACACCGCCGATAGCAATAATGACTGAGCTCGACAAAATTTTGATACTTGCGGAAAAAGGCTCGATGCTTCTCCCTGAGCAACTGACCTCTGTCGCAACTTTTATTCATTCTTGCAAGAGAATGGTCGCATTCTTAAAGCGTGCAGAGCCACTGCAAGTCAATCTTGCTTATTATGGCTTATCCTTCGTCGAATTAGATGAGCTTCATGACGAAATTGTCTTTGCCATTAAAAATGACAAAGTCGAGAACTCTGCCACAAAAAACTTGCAAGATATCCGCCGCAAAATCGAAAATATGCAGTCATCGATTAAGGGCAAGCTTGAAGCGGTGCTCCGCAGTAAAAAGGCATATCTTAGCGATAATAATATCGTTATGCGAAACAATAGATTTGCAATTCCTGTGAAAAAAGAGCACAAAAACCAAGTGCCAGGCGTTGTGCTTGACACATCTAACACGGGCGGCACAGTTTTCATTGAGCCATCTTCTGTCGGAAAAATCCAAGCGGAAATCAATGAGCTTTTGATTGATGAGGACAATGAAGTGCGCAAAATCCTATACACACTTACTGCTCTAGTTGACGAAAAAATCACGGCTCTAAAGACGAATATGGGTTATATGGAGACGCTGGATTTCGTATTTGCTAAGGGGAAATATTCATATGAATTACGGGCGAATGAAGTTGAGATAAATACGGATAGGGTGATAAAGATAATTAAGGGACGTCACCCTCTATTAAAAAAAGAGGACTGTGTACCGCTCGACTTTAGTTTGGGCGAGAGTTATCGTGGCATTGTTATCACCGGCCCGAACACAGGCGGAAAAACCGTATCTCTTAAAACCGTCGGTTTACTATCACTTATGGCGCAGTGCGGTCTACATGTGCCAGCTGAAAGTGGCAGTGTTTTCTCAATGTTTACCAACATACTATGTGACATCGGAGATGGGCAAAGTATTTCGGAGAGCCTGTCGACATTTTCTGCGCATATTAAAAATATCGTGGCTATTTTAGAAGTCGTTTCTCATGAGAGCTTAGTTCTCCTTGATGAGCTGGGTTCGGGAACTGACCCCGCTGAAGGCATGGGCATTGCTGTTGCAATCTTAGATGAGCTGCGCAAAAAAAACTGTCTGTTTTTAGCTACCACACATTACCCTGAAATTAAAGACTATGCAAAGTATACACCTTCTTTAATTAACGCAAGAATGGCTTTTGACAAGGAGAACTTAAAACCTCTCTATAAACTTCAAATCGGCGAAGCAGGTGAGAGTTGTGCCCTTTCAATTGCTAAGCGACTCGGGCTCCCAAAACATCTTCTTGAGAGAGCTGAAAAAGAGGCTTATCACGATGTGGGATTTGTAAAAAAATCCGATAGATTCACACAAAACACCACTGATCACGACAACATTGCTCCAAAAATGCCAAATAAGCTCGTAAAAGATGTTCCGACAAAGACAAATGAGTTAAAACATCTATACTCGATGGGTGACTCTGTGACAATATTGGCGGATAATAGCATTGGAATTGTCTATAAACCTGCAAATGACAAAGGCGACCTTGTGGTGCAAGTTAAGGGCGAGAAGATGCATATCAACCACACGAAAATAAAACTTAAAATGAGAGCCGCTGATTTATATCCCGATGACTACGATTTCTCCATCATTTTTGACAGCGTGGAAAATCGAAAGGCTCGACATAAAATGACAAAGAGACATGACCCAAATTTAATTATAACCTATGATGAATTTACCAAGTGATGATTGATAATGCAGCGTATTGTAAATTACATGCGCATTTTCAGGAAGAAATTTTCTTTGACCTGTGTTAAGATTATATTAAATAATAAATAAAGGGGAGTTTTAATGAATAAATTAATTGTGTTGTTCGAAGTAACACCGACCAAAGCCGGCATGGAGAAATATCTCGAACTAGCAGCGATGCTAAAGCCAATGCTTGCAAATGCTGATGGGTTTATAAGCGGAGAGAGATTTAAGAGCTTGAACGAAGAGGGCAAACTACTGTCCTTAAATGTGTGGGAGAGCGAAGAAGCATTAGCAGCTTGGCGAAACAATCTTGACCATCGTGCAAGCCAAGCCATGGGCAAGGATAAGCTGTTTGAGAGCTACAAAATTACTGTTTGCACTCCTGTTCGCGAGTACACAAGCGCAGACAGAAAATTTGCCCCAAAAGATTCAAATGATTTTTTCAGTAAATAAAATATCACAAAAAAGTGCGACCATATCGGTCGTACTTTTTTGTTGCTCATTGTTAAAAGCGCTGTGTTGATACATATTATAATAATACTAAGTATACACTAAACTCCATTCACAGCTTTTCTAAACTTGCACAAAATCTTCACTTAACTTTCACATAAGTGACATTGAACGCTCATTCAACACTTGTACAATACAAATATTGAACGATTGTTTAACGAGTAGAAAGGAGCTGTTAAATGATAAATAAAAACTTAGATTGTGAAACCGCAGTGAGAATAGTTGACAATGCGACAAGACTTTTTAGTATAAATGGCTATGCAGGGACTTCAATCGGTGAAATTTCTAAGAATTCCAACTTATCAAGAGGAATTTTATATCATTATTTCAAGGACAAAGACGCCCTATATCTCTATTGCGCAGAGCAATGTGTTGACAAATATCTGGCATTTTTGGAGGAGCGCACTGCAGATTTGACTTATGATAAAGAAGCACTCATAAATGCTCTCAAAATGCGATTTGATTTTCTGGGGTTCCATCAAGAATGTCGTGCAATACTGCACAGTGTCGTTCTTCGTCGCCCAAACCATCTTGAAAAAGAGCTTGAGAGTTTGTACTTAAAGCTACATGAAGGCAATTTAAGAATTAACAAAAGAGTAACTGCGCATATGGAATTTGGCGAAGGCGTTATGGATGTCGACATTCTTCTCTTCATGGCAATGATGCAAAACAACGCAGAATATGCCTCAATAAACGGAAAAAAGATTAATTCCCCTGAAATGGCTAATGCAGCTCTAAGAGTTACAAAAATTTTCATCAACGGATTAAAAGAGGACATAAAATAAACAAATTGACCTGTGTGGTCAAATAAATAAAAAGGAAGTTACATTATGAAAAACAATGAGATTAAACTGAAAAAAAATAAGCCCTTTATTTACTATTGGATGATTGCAATGGTCATCATCTTTGTCTTTAATATTTTTATAAACACTTTATTTAGAAGTTCACAGATTACGCAAGTTTCATATGATGCATTCCTCAATGATTTAGGGGACAAAAAAATTGCCACTGTTCAAGTGATGGACGAGACCATCATGTACACAATTGACACCTTTGTGGACGGTGAAGAAGAACCGCAAACTTCCGTGTTTTCTACCGCTAGGGTACAAGACGATGATCTAGTCGATAGATTATATGCTTCAGGAGCTAAATTCACTGAAGTGTTCCCTGCAGAAAGTTCTTTCCTCATGAGCATCATCAGCACAGTCATCATGATTGTAATTTTCTCACTTATTTGGCGCTTTATTATGTCTAAAATGATGGGCAATATGGGCGGTGGAAGCTCAATGTCCTTTGGCAAGGCAAATGCTAAAATATATGCGGAGACGAAGACAGGTAAATCCTTCAAGGACGTCGCAGGACAAGAAGAGGCAAAAGAGGCATTGTCCGAAGTGGTCGACTTCCTTAATAATCCACAGAAATATGTAAGCATTGGCGCAAATCTGCCAAAAGGTGTGCTGTTATCAGGCCCTCCGGGTACAGGTAAAACACTGCTTGCTAAAGCTGTTGCAGGTGAGGCAAATGTGCCATTCTTCTCAATTTCCGGCTCTGAATTTGTTGAGATGTTTGTCGGGATGGGCGCAGCAAAAGTGCGTGACCTATTTAAGCAGGCAAATGAGAAAGCTCCTTGTATCATTTTCATAGACGAGATTGACACAATCGGTAAGCAACGCGGTGGCAACTTCGGTGGCAACGATGAGAGAGAGCAAACGCTCAACCAACTTCTTACTGAAATGGACGGTTTTGACGGTCAAAAAGGCGTTGTCTTGCTTGCTGCAAGTAACCGCCCAGAGATTCTTGACAAAGCGCTCACGCGTCCTGGTAGATTTGACAGGAGAGTCCCTGTTGAGCTTCCTGATAAACAAGGAAGAGAAGACATTTTAATTGTGCATGGTAAAAATGTTAAGCTTGGAGATGGTATCGACTTTGAAAAAATCGCAAGAGCGACATCTGGCTCTAATGGTGCGGATCTTGCCAATATTATTAACGAAGCTGCACTTAGGGCAGTTCGTGACGGACGCCAAGAAGTTCTGCAAAATGACTTGGAGGAGAGCGTTGAAGTCGTAATCGCTGGATATCAGCGAAAAAATGCCGCTGTATCAGAGCAAGAGCGAAAAATTATATCATATCATGAAGTCGGCCATGCTCTAGTTGCGGCATTGCAAAGTGACAGCGCACCCGTGCATAAAATCACCATTATCCCTCGCACCTCTGGCGCACTTGGTTACACAATGCAAGTTGACAGCGATGAGAAATTCTTGATGAGCAAGGAGCAAGCACTCAATAAAATTGCGACATTCACAGGTGGACGTGCTGCTGAACAACTCATTTTCAATTCCATTACCACTGGCGCTTCAAATGATATAGAACAAGCGACTAGAATTGCAAGAGCAATGGTAACACGTTTTGGTATGAGCGAAAAATTTGGAATGGTTGCGCTTGAGACTGTCAACAATCCATATCTAAGCGCTGACACCTCCATGATTTGCTCGGCAGAAACTGCAAAACATATTGATGATGAGGTCATTACAATCATCTCATCACAATATGACAAGGCTATGACAATATTAAAGGAACATGAAGATAAATTACATGAAATCTCTAAATTCCTCCTTGAGAAAGAGACAATTTCTGGAGAAGAATTCATGGAATTACTTGGTCATACAGTTTAATAAATGGCTGATTCACGATAGTTATGAGAGCGCTGCGCTCCCCTTCCGACGGTTGACAATTCGACTAAAATATGATACTATTCTAGCATATGAACATATGCTAGAATAGTTATTTTACGATGGAATGGGAGTTTTATATGAAAAAAATAATCGGATTACTTCTGAGCCTTTTAATTGTGCTCAATCTCGCACCGCTTGCTTTAGCGCAAGATGTTACTTATGACATTTATGGCACAAATGTATATGCGCCAACAAAAGAGCAAATTGCCTCATTTGCAAACACATATGACCCAGGAGTTGACTCTCCTTTTTCATTTAATGCAGAGCCAAATGTGCAAAATCCATATTATCCTGGAGAATTGTCGGACACGACACTTGCACATGCGATAAATTCAACCAATCTCGTGCGCTATGTTGCAGGCTTGGAATTTGCCGTAGCTGGCGATGAGCAAAATAACCTAGCACAATATGCCGCACTCGTAAACCATGCGAATGGGAATATCTCGCACTATCCCTCACGCCCCTCGGATATGGACCAGAGCACATATGATTTAGGGTATCAAGGCTCAGGTGAGTCAAGTTTGCATTATGGCATGGGCTCATATGCGCAAAATTCCATGTTCGATGTAATTGTTCACAGCTTCATGGCTGACAAGGATAACTCCAATATTGCTATGCTCGGACATAGGAGATGGATTATATATCCAGAGCTATATGAGGCAGGTTTTGGCGGCACAGTCACAGGCAGCGGAAACTCAGCGCATATGACTTCTGCAATGCATGTCATTGGTGGTCAACAACAACAATCCGATATCTACGGTGTGGCATGGCCTTCCTACAATACCCCAACAAATATGTTCAAAGACGATTATCCATGGTCATATTCATATGGTGAAGCTATCTATGGTGACCTTTCAGTCACACTCACAAGGCTAAACGACAATGAGCAGTGGATTTTCTCATATAATGGTTCTGACGGCTATTTCAATGTCGATAATCAGAATTACGGTGCTCCTGGCTGTGTGATTTTCCGTCCTGATAACATTTCATACAGCGCAGGTGATGTGTTTCATGTGCAAATTTCAGGCGGCGCAGAGGCTAGCTATATCGTCGATTTCTTCGACATTGACAGCTATTCAAGCAATGAATCCAACCTAGATAGAGCGGAGATTCCTTCGACATACACCTTTGATGGCTCTGCTGTGCCACCAACTCCTGTGACACCTGAACCACCTGTGACACCTGAAATACCTGACACAGACACAACACCCGAAACAGACACAACACCCGACATCGGTGACTACGACTCCTATACTGATGGCGCAAGCGAATGGGCAAAACCCGAGATTAAAAATGCCGTTGAGGCAGGTTTACTAGCTGATATAGAATCAATTCTAAATAACTATACCACGAGCATTACAAGGGTACAATTTGCGGAGCTCGCACTAAATATGTATATTGTGCTTGGCGGCGAGTATACAGATGAGATGTATGCAAAGTCCGAGCAGGGTTATCTCAATTTCACCGACACCGACAGCGATGCGGTTTTCATCGCATATGGAATTGGCATTGTTAACGGTGTGTCCGACACAGAGTTTGCGCCTGACAAAAACATTACGAGACAAGAAATGGCAGTTATGTTAAACCGTGTCTATGCGATGTTTAAGACAAGCAATCCGACTTCAAATTTAGCGAAATATACTGACAGAGGAAGCATTGCAAGTTGGGCATTTGACAGCGTTGCATTTATGAATGAGCTTGGTATAATGCAAGGTGTATCCGACAGCGAAATCTCACCACTGACCAATGTTTCCAGAGAGCAGGCAATTGCACTTGCATATAGGACATTACAGAGTCTCTCACAATAGTATTAATTAGCTCTTTTTCCTTGAAATATATACACATTATCGACTAATTGTTAATTTTTTACCATTTTTACGTTTATTCTTTCTGAAGTAATAAATTTTTCTTGATTTATTACTTTAGATGTTGTATAATGGACTTCAATATTTTTATTAGGGGTATTTTATGCAAACACGCAAAAACAACAAAAAAGGCTTTACGCTTACCGAGCTAATTATTGTTATGGTCATCATTGCAATTTTAGCCGTACTTTTAGTTCCCAATGTATTGGCATATGTCGAGAAGGCAAAGGAAAGCACCGATAACCAACTTGCTATGCAAGTAGTGAGAGCGGCAAATATCATGATGGTTGACCTTATGGCTGACCCGTCCATTGCCTCACATAAGGCTGATGTCTATACAATTCATTGGCGCACAGACCGCTCAGATGATCCACTAGGTGCAACTTTATTTGTCGGCGCACTTACAACTGATGCCTCTAGACTTGACCTCGGTGTGGCTGACAACAAACTCGAGATTTACTTTGCAAAGCTCATGGGCTGGGTTGACGAAAATGGCGAGTACCCAAACAATCACAACTCTTTAGACCTTGTACAAGAGGCAAAATCCAAAATCGGGAAAGAGGATAGATTGGCGATTTACATCAATGCAAAGACAGGTCAAATAATCGGAAGTGAGGGTTACAGTGCACCATGGGACGATATAATCAGTGACACGGTAATTACTTTTGACAGCACTTTTAGCTAATACATATAAAATTAATAAATTATACTTGAAATTTTTCGTTAATAAAAGTATACTAATGTCAAATAAAACTCTTTGCATGACTGACGGATTTGTGGGTTCACCACAGTGGAGTGCAAAGTTTAGTGCCGACCGTCTGGGCAAAACTTTCTTTGTAATCAAAGATGGTTTTGCCCTTTTGTTTTTTAATAGAAAGGAAAATATACTTATGATTTGCAACGCTTGGAGAACTTTTAATCACGGACTTTGGCAAGATGAAATTAATGTTTCTGATTTCATCTTAAAAAATTTCACACTATATGAGGGTAATGACGAATTTCTCTGCGCCCCTACAGAAAGAACAGAGTATGTCCTAAACCTTGCACAAGAGCTTTTAAGACAGGAGAAGGAGAACAATGGCGTCCTCTCTGTTGATGTTGACAAAGTGTCGTCACTGCTGTCCTATAAGCCTGCTTATCTCGACAAAGAGCGTGACCTCATTGTCGGCTTTCAAACGGAGAAGCCCCTTGAGCGAGGAATAAACCCATTTGGTGGAATTAAAATGGTGCGTGGCGCTCTTGAATCATATGGCCCGACAAAATCGAAGAAGCGTTCATGTACAGAACAACTCACAATGACGGCGTGTTCCGTGTGTATTCTGCTGAGATGCGTGCGGCTAGGAGCTGCGGAATAATCACTGGCCTTCCCGATGCATATGGTCGAGGACGCGTCATTGGAGATTATAGACGTGTTGCGCTATATGGGATTGACCGACTCATTGAAATGAAGCAAATCGACAAGGATAAGCTAGCCGAGGGCGAGATGAACACTGACACAATTCGCCAAAGCGAAGAGCTGTTCCAACAAATCGCTTTTTTGCAAAAGCTAAAAGAGATGGCGCTGATGCATGGCATTGATATATCAAAACCTGCAAATACCACCCACGAAGCTATCCAATGGCTATACTTTGGTTATCTTGGCTCGATAAAAGAACAAAACGGTGCGGCGATGAGTCTTGGCAGGGTGTCAACTTTTCTTGATATTTATATTGAGCGTGACCTAAAAGAGGGCATCTTAACCGAGGAGGGCGCACAGGAGCTATTTGATGATTTTGTCTTAAAACTAAGGCTGGCAAGACATCTAAGAACTCCCGAATACAATGAACTGTTCGCAGGCGACCCACTTTGGATTACAGAGTGTGTGGGCGGTGTCTCCCTAGACGGAGTGCCACTGGTTACAAAAAGCTCATTTAGAATGCTACACACATTATACAACTTAAATCCGTCCGCAGAGCCAAACTTGACCGTATTGTGGTCAAAGGCACTTCCGCATGAGTTTAAGAAATATGTAGCGAAGGTCTCTTGCGATACCGACTCAATACAGTATGAAAATGATGATCTCATGCGCCCATTATATGGCGATGACTATGCAATTGCATGCTGTGTTTCCGCGATGAAAGTCGGAAAGCAAATGCAATTCTTCGGTGCACGTTCAAATCTTGCAAAAATGCTCCTCATGGCGCTCAATGGCGGGAGAGATGAGATTTCAGGTAAACAAGTCGGCCCTATCCTTCCTGCATATGAGGGCGACTATCTTGACTACGACAAGGTGATTGCAATGCTCGAGCCATATCGTAACTGGCTTGCAAAGCTATATGTCAACACGATGAACATCATTCATTTCATGCATGATAAGTATGCGTATGAGAAGACACAGATGGCACTTCATGACACTGATGTTCATCGCTTTATGGCTTTTGGCATTGCCGGCATGAGCGTTGTGGCTGACAGCCTCTCTGCGATTAAGCATGCGAAAGTTAAAGTCATCAGGGACGATAGGGGCATAATCAGCGACTATGAGATTGAGGGAGACTATCCGCAATTTGGCAATGACGATGACCGTGTAGATGACATCGCAAAAGAGCAAGTTGAAGCTTTTTACAAGGCATTATTAGCCAATAAGACATATAGAAATGCAGAGCACACACTATCAATCCTCACCATCACCTCCAATGTTGTATATGGTAAAAAAACTGGCTCCACCCCTGACGGGCGCAAGCAAGGTGTCGCTTTTGCTCCGGGGGCAAATCCGATGCATGGCAGAGAGAAAAACGGTGCCATCGCCTCTCTTAATTCTGTCGCAAAAATTTCCTATAACTACTGCCGTGACGGTGTTTCCAACACATTTTCAATTGTTCCAGAGGCACTTGGCAAAACAGACGATGAGCGATATGAAAACTTAGTTTCCATGCTCGATGGCTACTTTATGCAAAAGGCGCATCATCTAAATGTCAATGTACTTAGTCGTGATACCCTAAAACAAGCATATGAAGATCCTGCGATGTATCCGAATTTAACAATAAGGGTTTCTGGATATGCGGTGAGTTTTCATAAGTTAACAAAGCAGCAACAACTTGAAGTGATTTCAAGGACATTCCACGAAAGTATGTGATAATATGAAGGGCTATATAAATTCGTTTCAATCTATGGGAGCCGTTGACGGACCGGGCATTAGATTTGTCGTGTTTATGCAAGGCTGCCCCTTGCGCTGTGCCTATTGTCACAATCCCGAGACATGGGAAATCGCTGTCGGTCAAGAACTCTCTGTATCAGCTGTCATGGAAAAGCTAGTGCGCGTCCTTCCGTACATACAGGAGCGTGGCGGAATTACAGTCTCGGGTGGCGAGCCCTTGATGCAAGCTGAATTTGTGGCTAATCTCTTTAAGGAGTGTCGCAAACTGAGTGTTCACACGGCACTTGACACTTCGGGTATCGGTGATTTGAATTTGGCGAGAGCTCTTTTAGAACACAGACCTTGTTCTTTGCGACTTAAAATTTTTGTCAAGTAAGGACTATATGTCATATGCTAAGGCTGATTTTGAGCAAGTTCTTGACTTTCTCAGGCTCTGCATGGAACTTGGGCGTCCACTGTGGATTCGCCATGTGGTTGTGCCGACAATAACGGACAGCCATGAGCATATACGAGCGCTGTGTGAATTTGTCTTGAGGTATCCGAATTTGAAAAAACTCGAATTACTCCCTTTTAGGAAGATTTGCCTTGGGAAATATGAAAGCATGGGCATTGACTTCCCACTTAGCAATATCCCCGAAGCGACAGCGGATAAAATCAGAGAGCTCACGGATATCGTTAAGGAATATGGAATACCGATATAGGAAATTTGACATACAGGCATATAAAAAAAGGATGTGGAAACCACATCCTTTTTCACGCTTATTCTACTAGTCTTTTACTTCATAAACCAAGTCAAGCACAGTGCCGTCTCTCGACTCAACCACACCAATTATTCTGTCTGTATGATTAATTGGATCAGGCTTTCCTGAAACTTCATATGCTCTCTCTTTAAGCTCCTTGATATCCTTCACAGGAAGATCCGCTTTCTTAATCATTTCAAGCAAATCTTTTCTCTCCGGATTAACTGCAATGCCCTCTTCAGTGATGACAACATCAACAGTCTCACCGGGTGTACAAATGACATCAACATCATCAACGACAACAGGAATTCTTCCACGCATCAATGTTGCTGTGATTAAGCTCATTCCAGCTCCTGCAGCCGCATCTGGATTACCGCCAATTGAAGCTCTCACATGTCCGTCAGCGCCTGTCAATACATTCAAGTTAAAATTCGTGTCAATCTCGAGTGCGCCGAGAACAGCAACATCAAGTGAATTTACGATACAGCCTTTGCTATGTGGGTTAGCGTAGTTTGACGCTGAAACTTCAATATGATTTCTATTGCGGCGCATAGACTGGATTGAGGCAATATCAAAGCATTGCACATCAAAAATTGTGTTCAATCTTCCGCACTCAAGTAAATCTACAATCGGCTTTGTAATTCCACCCATCGCATGTCCTGCGACGACATCTTGCTCTTCCATAACTTCCGCTAGAAATTTTGTGTAGGCAAGTGACATTCCGCCAATTCCCGTTTGGAATGAAAATCCGTTTTTAACTATACCCACAGCTTTTGTAACTTCAACCGCAAGCTCTGATATATACAGTTGAAGTGGGTCTTTTGTGAGTTGCAACACAGTTGTTGCAATTCCTGATGGGTCGCCGATTTTATCAACTTCCACCACATAGTCAACATAGTCTTGTGGAATTGACACATGGCTAAGCGCTGTGTCGTTCAAATGGTCTGTCACCGCAACAACGCAATCCGCATATTGCGCATCTGTGAACGCATATCCCAGCGAGCCAAAAGCACTATCTCCGAAAATACCTGTGATATTACCATATTTATCCGCCATTGATGTCGCAACTATTGCAACGTCAATTTTGACTGCACCGCACATAACCGCATTTGGTCTTGAGCCGTGGCTTCTGAAAACAACCGGATTTGGCAGCATACCGGCAGAAAGGGCATCGCCCAATTTCCCTGTGACGCCAGTCATGTCAATATTGGTGACAACGCCATTTTTAATATGTTCGATTACTTTGTCATGCATTGGGAACAACGCAGTAAACACGACCTTAAGGTCTTTGATTCCAAGCTCTGCGCAAGCGTCAAGCACCATATTGATAACATGGTCGCCGTTTCTTAGAGCATGGTGGAAGCTGATTGACATTCCATCTTTAATTGGAATTTGCTTAATCATCTCCTTAATTCCTTTGATAACCTTACTCTCGTTGCGCACTTGTGGTCTAATCGGTCTTCCGTATAGATTTGGTTTTGCATCAGTCATATCAAACGAGCCCTTAAAAGGCACGACTTTTCCATATCCTTCAATGAAATCTGGGAGCTCTCTCATAACAGCATTTTTCATTATTGCACCTCAATTCTAAGCTTGAATGCCTTCGCTTGCTCTAACATGCGCTCTGCACGCAATACGACAGGAAGGTCAACCATTTTACCATCCACATTAACAACACCTAAATTGCTCTTTTTAGCATCTTCAAAAGCTGTGACAACTCTTGACGCCCAACGCAATTCTGACGGCGATGGCGCGAATGCGCTGTTGACAATTTTATTTTGTCTTGGGTTAATACAGAGCTTTCCTGTAAATCCAAGTTGTTTTCCAAGCTCACAATCAGCTTTAAGCCCTGCTGCGTCTTCAATGTCGACAAATGGTGTGTCAATCGCTTGAATTTCATTTGCTCTTGCCGCAATGACTACATTTGTACGCGCTGTATATATCTCATGTGACTCTTTAGTCCGCACTGCACCAATGCTCACTGTAAGATCTTCCGCTCCGAGCAAAATGCCCTTGAGCCTTTTGCTTGCTTTTGCAATCTCGTTTACATTGCAAAGACCGATTGCTGTCTCAATGATAGCAAATATGCCTGTTTCGTGGCCAGGAACTTCGTACTCATCAATCATCGCTTCTAACTTCTTCACATCGTCAGCGCAATTGACTTTTGGTGCAACCACTGCAACGATTTTTTCTGGAATGACAGCTGCAAGGTCTTCTTTAGCACAAACACCAAGATCATTAATCCTGACCATGATGGATTTTCCGCCAAAATCAAAACTTCTCAAAGTCTCTTTAACCAAGATTCTAGCCGTGTCTTTCTCTGTCGGTGCAACCGCATCTTCAAGGTCGAAAACAACAGCGTCCGCTGTATATGAGCGACTCTTGATGAGCATTCCCGGATTGTTGCCGGGCATGATTAAAAAACTTCTAAATTCTCTCATGACTTCTCCTCCGCTCTTGCTCTTTCAATCGCTGCGTAAACTCTCGCCCTAATCGTGCTGTCAATTGCTCCACGGTCAATCGCCTTAACATAGAGATTTTCTATCCCCTTGTCTTTGACTGCACTGATAATCGCTTCTCGAATTTGGCGACCAAATTGTGTCATTACGATGCTTTCAAGTTCGATTTCAATGCCATTTTCGCCGTCTGCCACTGTAATTACAATGTCATTCGACTCAAGTGTACCTGCTTGTCCTCTCATAAACACCTCCGAAAATTTTTATTTAAATATTTTATCCTTTTAGTCGCTCGAGTAAGAGTTCATTGAATATTTTTGGATTCCCGCTCCCCTTGCTCTTTTTCATGCAAAGCCCAACAAGAAAACCGAGTACATTCGTCTTGCCACCCCTGTAATCATCGATACTCTTCGCATTCTCGCTTAGCACCTCTTCCACAATCGCAAGGAGTGCTGAGCTATCACTAATCTGCATTAGCCCTTTTTCTTTCACTATATCCATTGGCATCACATCTCTTGAAAGCAGCTCTGTGAACACCGTTTTAGCCGCAGAATTTGAAATTGTCTTGTCATCAACTAGAACGAGTAGCGCCATTAGCTTGTCCGCCGAAATGCCGACCTCTTTAACGGTGCAGCCACGCTCATTAGCAACCCTTGAAATCTCTCCAAGCAGATAATTACACGCCTGTTTAATCAGCTTTGGATTGATTGCATGGCACGCATCTATAAATTCTGCTCTTTGTAAGTCAAATGCTAAGAGCTCGCTCTCATATGCTGTTAGCTTATAGCTCTCAAAATATCTCTCATATTTTGACAGTGGTAATTCAGGAATTTCTCCCTTTGCTCTCTCTAGCATTTCATCTGTAACTTCAATTGTCACAAGATCAGGCTCAGGAAAATATCTGTAATCATGCGCATCATTCTTCTCTCTCATGGGGAAACTCTCACCCTTAAGGTCATCCCAGCGCCTTGTCTCTTGAAAAATCTCTCCGCCATCGGCAAGGATTTTCTTTTGTCTTTCCACTTCGTAGTTAATCGCCCTTTGCGCTCCCGAGAAGGTGTTGATATTTTTCATCTCGACCCTTGTGCCAAATTTTTCTTGACCCACAGGTCTTATAGACACATTGACATCACAACGAATATTACCCTCTTGCATCTTGCAGTGTGAGATATTTAGGCTTTCTAAAATCCCTTTAAGCGCCTCAAGATACGCCTTCGCCTCATTCGCCGTTCTCAAATCCGGCTCAGACACTATCTCTATGAGTGGTACACCACAGCGGTTAAGATCCACCAAAGAGCCACCAAATTTATCATCATGCAAAAGCTTTCCAGCGTCCTCTTCTATATGAATTCTTGTGATTTTGCAAGTCTTTTTCACGCCGTCATCATAATATACAACTTCGCCCTTCTCGCAAATCGGAATGTCAAATTGTGAAATTTGATAAGCCTTTGGCAAGTCGGGATAGAAGTAGTGCTTTCTGTCTTGCTTTGACAGACGATTTATATCACAGTCTGTTGCAACTCCCATTTTTATCGCATAGTGCACGACTTCGCCATTAAGCACAGGCAACGCCCCTGGCATTCCCGTGCAAACAGGGCAACATCTTGTATTCACTTCGCCGCCAAACTCCGTTGAGCATGCGCAATATACCTTTGTTTTTGTGGAGAGCTCTGCATGCATCTCCAAACCGATTACACTTTCGTAGTTCATGACACACCTCCGACTTTTGGCTCTGTCCATTTTACGCCGCACTCACTCTCATATGCATATGCGGTGTTGAACAGTGTGCGCTCATCAAATCGACGCCCGATTAATTGGAACCCAACCGGAAGTCCCCCTGACATATTACAAGGCACTGAAATTGCAGGGTTAAGCGCTATATTTACACCGACGGTGCAAATATCCGACATATACATTGCGATTGGGTCACTCTTCTCGCCAATCTTAAACGCCGTTGTGGGTGAAGTCGGTGTCAACAGCACATCATATTTTGTGAAAGCCTCGTCATAAATCTTTTTAATTTTCTCACGCATGAGCTGACCTTTTTTATAATATGCGTCATAGTATCCGCTTGCGAGCACATATGTGCCGAACATGATGCGGCGCTTCACTTCTTCACCAAAGCCCTCACTGCGACTTTTCGTGATTAAATCCTCCACGCTATCTGTCCCACTCGCACGATATCCGTACTTCACGCCGTCATATCGTGACAGATTTGACGCCGCCTCTGCGGAGCTTAGGATATAATAAGTCGCTAGCGCATATTCCGCTGTGTCAAATTCACATTCCTCGACAACAGCGCCCATACTACGATAAAAATCAATTACTTCTTTGACATTGGCAAGCACGCCACTGTCTATCTTATCGTTAAAGAACTCCGTCGGCAAGCCGATTCTAAGCCCTTTTACATCTTTTTTCAAATTAATCGCAATATCGCCTTTATATTTATCATGCGAGGTGCTGTCCATCTTATCATGCACCGCAAGCATATCAAACAGCATTGCGCTATCCTCGACACTTTTTGCAAAAGTGCCGACTTGGTCAAGCGATGAGCCAAAAGCAACCAAGCCATAACGAGACAGCGCTCCATATGTTGGCTTGAGACCGACAACTCCAGTAAGTGACGCAGGAAGGCGCACAGAGCCACCTGTGTCACTGCCAAGTGAGAATGGAGATGATGCCGCAGAAACGCAAGCCGCAGAGCCACCTGAAGAGCCCCCTGGAACACGGCTCAAATCATGTGGATTTTTTGTCATCTTAAAGGCTGATGTCTCACAAGACGAGCCCATGGCAAATTCATCAAGGTTCAACTTCCCTAAAATGGGCATGTCATTTTCTTTAATCAATTTTGTAACCGTCGCATCATATGGTGCGACGAAGTTCTCAAGCATTTTTGAAGCACAGGTAGTCTTAATTCCCTTTGTACAAATATTGTCCTTGATAGCAATCGGAATTCCTGCAAGCGGTGCAAGACTTTCGCCCTTTGCTCTCTTTTCATCAACAGATTTAGCAACTTCTCGAGCATCTTCAAAAGTCGTCGTCAAAAAAGCATCAACGCTTGGCTCTGTTTTTTCCGCTCTCTCAATGAAAGAATTTGTGATGTCCAATGCGGAGCATTCGCCACTCTTCATGAGCCCTGTAAGCTCCGTGGCAGTTTTGTTATACAGCATCTCTCTCTCCCTATTCTACGATTTTAGGGACGAGAATACATCCCATTTTTTTCTCAGGTGCATTTTGGAGCACCTCATCTCTTGTCAGTGATAAACCAAGCTCATCAGCGCGCAACGCATTTCTCTTCTCAGGTAAGGTCTCGCCGAAGTCACTCAAATCTTGCTCATTGAGTTTCTCCGCCATATCAATTATTCCGCCCATTTCAGTTGCAAGTTTCGTCACTTCACTCTCTGAAAATGACAACATCGCAAGCTTTGCCACATGGCGAATTTCATCATTTGTTACTCTCATTGCATATCTCCTATAAGTTTTAATAAATCATCTTCCGTAATGATATTTATTCCAAGGCTCTGTGCCTTTGTAAGTTTACTTCCTGCATCCTCGCCTGCCACAAGATAGCTCGTTTTCTTTGACACAGAGGAGCTGACTTTTGCCCCATGACTCTCAATCAAACTCTGGCACTCTGCCCTTCCCATTGTCGGCAATGTCCCAGTTATAACAAATGTCAGCCCAAGCAGACCGGTGCTCTCATTCGTGTCAGCGCTTTGCATGTTGACATTTGCCATGCGCAGTCTTTCGATAATCACCTTTACGCTCTCTCTCTTAAAAAACTCTGAAATATTATTAGCCGTAATCTCGCCCATATCAGGGATTGCAACAATTGCTTCGACCTCTGCTTGCATAATAGCGTCCATGCTCCCAAAAGTCTTCGCAAGGCTTTTGGAGGCTTTCTCTCCCACCTGTCTTATGCCGAGTGCAAACACAAGCTTTGACAAGTCCTGTTCTTTGCTCTTCTCAATCGCCTTAAGGAGATTATTCGCACTCTTCTTCCCCATGCGCTCTAAATTTTTTAGCTCCTCAAAATCAAGATAGTATATATCCGAGATGTCTTTTATAAGCCCCTCTTTGACAAAGAGTTCCGCCGACTGCTCGCCCATGCCTTCGATGTCCATTGCGCCTCTGCTCGCAAAATGCGCAATACTTCTCACAAGTTGCGCAGGGCACAGCATATTTACACAGCGCACTGCCGCCTCTGTGCTGTCGTTTTCGACAGCTTGTCCACATGACGGGCATATTGTCGGAAATTCATATTCTCTTTCACTGCCGTCACGCTTTGACTTGTCCACTTCTGTAATCTGCGGAATGATCTCCCCTGCTTTTTGCACTAATACCATATCTCCGATTTTTATTCCAAGCTGCTCGATAAACTCTTTGTTGTGTAGTGTCGCTGAAGACACTGTAGTCCCCGACAATCTTACGGGGGCAAGCTCTGCCATTGGTGTCAACACCCCTGTGCGACCCACATTCGCAGTTATCTTCAGCAATTTTGTCGCTTTTATCTCCGGTGGGTACTTAAAAGCCCCTGCCCAACGTGGAAACTTCGCCGTACTCCCGAGAAGCTCTCTTTGCTCTAAATTGTCAAGTTTGACCACCGCTCCATCAATTTCAAAGTCAAAGCTCTCTCTTTTTTTATTGATTTCCTCAATCGCAGCTATTACCTCTTCAATGGTTTTACAGCGAACATAAAAAGGCGACACATTAAAACCAAGCTCTTTTAGATATTCCAGCGATTCAAAATGTGTCTCAATCTCTTTGCCGCCTATCTTTTGCTGAATATTAAACACGAAAATCGCAAGCTTCCTCTTAGCTGCGATTTTGGGATCAAGTTGCCTAAGTGAGCCCGCCGCTGTGTTCCTTGGATTTGCAAAAAGCGCCTCGCCATTTGCCTCGCGCTCCCTGTTTAAGCTCTCGAAAACAGAGTTTTGCATGAAAACTTCGCCACGCACTTCAAGATATGACGGTGGATTTTTCAGTGTCATCGGTATGCTCATAATCGTGCGCAAATTTTCCGTGATATCTTCACCCACAATTCCGTCACCACGAGTAGACCCTCTTATGAATTTACCATCTTGATATTCAAGGGAAACGGACAGTCCGTCGATTTTGCACTCCGTCACATAAAACGGCTCTTGGGCAACTTCTTTTATCTTACGATCAAAGTCAAACAAATCCTCATTTGAAAACAGGTTTTGCAAGCTCTCCATTTTCACTTTGTGCTCAACTTGAGCAAAGCTGTCAAGCGCCTCTCCTCCAACTCTCTTAGTTGGAGAATTTGGTCTCGCAAACTGCGGATATTGCTCTTCGAGCGCTATGAGCTCTTTTAACATCATATCGAATTCATAGTCGCTGATTGTGGGATTGTCGAGCACATAATACCTGTGCGTATGCTCTTCAATTTCAGCAGTCAGCGACTCCATTTTTTCTCTTATACCGTCCGAATTTTTCATCAACTTCTCCGTAATTTTCATATGTTTTTATATTCTACCATACATTATATACTTTTTCAAGTATTATGTAATCAAAAAAAGCAATAAAATCAATAATTTTTACTCATTTCTAAAGTCGATTATCTGGTCTTGCATCCACTCACTCGCATCAGTGACATTTGTATAGTTGTCAGGCACTTCGCCGATAATGACAGTTTCTGCCACAGGCACTGTCGTCACAATCGTTGTGTCCACTGTGCTTGCAGGCAAAACGATGCTAATTCCGCTGTGGACTGTGAGAAAAAGCCTGTGCAAAGTCTGGTTAATCCCAGCTGATATAAATTCATTTTCAATGTCCACGTTGACATTGCTATATGGGATTAGTGTGAACGAAATTTCAGGCCCAAGCCCTGTGAATATATCAACATTCATGAGATTTCCAAGTGGAATTTCAACAGTTAACTCATCTGTCGTCAAAGCGATTTCCACCTGCTTTGTTATATCCGCCTTTAATCTGTTCACCGCAGTGACATTAGTGGTCAGTGCAACAAGTGCGCCGCTCGCGTCCTTGTCAAGAAAAACCAAATCGCCATATGTAATCGGGGCTTCGTCAAATGTCTTTTCAACCGCCAAAACCACCGCATGATTAACAAGGGTTTGCACTGAGCTTGCCCCAACCTCCGCAATCACTCGATTGACCTTACTGTCCACTGTCAACACTAAAAAATACAATGCTATAATCAGCAAAAAAAACAGGGTAACCAAAGCGGATTTTCGCTGGCTTGGGCGAGCCCTCGCCGCTCTGCCATATCTTCTGGCAACTCTCATATGCACACCTCCCGACAAAATTATTATACTCATTTTCATGTTTTTTTGTTACCAATTGTTCTAAGCTTGTACATCGCCGCATAGAATTGCGTATAAGAAATTGGAGTTGTCATTTTCCAAATTGCAAGGAGGAAAACTGTGGATAAAATATATGAAATTTGCTCTCTACTCCCAAGAGATATAGAAAAGTCAATAACATCACTGCCTAGAGATAAGCTGTTTGCGATAACCGAAATCAGAATTAAAGCAAAGTCGCCGATTTGTGTGCTTTTACAAAACGAACTACTCTTTCTATCCAAGTCGTGCCATCTCACAAAAATCATGCAAAATCCATATATTCCCTCGAGCGAAGTTGTGCATGACATCTTCCTTAAAATTTGCAAAAACTCCGTCTATGCCAAAGAGCGAGAGCTAAGAGGCGGCTTTGTCACATACAGCGGTTGTCGCTGTGGGATTTTCGGACGCTATGCAACAGATGCAGACGGCAGCATCAGCGGATATTCAAGGGTTGACGGCATCAACATTCGTATTGCGAGAGATATGCGTGGTTGCTCAAGTGATTTGTTTGATATTGTTTTACAAAACAATCAACTCCACTCAACTTTACTCGTCGCCCCTCCTTGCACAGGCAAGACAACCATGCTTAGAGATGTTGCAAGAAAACTTTCCACAAAGCAAATTCGCACCGCTCTTGCAGATGAGAGGGGTGAACTCTCGGGAGAGGGCAGCTTTGAACTTGGCACAAATTGCTACCCGATTATAGGCGTTCCAAAGCATCAGGCGGTGGAAATGGCAGTTCGCACACTCAATCCAACTGTCGTTATTATCGATGAAATCGGCGACGAAAGCGAAATCGACAAATTACTATCCTGTGTGAACACAGGAGTCACCTTCATCGCCTCCGCCCATGCCAATGACATATATCAACTACTGCTTAGACCACAATTTAAGAAATTGCAAGAGGCACAAGTGCTTGACAAAATTGTCATTTTGCAAGAAAGAGAGGTCGGGAAAATTAAAGCGGTTTACAATGCAAAGGAGGTGCAAAATGAAAATTTTCGGCTCAATTATAACGGTTTTGAGCTTTGTGCTAACCTGTGAATATATGATGTTTGACAAGAGAAAGCGACTGTCGGTGCTAAAATCTCTTTGCAAGCTCCCCAGTGACATCATTCGCGAATTTCGCAGTGGCACAGAGAGAGAGGAGGCACTCTCAAAAGCCCTTGCCAACTTCCCAAGTCACTGCAAATCATATGATGATGTAAAACAATTTCTAACCAAAGAAGAGCTTGCAATTTTCAGCGACTTTTGCCTTCAGCTTGGAAACTCAAGTCTACCTGACGAAGAAAAAAAATGTAAATATTTCACGGACTATATAACCACTGTGCATTCTGACTGCACACAAGACATCAAAAAAAACTACAAATTATGGCAGAGCCTCTCTTTTCTCACTGGGCTTTTGACTGTCATAATTTTATATTGAGGTACATATGGGAATTGACTTAATATTTCGGATTGCAGCAATTGGCATAATTGTCGCTGTGTTAAATCAGGTTCTAATTCGTGCTGGGCGCGAGGAGCAGGCAATGCTAACGACACTTGCAGGGCTCATTGTCGTGCTTCTCATGGTAATTGAGGAAATAAGCGTGCTGTTTGACACCGTCAAAATGACATTCGGGCTATAACAATGGATATTTTACAAATTGTCGGCTTTGCACTTACTGCACTCGTGCTTTTAATCGTCTTGCGTGAGTATAAAAGAGAATATGCGGTGGTGGGCGCACTGCTTGCCTCCACACTTCTCCTGCTTGTGTGCATTTCGCAAATTAAAGAAATTGTAGATTTCTTAATTGTGTTAAGTAGCACTGTAAGCGAAAACCTTCCAATGCTACCACTTATAAAGTCTATTGGGATTGCAATTGTCATATCGCTCGCCTGTGACATCTGTGAGGACAGCGGCGAGAAAGCTCTTGCAAATAAGCTAGTTTTTGTTGGCAAAATTGCGATTTTATCGCTCGCACTCCCACTGGCAAGCGAGCTCGCTCGTTTGATGTGAGTATAACACGGACATAAAAATTTTGGAGAATTACGCAAAATGACGAATAAAAAACGATGTACTTGCATTCTTTTTATTACAGCAGTTTTTATTATTATGGCTACCTCTTCATATGCAAGTGATTTTGACGAGGACGAAATTTCGAGGATATATCAAGGGATTTTTGAAAATTTAGGCGGCGAAGCACTCTATCAGAGCGCAAATGACATCGGATTACCGGAGGAGGTTTTCACTGACCCTGTCGGGCTGTCAAACTTCCTTGGGCTTAGAAATATTGTAAACTTCCTGACAGGAAATCTTCCAGACATCATCACCGATGCACTGAGTGATTTCACGCATGTCTTCGCTATTATCCTCGTATATGCCTTGGCAACAGCATTGCAAAATGTCGCCGGTGCTGAGTATACGAAATTGCCTTTGCATTTCACTTTTGTTATAGCACTTGCACTATCCGTATATCAACTGACCGGTGATGCCTTTCGAGAATCGCAGCTAGCCTTAATTAAGGCAAGCGACTACTTCAAAATCAGCCTTCCGATTATCGTCGGTGCGCAGGCGGCAAGTGGAAAAGCACTTAGTAGCCTTGTGACATCAAGCGGGCTCTCCGTTGTTATTTCACTTTTTAGCTCATTTAACGCAAACTACATAATCCCCTTTGTCAATGTGTTTTTTTCACTGGCACTGGCAAGTGCGATAAACACAAATGCGAGCTTGAAAGGCATTTGCAAAAGTGCAAAGGAAGTGATTTTTTTCATTTTGAAAATCTCTACCACCTCTCTCGTCGCGCTACTGACCTTTCAAAAAGTTGTCGCAAGAGCAGGTGACACTTTCGCCATGGAAATTGCAAAGCTCTCCATTGGCTCTTTTGTCCCAATTGTCGGAAAAATAATTACCGATGCTCTAGGAGTTGTGGTCTCCTGTGCAAATGTCATTCGTGCGACTGTTGGCACGGTTGGGGCAATTGTCATCATCGCTATCGTGCTCCCGACCCTTATAAGAGTCGCTCTTTACCACATCTTATTCAAAATCGGCGCAGGCTTCTCGGAGATGTTTGAAAAAGGCAGCATATCGGAATTTATGCGTAGCATCTCCGATATGTGGAGCATATTGCTAGCGGTGACATTCTGCCAAGTGGTCTACTTCGTCGCCTCTCTCGCAATACTCGCGTCCGGATGAGCGATGCCTAAACTGAGCAATATAAACGGAATGATTTTGGCAAAGGAGGAAATATGGATTGGTTGGAGGGCTTTGCCTATGCCCTTGGGATAAGCGCTATCATTGGCAGTCTTTCCGAAGCACTTGTGGCAAAGACAAAATTTGAAAAATATATAAGGCTGATTGTAGCGCTCATGATTTTACTTGTCATATTCTCATTTTTGCTCGGCTTTGACTACAAATCACTTGACCTTGATTTTGGCGGCGATGATATTTTGATACCGCAGGGCGAAGACATCGCCATGCAAGGCGCCGAAAGCCTTGCAAGAGTCGAGATCGCTCGCCAAATTGAGCAGGCACTATTCACTGCCTTTGGGTTGGAGTTTAACATCACAACGATTGATATGGACATAAGCGGTGACGACTATTTCATAAACTCGATTGAGTTTGCAAGTTTTCTTGGTAAAAGCGATGCTGAAATTCTTGAAATAATAGAAAAACAGCTTGATATAGATACAAAAATACTGGAGGGAATTTCATGAAAAAACTACTTGAATACTTAACGAAAATTCCGATATGGCTATTTGTGCTCGCTGTTTTTGGCATCGGACTCCTTCTCGTTCCCGATGTCGAGATACCCACATTTAATAGCGAGGAGGAGAGCATCACCATTGCGGACTACGAGGAGGAACTCGAACTTGAGTTACTTGAATTTGTAACTCAAATTGAAGGTGTCTCGGAAGTCTCGATCATGGTGACGCTTGAAGCAGGCGAAGAGCATGTATATGCAACCGAAACAAAGAGCAATGTGAATCTTTTGTCGGACAGCTTAAGCGATGACCAAAAAAGGGTGGAAAACCAAAACGATAATGAGGACAGTTTCATCATTGTCACCAATGCAAGCGGTTCCGAGGAGCCCGTTCTCATTAAAAAGCTTGAACCCGTTGTAAAGGGGGTGGCTATTGTCTGCAAAGGCGGCGAAAATGACATCATTCGCCAAAAAATAATTGAGTCAGTCTCAATTGCATTGGGTCTTTCAAGCAATCGAGTGAGCGTTGTCGGAAAATAGAATGCAAATTACTTATACTACAATAATTTTAATGTCGAACATCGACAGAAGGAGAATAATATGATGATTATTAACAGAAAAAGACTTGTGACAAGCGGACTGCTCGCAGTCCTTGCTCTCACATTGGTCATTAGCAGTCAACTTGACAATAAGAACGAAGAATTAGTTGAGGCAGGGAATATTGACAGTCCGAAGATAATCGGCGAAGCAACGCTTGTAGATGCGTCTCAAAACGGGGAAGTGACAGTTGAAACCGGCAGTGTTTCTTCAAACTACTTTGCTGATTCAAGGGTGAGCAGACAGCAGGCAAGAGACAGTGCAATTGAAATTTTGCAAACAGTGGTCAATGACTCAGAGGCGGACGATGACTCCAAGAAAAATGCCGCTGATGACATCGGTGTAATTGCGACCATCATCACAAAAGAGAACGCGATGGAGAGCATTATTAAAGCTAAGGGATTTGAAGACGCTGTTGTAATCATGGGCGAAAGTGACATCACAGTCGTTGTGAAAACCGACAGCTTAGAGGCATCGGAAATCAGCACGATTAAAGAAGTTGTCATGAGTGAGACGACAGCAAAGCCCGAACAGATTAAAATTGTTGAAATTGAATAACTATTGTCTTGACAGACATACAAAAAAGAGCTTACACCATGTGTTCCATGTGTGCGAGCTCTTTTTTGGATAAAATCCTTGAAATGTACATATTTATATGTTAGAATAGGGCTACTATTAACTAGGAGGATAACATGAAAAAATTACTTGTTGTCTTTTTGCTAACTGCTTTACTTTTATTGTCCTCATGCTCGCCAAATATTTCAAGTAGCATTGACTTAGATGCACTTAGCCAAAATGAAAAAACTGCATTTAATATTACTTCAAGCCTCTTTGAAGGAGACTATGACAGCGCTATTTCAAACCACTCTTTCAATGAAGAGGTTGAGGCGGCACTCTCCCAGCCTGTTCTATATGGTGTCATGACTTCCATCACAGCGCAATATGGAAGTTTAGTAAACATTGACAGCATTGTCTATGAGAAAAGCGGAGTTTATGATAAATATTATGTAAACCTTTTACTTTCCAAAGGGCATATTTCACTGGCATATGTTTTTGATTCAAATTCTACGATATCAGGTTTTCATATTGATGAGTACAAAGACCCCTCAACAAGCACTGTCGCCGCAGAAAGAGTGCCCACAGAGGGTGTCACTGAAGAAAACATTATCATCGGCGAGGAATTTTTGCTATCAGGCATTTTGACAAAACCGGCAGAGCCGACTGACAAAGTAGTCATTCTCGTGCATGGCTCAGGCCCCTCTGATATGGATGTCTCCGTAGGCCCGAATTCGATTTTTCGTGATATTGCATATGACCTTGCTGAGCTTGGAATTGCCTCGATTCGCTATGACAAAAGGACTTTTGTGTATGGCGGCGAGCTTGCCGGTGACATCGAGTTAACGCCATATGACGAGACGATCGAAGATGTTCTTTTTGCAATTGACTATGTTAAAAGCCATCATATTGAGCTCTCCGAAATTTTTGTAGCAGGTCATAGCTTTGGCGGACATCTAATCCCTGAAATTGCAGCACATACCGACGATGTGTCGGCATATATCTTTCTTGCGGCAAACAGCAGTGACATTTTAACTCTATCCCAAATGCAAATTGACTATCTTGAGGAACAGAGCAAAACCGACTTTGAGCGAGAGCAATATGCAGAGATGCGTACACTTGTAGAGGCGGCAATGGCAATTGATGAAAACACTGCAAAAGACGAATTTGTGTTTTTTGCCTACCCTGCATATTTTCAGTGGCTTGAGGAATACGACCCGCTAGAAAAGGTTAAAAACATCAGCGTTCCAATGCTGTTTTTGCAAGGTGAGCGCGACTATCAAGTGCCACCATCAGAACTTGACAGTTGGTTAAATGCACTCGATGGACGCACCGATTTACAAACGGCGACACTCGAGGGTCTAAATCATCTGTTTCTAAGCGGCGAAGGGCTGTCAACTCCAGAGGAATATTTAACACCACAGAATGTTGATAAAGCCGTCGCTTATGAAATGGCAGACTTCATCGAAAATGCAGATACACATCCTGCCGTGCAGGGATTAAAATAATATACACCTTGCACGGCAAGGTTTAATATAA
>CAYJIE010000027.1:0-14952 GCA_964370145.1 uncultured Oscillospiraceae bacterium
GAAAATTTCCGCGATGTCACGCAGTTTTACATAGTGTTCATCGCCAAGCCTGTACATAAGCACATCTGATTCTACACCGTCAATAAAAAGCTTTGATGTTGTCGGATATGCGACCATACCGCCCACATTCCCCATTGGCACAAGCTCTGTGCCAATTAGCTCATATTGCGAGTTTGAAAACAGATATATATTCTGTGTTGTCTCTTGATACTCCACCCTAAAGCCCTTTGAGTGACCAAACAGCATAGCTGCGATCTCTCTTAATTTAAGATAGTTATTTCCATTGATATTATAGCTGTTTGGCGTTGCTTCAAAGCCGTCAACATAGAAAGTGAAAGTTGAAGGGAATGCGTTTGAGGGAACCGCCTCATTGAGAAGATTGTCCCATGATAGTACGGGTGCCTCACTATTACCCAGATGATACAAAAGCCCATTACTAAGAAGAACCATTGAACTCTTAAAGCCCATGCTGACCGTATCGACACCACTCATCGTTTCTGTCGGCGCAATGATGTCATCTTTCCCAAGATTAATCCCAAGTTGCAGATGGGTATTGTCGCCCCATGTATATAGCACTCCACTAGCATCAACCGCACCACTGCAATTGTATCCAGCTGAAACCTCAGTGAAATTTCCACCCACTAGCACAATCTCATTTGTGGTCACATTTGTCGCATTTCCAAGTTGCCCATGTGTATTATCGCCAAAAGCATAAAGTTCCCCACTCATTGTTACAACTAAGCTGTGATTATATCCCGCACTGAAAGTTTCAACATCCAGCATCACTTTTGTCGGTATGTCCTGCACAGTATAATCCTCTGTGCCAAGCTGCCCATATGTATTCGCGCCAAAAGCCCAAAGGCTGTTATCAGCCTTTTTCACCAATGTGTATTTATTTCCGCATGACACCGCCAAAACATCGTCCATAACCTTAACAAGCTCTTCTGAGCTCTCACGTCCGCCAGTGCCAAGCTGACCCCTGTCATTGACACCCATCATCCAAAGCGTTTTATCAAGCATTATTGCCGCAACATGATTTGTTCCGCAAGAGACAGCACTCACACCGTCAGCCACACGCATATGCTCTGTGGAAAGCTCGTTAATATTCGTAATAAACAGTCCGCCGTCATTTTTTATGTAAGCAATGGTGTCAATCCCCATTGAAGCAGATTGCACATTTTCCGCAATCATCACCCATTCGTCATCTATCCCAACATATAATTCACCTGTATGGTTTACATATATATCCGACTTAAACCCAGCGGAAATCAAATTTTCCTCTTCAATTACTGAACTGTTAAATGCAAAGGCATTCGATGACACTGTCGCTGATAAAGCAAGCGCTAGACATAGCGCTAAAGTTTTCTTCATTTAAGTTATACTCCCTTAATCTAATAAATAGCTAAAGTGTATTATATATCATTTTTCAAAAAAAGTCAAACAAATTAGTGAAGTTAGAGCCATAACAAATGCTGTGGTCAAAATATAAAAAACGATTAGCTTTATTGTTGCTTCAGGCGATAAAATCGGGTAGTAAAAAACAAGCCCTGATGTCATCATTTCTTGTGGTAAAAAATACCACATCACATATGCAAACCCTGCTGTTATCGGTGCTGACAACAATTTTGCCGCAATGAGCGGCTGTGGGGAGAGCCCGACCTTTTGTGTGTGCGAAATGATTTGACAGAGCACCGACATGGAGGATATGCCGAGTAGAACCGCCATTAGGATTAGCTTGATGTGTATTTCAATGTCCAATTCACCTAGACTTAGAACGCCTTTTGAAATTTCAAACAAACCGTAAAACAGTGGTGAGGCAAATCCTCCTTCAACTAATTTCATACCAAGCACCGCAGAAACTTCCTCAATTATTCTTATTAGAGCGCCAAATAATGTTATATACGCTACGACATTAATGCAAGCGGCACTCGCATTTGAAACTGAAGTCGTCAGCGCTTGGACAAAATTGCAGTTGGCACTTTCATAAGTATAAGGACGCTCGCTGCGCTTTGAAACGAGAGCTTGAATAAATCCCACTGCAAACGATGAGAGCACGCATGCCGCATATAAAATCAAGCCGTATATTGCATTCTCTAGCGCCACCGCACCGCATACCCCAACAATGAAAGCAAAGCTTGCATTGTTGGAAATCGCCACAAGACGCCCTGCCTCATCTCTGCTAAGCTCCCCTCTCTTATACTGCTCACATGCGAGCAGTGCCCCTGTCGGAAAGCCTGCAAACAAGCCGATTATATATGTGGAAAATGCGGCTTTTGGCAACTTCAGCAGAGTCATGAACCCTCCCAATCTATCACCAATTTTTTTTGCAGTCCCCATCAAAATCAACATATTCCCCAAAACCATGAGAAGAAAAAGCGAAGGCACGACAGTTGCAATCCCAATTAAAGCACTTTCTCTCACCGCCTCAGCCACAGGAATTGGGAAGGCGGCGCAAGCAATTATAAGCAAGATTATAAAAATGTCATAGACTGTAAATTTCACAAATGTTCCCCTTCTTTTAGAATATTTCATCTTTTTCATCTGACATTTAAGTGAAAAAATTTTTAATTAAAGGGAAAGAGAAAAAACTTTCACCCCTTTGTGACATTTATATTCATACCGAATGGATTTATCACATAATAATAATTAATCAAATGCTGTCGAAAGAGGAGGTGAGAGAATGAACAAAGATAACGACCAACACAATCCACAACGAAAAGCACATAACACTGCTGTAAAAATTGCAAAGGCGTTGGATATGCCGTTAGATGTGCTTCCAACAGTGCCAAAAATCTCCCTCACTGGCAATCTTTCACTATCCGTTGATGGACATCGCGGCATCATGGATTACAGCGATAACTATGTCAAAATCGCCCTGTACAGCCAGATACTCCAGTTATATGGCAGAGGGCTTGAAATCACAAATATTTCTCCGGACTTTTTACTTCTCCAAGGTCATATCCAAAAAGTCGAGTTTATACAAAAATAGGCGGTTAATATGTTACATTATGCAATGAGATTTTTTTCAGGGCAAGTTAAAGTCACAGTACAAGGAAAATTTACTGAGCGTTTCTTAAATGTGCTCTCACGGCGCAAAATAAAAATATGGGATATTGAAAAGCACGAGGGTATTCTCATCTTTTTTGTTGCAAATTCCGATGTAAAGAGGCTAAAAAAGCCTGCGAGGGAATGTGCTGTCAGCTATGAGGTTGGACAGACGGACGGACTCCCAAAAGTCTACGAGAAATATAGGCGACGTTTCATGCTAGTTAGCGGCATATTTATTTGCGTACTATCCCTTGCCGCTCTCTCCCAATTCATATGGTCAGTTAGAGTTGTCGGAAATGAAACACTGACCGAAGAATTTATATTAGAACAGCTAGAAAAACACGATGTCAAAGCAGGGACATTCAAGCAGAGCCTTGACCTTGCTGACATCATCAACACGCTGAAACTGGAAATTCCGGAGCTTGCATTCATTGCGATCAACTTCAATGGAACGGTTGCTGACATTGAAATTAAAGAGCGTGTCCCTAAACCACTTGACCGAGATCCGACAGAATTAAGAAATATTATTGCTAAGCATGATGGACAAATTGAGACTATTGAAGTGTATGAGGGTCATCGTCTAGTCGAGGCAGGCGATGTCGTTCAAAAGGGTGACTTGCTTGTATCTTCAGCCGTCCCACTCATAAACGAAGATGTGTACTTTGTGCCAAGTGATGCAAAAATCGAAGCTAGAATTTGGGAGAGTGGTACAATCAAGGCTCCGAGGATTGCGAGCCTTAAGGTGATTACCAACAATGAGGAAAAAAGATATTCCATAAATTTTTCAGGATTTATGATAAATTTGCATTTAAACACTAGCATTTCAATGCCAACTTATGATACAATAAGAAGTGAAGAGAAGCTTACACTGCCATTTGGCATCGAAACTGATATCTCGCTTATTTGCGACACAGCGAGGGAGTATTACACATTGACGAGAGTGCAAAACGATGAAGAGCTTATCGCACTGTGCGAAGCAAAGCTTGTTGATTTTGAAAAAACGCTTGGACTTTCGGAACTGGTGGACATAAAAAAAGACATTGAAATCACAGATGACGCGGTATACTTGCACTTCACAATTGAAGGCATTATGGATATCGTGGAATATGCTGTGCTTACAGATTTAGATTTGCAAAATAATGAGGACAATCAAACGGAGGACGAATGAAAGACGAGAGAATTGTGAGTTTTGACAGGGTGGAAACCGTTGCATCGATTATAGGCAGTGCTGATGTGAATATCGCTGAAATTGAAAAGAGTTTTCAAGTGTCAGTTTTGTTTCGTGACGGCAGTGCTAGAATTTCGGGCGACGCTGAAAACACTGTGCTTGCAGAAACATGTATAAACACTTTAATTGCACTGGCTTTGCGTGGCGAAGAAATTAATATCGCAAGGGTGAGATATGTTATTGAGATGACGAAATCGGGACAAGCGGAAAAAATTCTTGCCCTTGGTGGTGCGATTTGCGTCACTGCAAAGGGAAAACCGATTAAAGCGAAAACGCATGGTCAACAAGTCTATCTTGACGCCGCAAAAAAGAACATCATTACACTTGGAATCGGGCCTGCCGGAACAGGTAAGACCTATCTTGCGGTCGCTCTTGCAGTTGCAGCATTTAAGGACAAACAAGTCAACCGACTCATCATAACAAGACCTGCGATTGAAGCCGGCGAGAAACTCGGCTTTCTCCCAGGCGATTTACAGTCAAAAGTTGACCCATATCTGCGCCCACTGTACGATGCCCTTTTTGATATGCTTGGGGCGGAGAGCTTTAACAAGTATATGGAGCGTGGCAACATCGAAGTTGCACCGCTTGCCTATATGAGAGGACGCACACTTGATGACAGTTTCATCATCTTAGACGAGGCGCAGAATACAACGAGCGAGCAGATGAAAATGTTCTTAACAAGGCTTGGAGCAAATTCCAAGGCGATTATCACAGGCGATGTGACACAAATTGATTTGCCGCACAGCACGAAGAGCGGACTTGTGGAGGCGGCTAAAGTGCTTGACGGCATTGAGGATATTGCGATTGTTCATCTAAATGAGCGTGATGTTGTCCGTCATGTGCTTGTCGGGCGCATAATTAGCGCCTATGCTAAATATGGCAGTAATTCAAGGCGAGATGATTTTACCCCTAAAGATAAAAATGATGGTCAAGCCGCTAGCGATAATCGCACGGCTAAGTCTCATGGAAATTGGCATGCTAAAAAGAATTCGAGACCAAAAAACAGCCCAAGGAGTGGCAGATGAACAGATATTATTTCAATAATGAACAGAGAAAAGTGGCAATCGGAAAAGAGCTAAAACCCCTCGTAAAAAAATGCTGTGATGCCACGCTTACGCATCTTGGTGCGAGTTTTGACGCTGAAATTTCAGTGACATTCACTGACGATAAAAAAATCAGAGAACTTAATTTAAGCAGTCGAAACATCGATTCACCCACAGATGTTCTCTCATTTCCGCTACTTGATTTGCCGAAGAGCAAAATATTAAAGCTCGCCGGCGATGTCCCACTTGGCGACATCGTCCTCTCCCTTGAGCGAGCAAAGGCGCAAGCTGATTTATATGTACACAGCTATGAGAGGGAGTGCGCCTTTCTCACCGTACATTCCATGCTCCATCTGCTTGGATATGACCATGTTGACAAGAGAAGTGAAAAAGAGATGAATAATATCTGTGAGAGCATTCTCTCTGAGCTTAAAATAGAAAGGTAACTCTAAATGAATAACACTACTGAAAACTGCAACATAACAAAATCAGGCTTTGTCGCTATTATCGGCGAGCCGAATGTGGGTAAATCGACATTGCTAAATTATATAGTCGGTGCAAAGGTCTCCATCGTCACAAATCGTCCGCAGACGACCAGAGGACGCATTTTGGGCGTCCTCAATCGCAATGATACCCAAATTGTTTTTATAGACACACCCGGACTGCACAATCCAAAAAACAAGCTCTCGGAATATATGATGAAAGAGGCGAGCCATGCAATTTCTGATGTCGATGTTGCTGTTTTTGTCTCTGAGCCGACAAGTGAAATTTCAGATGTCATGAAACAGATGATTCTTCGCTGTAAGGACATGCCCTCAATTCTTCTAATCAATAAAATCGACATGGTAAAAAAAGATGTGCTCCTATCAGTCATCGATGCATACTCTAAGCTAGCAGACTTCACAGCGATTATTCCGATAAGTGCAAAAAACGGTGACGGTGTCGATGTCTTCCTTGATAAGCTAAGTGATTTAATGGAGGAAGGCCCTGCTTTCTACGATGAAGATACCTATACGGACAAGACAGTCCGTGAACTTTGTGCTGAATTTTTGCGTGAGAAGGCATTACAAGTCCTTGACAAAGAAATCCCACACGGAATTGCAATCGAAATTGAATCCTTCAAAGAAAAAAGCCCAACACTTCATGAAATTAAAGCCGTTATATATGTTGAGAAGGACAGCCATAAGGGCATAATAATCGGTAAAAAAGGGGCAATGATAAAACGTATAAACTCCGCCGCTCGATTTGAAATGGAAAAACTCCTTGAAACACAAGTCTATCTTGAAGTTTTCATTAAAGTTAGAGAGAAATGGCGTGAGAGCAGTTTCCATATTAAGGATTTGGGATTCAAATGACATTTAGTTGTAATGGGCTTGTTGTCAAGGAGACAAGTGTTGGCGAGACGGATAAGAGCCTTGTGATTTTAGCGCAGGGACATGGAAAAATTTCTGCATGGGCTAGAGGCGCAAAAAAAATGAGGAGCCCACTGCTTCACAGCAGTTCACTTTTTTCATATTCAAATTTCACATTTACAAAAAAGAAGGACAGCCTTGTAATTAAAGAGGCTGTCCTCTCCGAGAGTTTTATGGGTATTCGCTCTGACATCGAAAATCTTGCTCTCGCCAGTTATATTGCAAGTGTAGCCAGTGAAATCACCCCGAGAAATCAAGAGGAGGATAATCTCCTTAGGCTCACGCTAAACTGCCTATATGCACTATCGAAAAATATGTCCGCAACTGACAAGGTAAAGGCGGCGTTTGAGCTGCGCTCCGTTATTTGTGTGGGTTTTTTACCCGAGCTTATGGACTGTGTAATCTGCTCTAATATTGCACCGCTATACTTTTTTTCACCAAATGATGGCGGTATTCTCTGTGAGGCGTGCAAGGCACGACAAAAGAGCCATTTTCAACATGCCATTTCAAACACTGCACTTGACGCACTTCGATATATCGCTAAATGTGACATGAAAAAATTGCTCGCATTTGAGATTGACGAATCAGGCGCAAGGGAACTCTCAAAAATCACACAGGACTACCTCCTCTCAATACTGTCATATAAACCGAAAACACTAAGTTTCTACGAACAGCTAAAAGGATATACAATATGAACGATTTAACAAAAAAAACGCTTGGCACCCTTGAATTTAACAAGGTGCTACAAGATTTATCGGGACTTGCCACTTGCGACGGCGCTCGTGAGAAAGCAATTTCACTATCTCCTTGTGAATATATTGAAGATGCCATTGACCTCCTCGACTTGCTCGAAGAGGCATCTGTTTTATCAGGGCTTAAGGGAAATCCCCCAATATATGGCGCAAAAGATATCACAGGCGCGCTGTCTCGCTGTGAAAAGGGGGCTAGCCTTTCTCTGCTCGAACTCCTTCGCATCGGCAATATTTTGCGTGCCAGCTCTGACCTTGTAAAATATATCGACGGAGAGAGTTCCGCCTCCCCAAAAGTTGCGGATATGTTCTCACTCATTACGCCAAAGCCTATTTTACTTGAAAAAATTATCACTTCAATAAAAAGCGAAGAGGAACTGTTTGACAGCGCCTCCCCTGAGCTCCAAAAACTCCGCCGCCAAATCGCTTCAGCGACAAATAAAGCAAAAGAAATCTTGCAAAAGATGGTACGCAGTCAGTCTGTTCAAAAATTCTTGCAAGATAATATCATTACAATTCGCCAAGATAGATATGTTATTCCAGTCAAGGCGGAATTTCGTGGTGAAGTCGCAGGGCTTGTACATGATATGTCGAGCTCAGGGGCGACATGCTTCATTGAACCGATGGCGGTTGTTGAGGCAAACAATGAATTGAAAATACTAAAAGCTAAAGAGGAGGAGGAGATCGCTCGCATATTGTGGGATTTGACGCAAAGAGTCGCTCAAAACCATGCGGAAATCCTCCTTAGCTACAAACAAATTGTGGAGATTGACTTCCTGTTCACCAAAGTGAGATATGCGAGAAAGCTCCGTGCGACTAAGCCGCTGCTTAATAAAAGCGGCGCCATCAACCTATATGAGGCGAGACATCCCCTCATCGATGGTAGCATTGTTGTTCCCATCGACATCACAATTGACGATAGCATAGACACCATGGTCATCACGGGCCCGAATACAGGCGGAAAGACCGTCACGCTTAAAACACTCGGACTGCTTTCAATCATGGCGGCTAGCGGCCTATATCTCCCCTGCCTCGATGGGAGTGAGCTGATTTTTTTCAAAAAGGTGCTTAGTGACCTTGGAGATGAGCAGAGCATTGAACAGAGCCTTTCCACATTTTCCAGCCATATGGTTAATATAATTAAAATTATCGAGGCCACTGATAAAAACACTCTCGTTCTCCTTGATGAGCTTGGCGCAGGCACTGACCCAATTGAGGGTGCGGCACTTGCCATGGCAATTTTAGAGGAGCTTCGTCTGCGTGGCGCAAAACTCGCCGCCACCACTCATTATAGCGAGCTAAAGACATATGCATTGACGACCACGGGCGTGATAAACGCCTCCTGTGAATTTGATGTTATCACCCTTCGCCCCACCTACAAATTGATTATCGGGATTCCTGGCAAATCCAATGCATATGCGATTTCGCTTAGACTTGGGCTGTCAGAGCAGATAATCGAGAGGGCAAAAGAGCTTACAAGCGGCGAAAAACTCGTGTTTGAAGATGTGCTCTCCGATATGGAGGCTCGCCGTCAACTCCTCGAAAAGCAATTGGCAAAAGCAAACGAAGAAGTCCGCAAGGCAAATATAATAAGAGCGGAGCTTGAAGAGGAAAGGGAGAAATTCCAAAGGCAGAAGGAAAAGTCGCTTGATAGTGCACAAGCACAGGCGAAGAGCCTGATTTTAAGTGCTCGTGAGATGTATAATCGTACAATGGCAGAGCTCGAAGAGCTTAGAAAAAAACGTGACAGCGAGAACTTAAAAGAGCATATGAATTTGTCTAAAAAAGAGCTTAGAAAGCGAATGTCCGAGATGGAGGATAAACTTGCTCCTGCGCCACTTCAAGTCGTTGAAAAAGCGCCCGACAGAGATCTTAGAGTTGGTGAATCTGTCAGAATTCGTAGCATTGACAAAGTCGGCACTGTGACAATTCTCCCTGATAAAAATGGCATGGTGACAGTTCAAGCCGGAATAATCAGCACAAAAGTGAAATTAACCGACATCGAAATCGTGGACAGTGTGGAAAAAGTCAAGGAAAAATTCAGCCCTAAAAAAGTCGGTGAGCGCATGATTGTTCCCATAAAATCGGAAATTGATGTTCGTGGCATGAACGGCGAAGACGCCTGCATGGAGATTGACCACTATTTAGACAAGGCGTCGCTGTCAGGGCTTACATCAATCACAATAATCCATGGTAAAGGCACGGGCGCTCTGCGTGAAGCTGTGAAACAATTTTTATTTAAACATCCATATGTTCACTCTTTTAGGGGTGGCGTATACGGAGAGGGCGACTCAGGCGTGACCGTCGTTGAGCTCGCATAGGAGGAGTATAATGACATATGAAAGAAAAAAGAGAAAGCTGGATTTGCAGGTCTTTATTCCAGGCTTTCTCCTCACCATGTTTGGCGTCCGTTTAATTATCTTTACTGAAATCGGAGCATCTCCCGTCGACACCTTTGTCGTTGGGCTCTATGAAAATTTCGGACTGACACTCGGCACTTGGGCAAATATCGCCGCACTTTCAGCCCTTGCACTCTCAGGATTTTTTAACAAAAAGCTGCCGAATATTCTCTCCATAGTCCTCTCAATCGGAATTGGACTCGCCCTTGATTTCTACACCCTGATTCTGTTCAGATTTTTTGACCTTACACAATTTTCACTTCCTGTTCTAATCGCCTTTTTCTTTTTTGGAATTGCACTGATGGGACTTGGAATCAGCATGCAAATTATGCCGCAAATTGGTATGTCGGGGCTTGATGCTCTCACAAATTCAATTTCACTTAGATTTAAGATTTCACTTGCACTCTCTCGCTTTATCATTGATTTAGCTTTCGCAATCCTCGGATTTTTAGCTGGTGGCCCATTTGGGATTGGCACCTTGGTGCTTTTGCTGTTTACTGGCACTTTCATCGGCTTTTTTAATAAATATGTAGTGGCGGGATACACTAAACGCCTTAACAAATTAAAAGAGGAATTTAACATCACAGAATAAATGTAAAATTTTTACATATCACCATCAAATTTCGACAACATTTTCAGAAAATATATGTTATTATATAGATGTTGTTTACTCCCTTTTGTTCGCATCAATGATGCGAGGTGGCCCTGCTTCTTAACTGAAGCAGGGCATTTTGTTTTCACAATTTGATTGATATACTCGTATAATATAGTATTATACAATAAGGAGGAAATGTCATGAAAATCACGGAGCTACTCGAAATTGCCGCTGCTGTCGGTGAGCTATGCAACTCTGAAAAAGAAGTAGAAAAGCAGTGCTGCCACTGCCAACCAATATGCCTTTGCTGTCCACCTCCCCCTCCACCTCGATTAAAATGTGAGTGCTATGGAATTACTCGCCTTAGAAATTGTTATATGTACAGTGAATATTGCTGTAATAATGGAAAATATAATCATAAATGTAAATAATATACTTTACATTTTGATTTTCGTATGATAAAATTATTTTAACTTGATTTAATATATAATAATGAGTGAATGGAGTTTGTGGGAATTTGAAAAATCTAAACCGCACATATTTAGAAGTTTCCAAATATATTGTGGTGTCACTGTGTATCGTGGCACTCTTTGTGTCGTTTCTGTTTAATTTCGACGCATTTGCCACGACTTTTAAGAATTTCATCAGTATCATAAGTCCGATAATTTATGGACTTGGAATTGCATATGTGATTATCCCGCTGATTAATTTCATCGAGACAAAGGGCGTGGATAAAATCTTACCGAAAAAGAAATCCACCATGATAAATCGTGCGATTTCTATGCTACTTGGCTATGGAGTTCTGCTTGTGTTTTTCATATCTTTCTTTGCAATTGTCCTTCCTCAAATTGGAAACAGCCTCATGTCAATTGCTGAGCAAAGCCAAGAATATACCGAAATAATCAATATTTGGATTGTTAATATATACGAAGAATTGCGATATTTTGGGATTGACGGAATTGTGGAGGAGCGAATTACCGAATTCTTTGAAGATATTGTTGTTCAGTTCACTACATGGATTTCTGGCATCGCACCACATATCTTAAACTACACATTCAGTGCTGCTAGCAGCATCATTAACAGCCTTGTTGCTCTCGTCGTTTCTATATATGTCATAGCTGGAAAAGAGCGCTTTGCCGGTCAATCAAAGAAAACGTTATATGCACTTTTCCCAGCAAAAAAAGTCAACTCATTTATGCAAGTGCTTGCTGATAGTGACCGCATATTCGGCGGTTTTATAGTCGGAAAGATAATTGATTCAATCATAATCGGAATTCTTTGCTACATTTCAATGGAAATCTTGAACATCCCTGAATCAATTCTGATTTCAGTTATTGTAGGAATAACGAATATAATCCCTTATTTTGGCCCTTTTATCGGTGCAATCCCTTCGATTTTCCTACTACTTTTGATTGACCCAAGCAAAGCTCTGTTGTTTGCAATTTTCATAATTGTGCTTCAGCAGTTCGATGGAAACTATCTTGGACCCAAAATTCTCGGTGACTCCATGGGTATTTCTGCGATTTGGGTAATCTTCTCAGTTACCCTCTTCGGCGGTCTATATGGGGTAATCGGCATGATATTGGGTGTTCCTTTGTTCGCCGTGGTCTATAAACTCAGCACAGATTACATCAACTCTAAAATCAAAAGCAAGTCCTATCCAAAAGACACTGCAAGCTATTCCGAAAAGGGATTTAAGATTGAAGACTAAAGTGTAATAATAAAAAAGAGTTGCAGATGCAACTCTTTTTTATTATTGCTGTAAACTATTTAATAGTCAATTTTAGAAATAAAAAACTACTCCGCCTCTTCATGAATTTTTCGCCCAGGAATCGGTCTTCTCCAATTATCAAGCCCACTTCGATTGAGTGCTCCAAAAATCCGCTCTCTAAGCCCTGGCATTTCACTCTCCAAGTTGAGTAAAAGCTCTTTAATATACTGTCTCTTCGTGTTCCCATTAGCACAACATGGATTGCTGTAAATCGGCAGCTCATGTCTTGAGACGAATGAGCGGATAAACTGTTCAGGCGCATATATAAGAGGTCTGATTTGAGTTATATCCGCCTTTGACATATATGTCACGGGCGAGAAACTCCCAAGCCTACCCTCATAGAATAATGACAGCATCAAAGTTTCCACTGCATCATCATAGTGATGCCCAAGCGCCACTTTATTGCAGCCGTTTTGAACAGCGAAGTCATTTAGCGCGCCACGTCGCATCTTGGCACATAGTGAACAAGGGTTTTTCTCTTTTCTAATGTCAAAGATGATTTCATTAAAATCAGTTTTCACAATAGTGATCGGTACTTCAAGTTTGTCACAAAGTTTCTGCACTTCATCGAAAGAAGCACCTTCTGGATGCCCTAAATCAATTGTAATAGCATGCAAATCAAACTTCTTTGGGTAAAACCTTCGCATTGAGGCAAGCCCGAGCAACAAGCTCATGCTGTCCTTTCCGCCTGAAAGCCCAACTGCAATTTTGTCACCACATGCAATCATCTCATAATCTTCAATTGCTTTTCTAAGATAACTTTGAATTTGTCTCATATCTTCCCTTATAGTAAACCGAGTTGCTCGGTATCAATGCCCTTCTCGCCGACTTCAAGCGCCGCGCCTGCCGCAGGAATATTCTTGCTCTTATATCTGTCACGATTTAGAAGAATGTCCTCTGATAAAACAGCTGTATTGACAATCTTATGGCTACCACGCAAGGTCATCGCTTGCACGCCCTGTGTATTTCTAGTAGATTTAATCGGAATCATTGCGCTGTTCACAATAAGATGCTTTCCGGAACTACTCTCTAACACAAGTTCCACATCATCAGTGATTTGTAGCACCATTTTTATCTCACTTTTGTCTGAAAACGAGTTCGCTAACTTCTTACGATTAGTTTTTGTCTCATATGATGCAAGCTCAACCTTTGCAATTTTACCATTTTCATATACAAAAATCATACTGCCTTCATATGTCGCAGTGACTGCAACACCGACAACATGCTCACCGCTTTCAAATTGCAGCTTTGTCGCAAGAAATTCGCCCATTACTGAGGCTTTTGTATCCTCAAAGTCATATAGCTTTGCTTTATAAGCCTGTTGTTTGTTGGTAAATACAATAATTTCACACTTATTAGATGTCTCAATAGTGTACTTTACAAAATCCTGCTCCTTTAGTTTGTGCTCACTGCTCATACGTAAACTTGCTGGTGTTATTTTTTTGAAATATCCTTCATTTGTGATGAAAATAGTACAATTATAATCTTCAATTTGTTCCTCGTGAGAGTATTCCACAACATCATCTTCATAGATAATTTTTGTCATGCGCTCTTTCGCATACTTCTTTTTTATGTCTTTTAGCTGTGAAACAATTAAGTTAACAATTTTTGACTCACTACCCAAAATCGCTGAAATACGCTCAATCTCATCAGTTAAATTTTTAATCTCATCTAATCTCTTTAACACATGCTCTCTATTAAGTGCACGCAATTTAATCTCAGCTATATATTCAGCTTGGATTTCATCAACGCCAAATCCAATCATAAGGTTAGGAACAACTTCACTCTCATCGTCAGTGTTCTTTACGATGTCCACAGCCTTGTCAATATCCAATAGAATTTTTCTAAGCCCTTCAAGAAGATGTAGCTTTTCCTTTAGCTTAGCTAGATCATAAGTAAGCTCTCTTTTAACTGCATTTGTCCTAAAATCACACCATTCATTTATGATTTCTCTAATTCCCATTACTCGTGGCATGCCATTGACCAATATGTTAAAATTACATGAAAAACTCTCTTCCAGAGAAGTCAACTTAAATAGTTTTGCCATTAAGAGTTCAGGGTCAACCGCACGTTTAAGGTCAATTGCAATTTTAAGTCCCGATTTATCACTCTCGTCACGGATATCTGCAATTTCTTTAATTTTGCCATTTTTGACACCTTCGACAACTTTATCAATAATCGCTTCAACCGTCGTATTATATGGAATTTCAGAAACTTCAATGCAGTTATCGCTTTTTATATACTCATATACAGCTCGCACCTTAAATGAGCCACGTCCGGTTTCATATATAGTGGCAATCTCATTTTCCTTGTAAATTAGCTGTCCACCTGTCGGAAAGTCCGGTGCTTTCAACACAGTTGTAATGTCCGCACTCCCATCATTAATAACCGCTATTGCAGTATCACAAATCTCAGCGAGATTGAAACTACATATCGATGACGCCATACCTACCGCGATACCGGTGTTTGGGCTGAGCAGAATATTTGGAAATGTCACGGGAAGGAGCACAGGCTCTTTAGTCGTGCTATCGTAGTTATCAACAAAATCAACCGGATTCTTATCAATATTCTTAAAGATTTCAGCACAAAGCCCCTCAAGCTTTACCTCAGTATAACGAGACGCCGCATATGCCATATCTCTAGAATAAACTTTACCAAAATTCCCCTTAGAATCGACATATGGGTGCAAAAGTGCACCATTTCCACG
>CAYJIE010000027.1:15052-16120 GCA_964370145.1 uncultured Oscillospiraceae bacterium
TTTCTGCCCTGTAAATTTTCACCGAGAAGCATGTCAAACATAGCAACTGTCATCTCTTTATCCTCAGGCATCACTCTTATCAGTCGTCTCGTCTTGGGGTTCATTGTCGTCTCCCACATCATATCTGGCTCATTCTCACCAAGTCCTTTTGATCGCGAAATTGAGTATTTCGCTCCATCAAGCTTTGCAATAATTTTCGCCTTATCCGTTTCATTGTAAGCAAAATAGCTCTTATTCTTGCTGACAATCTCAAACAATGGGCTCTCAGCGATAAACACTTTGCCCTCGGTTAAAAGAGTTGGGACAAGTCTGTATAGCATTGTCAAGATTAGCGTCCTAATCTGAAATCCGTCGACATCGGCGTCGGTACAAATAATAATTTTATTCCACTTTAGCTGTGATAAATCAAAGGTCGACAACTCTTTATTTTTCTTGCCAGTCGTCTCAACTCCACAGCCAAGAACTTTCAGCAAATCTGTAATAATCTCATTTTTGAATATTTTATCGTAATCAGCTTTAAGACAATTTAATATCTTTCCGCGCACCGGAATAATCGCTTGAAATTCTGCATCTCTCCCCTGCTTACACGCACCAAGCGCAGAGTCACCCTCCACGATATATAGTTCGCGTCGATCCAAATCTTTCGTGCGGCAATCAACAAATTTTTGCACTCTCGTTGTCAGGTCATTGCCTCCCGCAAGCTTTTTGCGAATATTAATCCTCGCCTTTTCCGCTTGCTCACGACTGCGCTTATTGAGAAGCACTTGCTCCATAATTTTGTCAGCATCCATGCGGTTTTCAAGAAAGTAAATCTCGAGTTGACCTTTTAAGAAGTCCGTCATTGCCTCCGCAATAAATTTATTGTTAATCGCTTTTTTCGTCTGATTCTCATATGATGTCACAGTGGAATGGCTATTCATTATAAGCAGAAGTGAGTCTGCGATGTCGGGAAAAGTCACTTTACTCTCACCCTTCATGTACTTACCTGCATTTTTGATGTAGTTATCAAGTGCATAGACGAACGCCACTTTAACCGCTTTATCAGGTGAGCCACCATGTTCAAGAAAA
>CAYJIE010000027.1:16130-27165 GCA_964370145.1 uncultured Oscillospiraceae bacterium
CTGTTGCAAAGGCAAAAGCAACTTCCATCTTCACTTTGTATTCAGGCTTGTCCGCTCTATCACGGCCAGCTCGCTGCGAGTTTGCACTCACAATACTCGTGACAAGCTCATTCTCACCCAGCTCGTTTAGATAGTCTACTATACCGTTTTTGTAACAAAATTCGGTCTCATCGAATTTACCCTCGTCATTTTCCACTTTGAGTACAAATACAATATTTGCATTCACTACAGCTTGTTTCTTAAGTACATCATGAAAGAATGATGAAGGTATCTTGATGTCCGTGAACACGTTCATATCTGGGCGCCAGGTCGTCACAGTACCGGTTCTCTTACCTGCAAAATCCTCTTCTGACAGACCACCGACATTTTCGCCATGCTCAAAATGCAATTTATACTTTTTGCCCTCACGATAGACGAGCACATCCATAAACTCGCTCGCATATTGCGTAGCACATGCGCCAAGGCCATTGAGCCCTAACGAGTATTCGTAGTTAGAGCCGTCATTATTGTTATACTTACCGCCCGCATATAGCTCGCAATAAACGAGTTCCCAGTTATACCGCTCCTCATTTTTATTGTAGCCGACAGGAACACCACGCCCAAAGTCCTCAACCGTGATAATGCCATCGCGCCTATAAGTCACGACAATCTTATTGCCATAGCCCTCTCTTGACTCATCAATCGAGTTTGAGAGAATTTCAAAAAATGAGTGTTGACAGCCCTCAAGCCCGTCAGAGCCGAATATAACCGCAGGGCGCAAGCGCACCCTGTCAGCGCCTTTAAGGGAGCTTATACTCTCATTTGTATATTCCTTTTTTGTGCTTTTAGCGGTCATAGCTCTCTCCCATTATTTTATATAGTCAAATTGAATATCATAGATTGAAACAGTGTCGCCTTCTTTGATGCCCTTTGCTTCAAGCAACTCATATACACCGTTTTTGCGCAACACCCTATGTAGATATTGCAGTGATTCATAATCGCTGTAATTAACGCCTGCAAGGACATTGTATAGCCATTCGCCCTCGACATAGTAAACACCGTCTTCAAGGCGAATTTCTGTGACTTTTTCAGTGCTTCTTTCTTTTGTTAAGTCAGTTTCACTCTCATATACCAGAATCGGCGGCAATTCTCTTAGCATGTCCCAAGTCTCTTTTAACAACTTATCAATGCCCTGCCTTGTTGCAGCTGAAATTTCAATCAGCATTACATCTCGCTCCTTGAGATAGTCACGGAACGCCTTTGTTGTCTCATCGTCCACAACAATATCCGTTTTGTTTCCAATTACAATTTGTGGTCTTTTTGAAAGTTCTTCTGAAAAATTGCTAAGCTCTTGATTGATTTTCTCATAGTCGTCAATTGGGTTACGTCCCTCGCTACCTGAAATATCGACGACATGCAAGGTCATTCTGCAACGCTCAACATGTCTAAGGAATGCATGTCCAAGACCAACGCCTTCACTTGCGCCTTCAATCAAACCTGGAATATCCGCAACTACATATGAAACACCCTCATCAACGCTGACCACACCTAGCTGTGGTGTCAATGTCGTGAAGTGATAGTTAGCAATTTTAGGTCTAGCTGACGAAATCACTGACAATAAAGTGCTCTTACCAACATTCGGAAAGCCCACCAAACCAACATCAGCAAGCAGCTTTAGTTCAAGTTGTACATCTGCACCCTCTCCCCTGCTACCGTTTTTCGCAAATCTCGGTGCTTGTCTTGTCGGTGTAGCAAATCTTGCGTTGCCCCAACCGCCTCTGCCGCCCTTAGCCGCAACAAATTTATCCACATCCGACATATCTTTTATCAAAAGACCTGAATGTGCATCTCTCACTAATGTGCCTCTTGGCACCTTTATTATTAAATCTTGCCCATTTTTTCCTGTGCAATTTTTTCCCATGCCCTTTGCACCATTTTCCGCAAGATATTTTCTTTTATACTTAAAATCAACGAGCGTAGTCAAATGCTCGTCCACGACAAAGACGATATTTCCGCCGCTGCCGCCATCTCCTCCATCAGGTCCACCTGCATTTACATATTTCTCACGGTGAAAATGAATAGCCCCATTTCCGCCATCCCCTGCCTGTATCGAGATTTTCGCAATGTCAATAAACATAATCCTCTACTTTCAAAAAGGACAGGCGTTACTGCCTGCCCTGATATTATCGGAAGATACCGATAACTCATAGTCCCAACTCATTATATTAACAACGCTATTTGTACTGTAATCAGTACAAATAGCGAGTTAATTTAGATAAAATTAGCTAATGGTATACACAGAAACTTTTTTTCTGTCCTTACCCATTCTCTCAAATTTAACTGTCCCGTCAACCAATGCGAATAAAGTATCGTCAGAGCCTTTACCTACACCGTTACCAGGGTGGATCTTTGTACCTCTTTGGCGAACCAAAATGTTACCTGCTAGTACAAATTGACCGTCAGCACGTTTTGCGCCAAGTCTTTTCGACTCAGAATCACGTCCGTTTCGTGTGGAGCCCACACCCTTCTTATGTGCCATTAATTACACCACCTTTTAATAAAAAACTTATCTTAGAAATTACGCATTAATTGCTGTAACTTCAACTTTTGTGTAAGGTTGTCTGTGACCTTGTTTTCTGCGGTAGTTCTTTTTAGCTTTGTATTTGTAAACGATGATTTTCTTACCTTTACCGTTTTTCAAAGCTTTCGCCGCAACTGTTGCACCTTTTACTGTTGGTGCGCCGATTTCAAGCGCTCCGTCTTTGCCGAGCATCAAAACTTCGTCAAAAACGATTTCGCTGTCAGCTTCTACTTCTAGTTTCTCAATGAAAAGCACGTCGCCCACTTGAGCTTTGTATTGCTTTCCACCTGTTACAAAAACTGCATACATAATAAATCCCTCTCTTTCTTATAGAGTCACGCTATGAAAGGCAAGTGTGCCTGCGACCACTTCGAGCGCATTGCAACGCTTTTTTAGAACCTTCCCTATGCGGGCTATGAACACGAAAGAGTATAACTTTCGCATTACCAATGAATTATATCAAATAATTTTCAAAAAGTCAAGCTAATTTATTGATTTTTATTTTTTTATGTGTTATAATCCTTCAAGAATGTTTTTTTGGAGGTAATAATGGCAGGTTTAGTTTTAGAAGGCGGTGCATTTCGTGGGCTTTTCACTTGTGGTGTTCTTGATGCACTCCTTGATGAAAATCTGATGTTTCCATATACAATCGGTGTGTCCTCGGGCACATCTTACGGCATGTCATATGTAAGTCGTCAAAAAGGTAGAAACCTTAAAGTGACAGAATTTTTAGCGCAAGATAAGAACTATGTCAATATTAAGAACTACTTTTTGCACAAGTCAATATTAAACACACGCACAGCCTTCACTGATATCCCAGATAAGATATATCCTTTTGACTTTGAAACATTTTACAACACGCCAGAACGCTTTATAACCGTTGCCTGCGATGCATCGAACCTTAAGCCTCATTATTATGAGAAAGAGGAAATGGATAGGCATGGTGTTTTAGTGCAGGGTTCATGTGCGTTGCCACCATTCGTTCCAACTGTCACTTTTAAGGGTAAAACTCTTGTTGATGGCGGACTTGGCGACCCTATCCCGCTGACACGCAGTGAGAAAGATGGCAACATTAGCAATCTAGTTGTACTTACAAAGCCCTATGACTATAATCATCATTTTAGATGGGACGAGCGACTTCTCGCCGCATATTATTCTATTCGCAATGTCAATGCTTCCGGTTGGATGCGTATGCGTCACAACAATTTCAACGCGACTTTTGAGCGTTGTCGCAAAGAAGATGGCAAGGGCAATATAATTTCTCTATATATAAAAAATGAGCATATGATTTCCCGCTTTGAAAATGATCTTGACAAGCTTCGTGCGCTCTATCACGACGGATATGAGAGCACTATGAAAAGATTGGATGAAATTAAGGATTTACTCTTAAGAAAATAGGTAAGTATGAATAAATATATTGCCAGCAGAGACTTTTACAAGCAAACCGCCGCCATTGCAATTCCACTCGCTATCCAGTCAATGCTATCATCATGTATGAGCATTGTCGATACGATGATGGTGTCGTGGATTGGGATGGTAAGTCCGGTCGGCACCGCTTCTCAAGTGGGTTTAATGAGTGTCATCATCGCATTTGGCGTTATAAGCGGAACGGGAATTTTCTCTTCACAGTTCTTCGGAGCAAAGGATTATGGCAGTTTTAAAAAATCATTTGGACTATCGCTGGTATTGACTTCAATATCAGCTATGTTCTTTTTCTTCCTATGTCTTTTCTTTTCGGAGGAGCTCATCAGATTTTATATGGACGACCCTACTGTTTTAGAATATGGCACACAGTATCTCGACATATTAAAATATTCATTCGTACCAACAGCCCTCACTTTCGCATTTACCTTTGCATATCGCAGCACACACAACACAAAAGTGCCGCTTTTTATAAGTACAATTGCAATGGCTACGAACATGATACTTAATTACTGCCTAATCTTCGGTGTTGCTTTCTTTCCGGAAATGGGTGTTCGCGGCGCTGCTATCGCCACTGTTATCGCACAGTGGACTGGACTTGCAGGTCTTGCGATACATGCTATTCGTACAAAACAACCCTTCATTGGTACTTTTACTGAGATGTTCAAGATAAGCCGTGACTTTGCAAGACCGATACTTAAAAAGACTGCATTTCTAGTGATAAATGAAGGCTTTTTTACATTTGGAACAACACTCTTCATCAAGGCTTTTTCAGAACTGGGAACAGCCTCCATGGACGCATATTATGTTGGGAGTAAAATCAGCGAAATCTTTACCTTTGTGGTAAATGGTATTTCCAGCGCAACAGCTGTTATAATTGGCTCGTCTCTAGGCCGCAAGGACATCGATGAGGCAAGACGGCAAGGAGATTATTTTTTATTCATGGCAGGGGTGCTCGCCTGTATATTCGCCGTTGTGATCTTTACAATGGCAAAACCTCTCGTTTTCATCTTCGGCATAGAAGACCCTGTAATTTTCAACAATTCAGTGTTAATTGTGCGTGTATTTGCACTTAAAATCGCATTAAGGCTATTTACTGTGATTATCTTCTCATCTCTGCGTGCAGGCGGCGACAGTCTTATCTCACTTTCCTCGACAGCGGAATCATGTGGATAGTCGGGTTACCATGCGTATTTATTCTCGTGCGTTATCTTGGCTTAACAGATATCGCCCTCGTCTTCCTTATCGTTCAAGTAGAGAATTTAGTAAGGGTAGCATTTGGACTAAATCGTTTCAAAAGCGGCAAGTGGGCAAAGAATCTTACAAAAGAAGTTGGCGCTTAATCATATAATAAAAAAGTCTCCTTTCGGAGACTTTTTTTATTGTTTCTAGTCTTTTATAAACTCTGCGATATCATCAATTACATCTTCATGAACCACGCCCTTTATATCGTAGTTCATCTGCACAATATTGCTTCCCTCAGGTGCAGTCATCATAAGGTGATTCAAACCTTCATACAGCTTAAATGTCACATTATCTCTACCCTCTAAAGCCTCTTGCCACAAAACATAATCCACATCAGCAAACACTTGGAAATCCTCTTGCCCTTGTAAAATTAAAATCGGCAAGTCGATCTCATCAAGGAAGTTCCCACCAAGGTATTCATTTACTGATCTATGATAATTTGCATACATCCCCATTAAAATTTGTGTGTCCGGAATATTACTCAAATTAACCCTTAAAAGTCCAACCTCTTCTTCCGCCCGCTCAATCTGACTTGCTAGCACTTCCTTTGACGCCTCGTCCAAGTCACCGCTCTCAAGTAATATCTCTGCGGAATCTAAGACCTGTTGATATGAAAGTTCATATAGCGGTCTAAGTGTCCCTGCCATAGATATAATTCCTGCAACTTCTTCATTTTCATATGCAATTGCCGGCGTTAGCATCCCGCCCAGTGAATGTCCAAGCACATATATTCTCGAGCTATCAACTCGGTTTTCACTCGCCATCATATCAATTGCAATTTCCACATCGTCGAGATATTCGTCCCGCAAGTCAAACTGCCCACCTAGCATTGCCATCTCCTCGGGATATGCATAACTACGTTTATCATATCGTAATGTCGCAACCCCCTGCTCTGCTAGACCATATGCTATATCTCTAAATGGGCTGTTTTGATATAAAGTTTCATTTTTGTCAGTTGCGCCGGAGCCATGAACCAAAATCACCACCGGTGGTTTCTCAACTCCCTTTGGCACAGTCAATATGGCATCTAGCGGTTTATCTTCGCCAATTGACATTGCAATTTCTTCAAAGTTGTCATTTGACTCTAATTCCTTTTCGATAGTTGCGTAATTAAGGTTAAGCGCTGAAATCTCATTGTCAGCATTGTATGCAATTGTGACTTTAAGCCCCATATTGCTGTATTCCTCAACGATAACCACAGTGGCATAACCATTTATATCATCACTTTGGGAGGAATAATGTCCAATAAAATCCCCAAGTGTTGGCACGACTTGTTCCCATGCGGATTGTAAACCTGCCTCATTTAACACAGCAGCCACGTTCGCATCGAACAACTCCACCGTACTACCAAAAAAACCATTTTGCATGTCTTTAACCAATGTCTTTGACAATTCAATCAAATCCACTGCCCCATCATCTAAATCAACACTGCTGTCGCTATCCGCTCCATTGTTTTCACTTGAACACGCCGTCAGTACAAGTGTCATTGTAATTAGGAATATCCAAAACAAGAGTATTTTGTTTGTCTTCATTTTTTCTCCTTAAAATATAATAACTACAGAAAAACATTCATAAACTTGACGCCGCCCTTAAGGCTATTGCAAAATTAATTATAGCATTAATTAAACTTCATTTACCTTACAAGTTATTTTTTCAACAGTAATCTTAAAAACTCGAACAGCTTCAAGAGAATTTTCGTCAAATTCCCAATTGTCTTTTTTTGTGCTCTGATACATCAATCTCTGTAAGGCATTAATTTTTTCATCTCGTGTGTCAACAAAAGAAGCTACTCCATTCCCGATGACACTCTTATATCTAGCTGTGCACTTGCCCGCAATTTCTCCGACTTCTAATTTATAATTAGTGTCCATTTCAAATCCAACATTAGGACTCTTTTCGATGATCGATATCTTTCTACCTAATTTCGCACTATGAAAATACAAGGTAACCACATCCTCATTTATATCATACCCAAAATTCATCGGCACAATATATACTTCTCCTGCGTCATTAAAACCAACTCTACAATAAGAACACTCATCTATTATTTTATACATCTCATTAACATCTGTTATTTCCCTATCACGTCTTCTCATAAGCCCCTCCTATTCATAAGCATAAATATTACTACAATCTCATGCTACCATTTATTTATGAATTTTTCAACTGAGCAAAAAGCCCACTCGATATCGAGCGGGCTTTCAATTACTTATTCCTATTTTTTGAAGATACCAAATGGTTTCCCCACAGGCAAAAATGTCCTGCCAAAAGTGGCATTCATGACATTTGCAGCGCAACCGTAAAATGACATAATAGAAATTGCAAGCTCTGCATATGCTGCCACATCATGAAAGAAATGTGGCATGATGCCAAGCGTACTGCACGCGAGACCAATGAACAAAAAGTCAATTAACACAAATATAATAAACAGGACTTTATTTGTCTCCATAGACGCAACCGTCATTATCAAGGTAAAAATTAGATACCCAATAAAGGCAAATCCAAGCTGTTTTGCATCCGCACCACTCTGCATCGCCTCTCCAAACACTCCGTTTTGGATGAGCCAAGTGCTCCCAACTCCACACCAGAACAACCCATATCCCATAAAAGCGGTCGCTCCAAATACATTGTTTAATTTAAGATCAATAGTACCTGCGTAAATTTGAGCAATTGCTCCAAGAAAAATTGCCCATGGGATAATTAGCGATGTACCATCTGTGATGCCAAGTTTTTGCGAAGATGCAACTAAAGTAACCATTGCTAGCCCCAATAGCCCGATTGCCGAGGGATTCCCGACCGTCACTGAAACATTTGTTGACGGCTCATTTGCGACATGTGCCATGTAAAGTCCTCCAATATAATAATAAGCATGGCTTGTATTATAACATATGTCGCAATAATGTCAACCTTAATTATTACATATTCTACTGTTTTTTCCGTATATTCGACAAAATTATTTGATCTTCGCAAGCATGTCATCGATAGTTGGCATGTCTAAAAGCGCTTTTCCGTAATGAGCCTCAAGCACATTCATCTCTGCGTCTACATAGAAAAATGCAGGTAATTGCTCCTCAATCCCCTCATAATCGCCATGTGCAAATCCGACTTCTGTCGCTTTGCCGACTTTTTCCATAATCGCTTCCCTTGCACCACCACCAAGCGCTTTCATATCCGCCGCAGCTTCAATTTCTAGCTCCTTGTATATTGTTAGACTTGGGTCACATATAAATTGAAACGGCAACACTTGCCCTGCTAAATCTCTTAGTACAATTTCTCTTGTTGACTGCATGACCACGACAACATTTACACCCTTGTCGCTAAACTCCTTGTACCTTTGAGCCAACATATGAACATCATAGCGACAAACAGTGCAGCCTATATATCTAAGCACCATAAACATCGTTGGCTTTCCGCCCACTAATTCTGTCATTGCAACCCCTGAATTTGTAACCGTGTCCACTGTGAAATTTGGCATTTTATCGCCCACTTTTAGCTTTTGCATAATACACTCCTATTAATTTATTTATAAATAATTATAACATGTATAAAAACACGATGCAATATTGATATGAATAATATTTTTAAGAAAAAGTGTTTTTTTGCTTGACAATGTTTTCGTTTTTTGCTATAATAACTATGCTGTCAAAAAGGCAGTGTATATATGCGGCAGTGCTGGAACTGGCAGACAGGCACGTTTGAGGGGCGTGTGTTGCACGACGTATGGGTTCAAGTCCCATTTGCCGCACCAAATCCATATAATCCGAACACTATCTTCAAGATTGGAGATGCGTTCGGATTTTGTATTTTGTTGAGTAAATTTGCGGTGTAGGGGCTACATCACATAGAACATAACGAGCACCCCGAGGGATAAAACCCTATCGGGATGCTCGTTTTTTTATGCACTTTTCTTATGATTTGCACTGCTTGCCTGTGTTGCTTGGATATCTATACTCGTTTGCACTGTTTGTTCTGCTTTCCACCGCTCGAACTCTTTCATGTTCTCCTCGCTCTCAAAAAACCTTTGTATCTTCGGCAGAAAGTTCCTTGCAAGGCTATCTAAAATCTCCGTAGGAACTTTTATCTCACCCCTGCGGCAAAGTGCAATCATAATCAATATAGATATTAAATACTTAATGCTTTTGAAAAATTTCTTAAAAACTCTCCTCAATCAAAATCCTCCCATTGTCATTGTAAATCCTTGTTCTTGCACTTGCGCCTCAATTTGCGCCTCCTCAAAGTGAATATTGTTCTCCGGCTCAAGTTTTAATTCTTCAATTGAATTTATCATATTGTCCTCTGTGAGTTTTTCTTCTGCAAATAAGTCTTGAATTTTTTGCACCAAGAGATATGCGCCGATCATAGACAATGCCGTTAGCATCGTGAGGTTTACAAGCGCATTTAACTCGTCATCAGCACTTATTGCATAAAGCACACCTTTCGCCGCCCACGGAATTTCATTTGTGAGATACTTTATTTGGTTGTTTTGCATCTGCGCTTGCATATCCGGTGGAGCGAATAAATACTTACGCTCATATTCCCAACCGGTTATGTTTTCGAACTCTGCAACATGGTTTTCACGGAGCTCAAACTCCCTCTCCATATTTTCTTTTAGATATTTCTTTCCATACAATCTGTCATCTCTGCACGCTTTACCATTGGGACAAGTGTATGTTATGCTCTTGCGCTCGTTCGTCCAAGTCACTTCATAATTGCGTGACTTCATATCATTAATGAACTCCTTTTTTGTTCGTGACTTCTTCATTGACGACTCAATCGTGAGGCAGAGATTGAACTTCCAACTCGTTCCTTGCTCCTTGGCTTTCTGCTCACCACGGCTGATAGTCCGTCCACGCTGATACGGCTCGAGTGTACTAAGCCCATACTCTTTACATATTATATCCGATGTCTGGCGGAGATTTTGCAAAGTGTTTGGGGTTTCGTGTAGCTTTTCTCCTGTTTCAAAACTGACAGAATTGATGATAAGTGGCTGTGCAAATGTTCTTGATCCACATGCTTTTGTCAACCCAAAAATCCCCCACCTAAGGTTTTGTGGAAGACGCTTACAGGTGGGGACAAACGCCTCTGACATAGGCGGAAGCAGGCCGTAGGCCTCGTGGAAATTTAGTTGTCTTCGGTGATGGATCGCTGCCCATTGGACATCCAGGCGATGGTCTCCTCGAAGCGGCCGCCTTGCTCTCGAGAGATATCTAGGACATGGGCCTTATGAGCCAGGCGGTCGATGATGGCGGCAGTGAGCACGGGGTCTTGGAAGAGGTTCTCCCAGTGCTCAAAGGTGAGGTTGGTGGTGATGATGACACTGCCCTTGCCATGCCGATTGGAGAGTAGATTGAAGAGCAACTCGCAGCCTGCCTTGTCGAAGGATAAATAGCCCAGTTCATCAAGAATGACAAGATTATAGCGTTCGAATTTTCTGCGATAGAGGCCAAGCTGGTTCTGACTCATAGCCTCTTTGAGTTCGATGATGAGGTTTGGAACGGTGGCAAATAGGACACTCTTTCCCTTCATACAGGCGGCGATGCCGAGGGCGGTGGCGTAGTGTGTTTTTCCCGCACCGGGTGTGCCGATTAGGATAATGTTCTCCTTGTTTTCGATGAAGTTCAGGGTCTCCAACTCTTTGAATTTGGGCGCAAACGCCTTGTCACACTTGGTTCTATCGAAGTCCACCAGGTACTTTTTGATGGGGAAATGGGCGTCTTTGATACGGCGGGTGATGCCATTTTCAGTGCGGCGTTCCACCTCGTGTAGGAGCAGATTTTCCAGAAATTCAGCGTAATCGCACCGGGTCTG
>CAYJIE010000028.1:0-10229 GCA_964370145.1 uncultured Oscillospiraceae bacterium
CTTCCCACAAGATATCCTTCAGAGATTGACTTTTGCACAAGCTCTCTGGCAATCATATACATGACAGCGTAACCATTTGAAATAATCGGTACGATTTCACGCTCAATTTGCGCTGAAATACGCTCATGGAGCTTATCGCCATAAATTGACCTAGCTGTTTCATAGCACACTTCACGAAGTTTTGTATCAGAGCCCTCCATCTTTGGTGGAAACATTCCGTCTTTAATTGGGATGACATCCTCACATAAGTCAGCAAGCATTTTAGGATTGTAAATTACCGCTGCTTTTGCGTCCTCTTCACCAAGATAGGAAAATTCATCTAGCATCTCCTGCGTCGTTCTAAAGAATAGCGGGAGCGGGCTGTCCACATCTTTGTACTTTTTACTTGCAAGGATTATGCGCCTGAAAATTTCATCTTCGGGATTGAGAAAATGCGCATCACAGGTCGCAACAAATGGTTTATTGAGCTTCTTTGCAAGCATGACAATAGTCCGATTGAAGTCACGAAGTGCTTCATCGTCTTTTGCAATCCCCTTTTCAAGCATAAAGGCATTGTTTGCAATTGGTTGAATCTCAAGATAGTCGTAATAGTCGGCGAGCTTAAGCAAATCTGCCTCACTTCTGCCTTCAATTAGCGCATTAAATAGCTGTCCGGATTCACATGCAGAGCCAATTAAAAAATCCTCTCTAACAAGCGCAAGTTCACTCTTTGGAATTCTTGGCTTTCTTTTGTAATGCTTTACATGTGAGTTTGATATCAATTTATATAGGTTTTTAAGTCCTTTTTGGTTTTTTAGCAAAATTATTTGATGATACATTTTTGCGTTCTTGATGTCAAATTTCTCCGAAATTCCCTTCTCAAGCTCGCTTAGTTTTGTCGCTCCATTCGCCCTGCCCATCTCAATAAATTTGCAGAAAATTTTAGCTGTTGCCTCTGCGTCATTTAACGCCCTATGATGTTCTAGTTCAATATTAAAGTGCTTACAAAGGCTTGCAAGCCCGTGTTTTGACAGAGAAGGGAGTGCATTTCTTGCAATAACAATAGTGTCTGCGACGGTTGACGGGGCAGCAAAATCATTTCTTGCACATGCTGCGCGGATAAAGGACATATCAAATGGCGCATTATGCGCAACAACAGGTCGCACACCGCAAAATGCAAGGAATTTCTCAATCGCCTCACTCTCCTTTGGCGCACCAATCACCATCTTATCTGTTATGCCTGTAATTTCTGTTATTTTGGCAGGAATCGGTCTCTCAGGGTCAACCATCGTAGTAAAACTATCTGAAATTTTACCGCCTTTAACCAAGACAGCTCCAATTTCTGTAATTCGTTCGCTTTTTGCGGAAAGCCCAGTCGTCTCAATATCAAATACAATGAATTCGCCGTCTAAGCTCTCATCATTATTCCCACTGACGCCATTTTCGCCGTCGTCCACAAAATATGCCTCTACACCGTAGATAATTTTACCCTCATAACCAATTTTTTTCTTCGCTGAAAAAGCTTTTGGATATGCTTGTACGACGCCGTGATCGGTAATAGCAATCGCGGGGAGCCCCCAACGCTTTGCAGTTTTAATATAATCTTCCACAGGGGTCACGCCGTCCGTCTCACTAAAATTCGTATGTAAGTGGAACTCACATCTTTTTTCATCGGAATCATCCATGCGATAGAACTTCGTAGCCGCATTCACGTCCGATGCTGTTATTGTAAGCTCATTGCTATAACTATCATGTTTTACCGTGCCACGAAGTCTAACATATTTTCCATTGTTAATTTCTGAAATACCGCTGTCATTTTTCCCGATTTCCGCAAAGATTTTCACAGGAAACGCACCTGTACTATCAGAAATGTTAAAAGAAATTATTGCATATTTCTTTGACTTTGAAACTCTCTTGTCGAAATGTGAAATTTCTCCCTCTACAATGACTTTATCGGTGTCAAAGCTGAGCTCTTTAATGGGCATTACTTCTCCAGAAATAACTTTACCATATAGGGTATCGCCTTTTTTTTCTGTCTTTGCAACTGTACTAACAACAGCGGTTGAATCAACTTTTTTCAGCTCTTTTTTAGCTTTTTTTATAGAGTCATCAAATTTTACAATGTCATCACCGACAATTGTAACTTCCAGTGACCGACCGAACTGGTCTTTTATAATTGCCTCAATTTTTTTATTAACTTCATCTTTTTGCAGTAGTGTCACTGCGCCATTACTCACTTTTATATTTAGCTTGTCCGCATCAATACTGCTTTCGCAATTAGCAAAAAACCCTTTTATTTTTGGCAACTTTTGCTCAAGACTGTTAATAATATCTGATAAAAAGTCAAGTGAAAAATCCACATTTTCATATTTAATCACTGTATCAAAACGAACAAGACTAAACAGCTTTTCAATTTCATGGCGTAAACTAAATTCAATATGCTTTGGAATATAGTTATCTGACATCAATACCGCTGAAATCGTGCGATTTTCCGCACTCATATCAATATCACTAATTCTAAGGGAATTATATAATTCCACATGTTCTTGTGGCTTAAAACCGTCAAATATCTCAAAAAAGCCTCTGTTCATATAATGCTCCTACATTTTATCAATCTCATTTATGAGCTCTGTAAAAAGCTCATTTTCTGTTGTCTTCTTAATTATTTCCCCATTCTTAAAAATAAGCCCTACACCCATACCGCCAGCAATACCGCCAGCAATACCGATATCAGCGCCCTTGGCTTCACCTGGGCCATTCACAACGCAGCCCATAACAGCAATTTTGATATGCTTTTCTATATGGGCTGTTGCCTCTTCGACTTTGCTCGCCAATGTGATTATATCAATTTCAGTTCGTGCACATGTGGGACAAGAGATGATTTCCACGCCTCTTTTTAGTCTCCCTGACGCTTTGAGGATATCATAAGCGACCGGAATTTCTGCAATCGGACTGTCCGTAAGTGATACCCTAATCGTGGCGCCAATACCATCAACAAGTAAAGAACCAATTCCAACAGCTGACTTTATGCTCCCCATTCGATAAGTTCCAGCCTCTGTAACCCCAAGATGAAGCGGAAAATCAGTGCTGTTTGCCACAATTCGATTTGCCTTAACCATCTCTGACACATCAGAGGATTTTATTGATAGTACAATGTCGTTGAAGTCATGTTTTTGCAGTAAATTCGCGTGAAAGAGAGCGGATTCTGCAAGCGCATTTGCTGTTGGAGCTCCATGCTTTGCTAAAATTTCACGTTCGACCGAGCCGCTGTTTACCCCAATTCTTATCGGGATTTTCTTTTCATTGCAAATCATCACCACTTGCTTAACTCTATCCTCATCACCGATATTCCCTGGATTGATACGGATTTTATCTATCCCACGTTCAGCCGCCTCAATTGCAATACGATAGTCAAAGTGAATGTCCGCAACTAATGGGACATTCACTCGCTCTCTAATCTTGTCAACTGCCTTTGCAGATTCCATATTGGGAAGTGCAATGCGCACGATTTTACAACCAACTTCCGAAAGTGTGTTAATCTGCGCAATCGTGCTTTCAATATCAATCGTTTTGGTGTTCGTCATGGACTGCACAACAACTTCAGCGCCACCGCCAATTTTGACAGCACCGACAATGATTTGACGTGAAATTCTCATCACGCACCTCCAAATAATCTGGCTATATCATTATATGTGACAAAAACAATTAACACCATAAGGAGGGCAAAACCTACTAAATTGATAAATCCCTCGTGCTCTGCTTTCATAGGTTTACCTCTCACAACTTCAACTAAAAGGAAAAAAAGACGTCCACCATCAAGGGCTGGAAATGGAATTAAATTCACAACACCAAGATTAATGCTGATAAATACCATGAGGCTGATAAGTGAGGAAAAACCTTGTGAAGATACTTCGCCAATAACCTGAGTTGTGCCAACAGGGCCTGAAACAGCAGACATTGGAACATCTCCCGTAATCATGCCGATAATCGTTGTGTATACTTCGCGTATGATTGATGTGCAGCGGAAAAATGACTCATGAATTAAGGTAAGCGGAGTTAACTCCCCTCTTGTACAAAAAAAGTCTGCATAAGAAAATACCATACCCGAATCTTCAAAAGTTGGGAAAACAACATCGCTTATTAAAATCTCTTCTCCATTGCGCATAACTGTAAGGTCTTGCGGCTCTCCGTTTGTGTGCAGCAGAAGATAAATTATATCAGTTGAAATATTGACTGCTTTGCCTTCAATTTCAACAATCTCATCGCCAACTTGCAAACCACTTTCAAAAGAGGTATTCTCCTCTTTTGCGCTAGCGATTGTGGTTGTGACAATTTGGCCTTCAGCGCCTACTATAAAAAACATGATGATAAGTGCTGATATGATGTTAAAAATAGCGCCAGCTGATAAAACAACAGCTCTTTTAAACGCAGAAACCTCTGTAAAAGGAACTCCCTTTACATCACTGTAATCTGCTTTGTTACCGTCTTCTCCTCGACTTTCACCATCTTCGCCATCCATTTTGACAAAACCGCCAATTGGGAGCAACCTAAGCGAATATTGTGTGCCATCTTTCTCTTTTTTATATATAGTCGGTCCCATACCAATTGAAAATTCAAGTATTCGTATCCCTGCCCAGCGCGCCGCTAAGTAATGTCCAAGTTCGTGTATTACAATCAGTAGACCAAACAGCAATATTGCAATAATTATCATATATTTCCTCTAAGCCTTTCTCTTGTAATCTTGTCGAAGTGCAAAATGTCCTCGATGCTTGCATTTTTAATATCAGGACAATTTTGAACTGCTCCTTCGCAGATTTTCTCAATTTCTAAAAATGAAATTTCTTTGTTTAAGAATTTCATAACTGCAATTTCATTTGCGGCATTTAATACCGCAGGAACAACTCCTCCACGTCGCCCAGCTTCATAGCAAAGTGCAAGGCAACCAAAAGTATCCATATCAGGCTTTGCAAATGTCAAATCTGACATCTTTGTGAAGTCGAGTGCTTCGCCATCTAAGCTGCGGCGCTTTGGATAAGTCAGAGCGAGTGCAATCGGTATCTTCATATCAGGTACTCCAAGCTGTGCAATTACTGCTTTATCCGAAAATTCAACCATTGAATGAATAATGCTCTGTCTATGAACAGTCACTTCGATTTTATCAAAGTCCACATCAAAGAGATGATGTGCCTCAATGACTTCAAAGCCCTTATTCATAAGGGTTGCGCTGTCAATTGTGATTTTACTCCCCATTGTCCATGATGGGTGATTTAATGCGTCCTCAACCGTTACCATACTAAGTTCATCACGCTTTTTACCAAAGAAGGGTCCACCTGAGGCGCAAAGTATTAGTCTTGATAGCTGTGCATCTTCCCCACTTGCCATAAGACATTGAAAAATTGCCGAATGCTCGCTATCAACAGGCAGAATATCCACGCCATATTCCTTTGCGAGTGGCATTACAATATATCCAGCGGCAACCAAAGTTTCCTTATTTGCAAGGGCTATATGCTTTTTCGCTTTAATTGCCTCAATTGTTGGCAAAATTCCGGATGCTCCCACAACGGCTGTGAGCACAATTTGCGCATCATTTGCACATGCAGCTTCAATAAGCCCCTCTTCGCCGCTGACTACTTTTATATTCTTCCCGAAAAGTCGAGTTTTAACATCATCTTCAAGTGCTCTGTTTCCAATTGCGACGATTTTAGGCGAAAATTCAATCGCTTGTTTGCAAAGTAATTCTACATTATTATTAGCCGACAGTGCTGCAATCTTAAAATCAAATTGACGCACGACATCAAGTGCCTGCGTCCCGATTGAGCCTGTTGAACCTAAAATGCTAATTGATTTCATAGGTTAATCCATTTCAAAAAATATTAAATATCGATGTGAAAATAAGTACAGTTGGGGCAACGAACATGAATGCATCAAAGCGGTCATACATTCCGCCATGTCCTGGGATTAGATTCGAGAAATCTTTCACTCTAAATGTACGCTTAATTCCAGATGCGAACAAATCTCCGACTTGCCCTGCAAGAGATACAAGAAGTCCAAGTAAAAATGCCAGTTGAAGATTTGCAGTTTCGGCATAGCCAAACATCACAGCGACTGACGCTCCAAATAAAAACAATAATGCTGTGCAAATTAGTGAGCCGATACTGCCCTCTATTGTCTTATTAGGCGAGAGTTTGGGTGAAAGTTTGTGCTTGCCAAATAAAGTTCCGGAAAACTGCGCTGAAGTGTCTGACATCCAAGTCCCGAAAAAGGTGAATGCGAGAAAAAACAGTCCATATTCATTTGTGCTGGTTATCACGCATGAATAGAACATACATGGCATCACTGCTGCAAAGAAAAGTGCGAAAATTGAGCGTACGATGGAATTGTTATCATAGTTAAGCACACAAAAAATCATGAGCAGTATTGGAACAGCTAAAAAAGCCGCTATAACATATATATGGTTTTGCACATCTTGTATTCCAAGTGCGAGCAAAATCAATGCATTCACCACTACCGCTAACGTCGTTATCGGGTATTTAGTCCCCTCTTTATAAAAAGCTTTGGAAACTGTGGCAACCTCTGTAATGCAAAAACTTGAAATCACAAACATCGTAGCCAAAGTTAAAAAATAATTATTAATCGCAAGTATCGGAAGTGCTATGAACAAATAGACTGTGCTGGAAATCATCTTTGCCGATATTTTCATGTTAAGCATCTCTCTTATTTATTAAAATAAAGCGTTAAATTCCACCATAACGCCTGTTTCTCTTTTGAAAATCTATTATGGCATCAAATAGGTCATCTTTTGTAAAATCTGGCCAGAGAATATCACAAAAATATAATTCACTATATGACGATTGCCACAATAAAAAGTTTGACAGTCTTCGCTCGCCACCTGGGCGAATGATTAATTCAGGCTCAGGCATCGTTGCTGTATATAGGTGTTTGTCAATATCGTCAGCTGTTATATCCTCGCCCTTTTCCAAAAAGGAAAGTTTAGCCGCACGAACAATTTCGTCGCGCCCACCATAGTTTGCCGCAAAATTGACCACAAGTGCCGATTCATTATCATTCATTGCAGAGACTTCAGCGATAAGCTCTCTTAATTCTTCGTCAAAAGCCGATGTATCACCAATAAAGTTAACTCGGATGTTTTCATCAATTAACTTTTCTTTTGCCTCTTCTAAATAGTCCTTAAACAGTCCCATAATAGCGTTAACTTCTTCAAGTGGTCTTTTCCAATTCTCCGTGGAAAAAGCATACACAGTTAGATATTTAACGCCAATATCCTTACAGATTCCAGCAATCTCACGAAATTTCTTCGCTCCGACCGTGTGCCCTGCGCTACGAGGGAGGCCCCTCTTCTTTGCATAACGACCGTTTCCGTCCATAATAATAGCGATATGAGTCGGAATCCGACTCATATCGATGTTAACTTCAGTTGTGTCCTTTTTATTAAAAATCAAACTACACCTCGAGAATTTCTTTTTCCTTAACCGCGACCATGTCGTCTGTCTTTTTCACAAATTTCTCTGTGAAATCTTGAATATCTTTCTCAGCAATTTTCAAGTCATCTTCAGTGATTTCACTTTTCTTCTTCATGTCCTTGAATTTCTCAATCGCATCACGTCTTATGTTTCTCACTGCGACTTTCGCATCTTCACCTTGCTTTTTAATTTGCTTAGCAAGCTCTTTACGACGCTCCTCTGTCAGTGGTGGGAATGTAAGACGGATTGTTTTGCCGTCATTTGAGGGATTAATTCCAATGTCAGACGCTAGAATTGATTTTTCAATCGACTTAAGCGCTGACGCATCATATGGTGTGATTGAAAGGACTCTAGCCTCCGCCACTGCAATTGATGCAAGTTGATTAATCGGTGTTTGTGTTCCATAATAATCAACACTGATTTTGTCAAGCACCGCCGCATTGGCTCTGCCTGCTCTAATGGAATTAAATTCACCCTCTAAGACACCCAGTGTCTTCTGCATTTTGCCTTCAAATTCCTTATATGCCTCTTTCATTGTTAAACCTCCGAAAAATTAAATAATATTTTTAGTCATGAACTTCTGTTCCGATATCCTCGCCCATGACAATTTTAACAATACTATTAGGAACATCAATTCCAAAAACTCTAAGTGGTACTTTATTGTCCATACAAAGAGAAGTCGCTGTTGTATCCATAACTGCAAGTCTTTGCTTGATTACATCAAGATAAGAAATCTTTTTAATAAGCTTAGCTTCACTGTCAATTTTGGGGTCAGCAGTGTATACACCATCAATATTTTTTGCAAGTAACAACGCATCTGCTCCAATTTCAGTTGCTCTAAGCGCCGCCGCTGTATCAGTTGAGAAAAATGGACTTCCTGTCCCTGCGGCAAATATAACCACATAGTTATGCTTAAAGTGTGAAAGTGCCTTCCCTCTTATATATGGCTCTGCGATAGCTCTCATTTCAATTGCCGTCTGAACTCTCGCTTCAACGCCACGCTTAAGTAAAGCGTCTTGGAGTGCCAGTGCATTGATTACAGTTGCAAGCATTCCCGCATGGTCAGCTCTTGTCCGCTCCATATTAATAGCATTTCTTCCACGCCAGAAGTTACCGCCTCCGCAGACAATTCCGACTTCAACGCCAAGCTCCACCACTTCCTTAATCTGTGCACAGATTTTTTCAACCATGTTTTCATCTATACCGAATCTCGCTTCGCCAGCCAATGCCTCGCCACTAATTTTAAGAAGAATACGATTGTACTTTAGGCTCATATACTACCTCCTGACATTTTCATTATATTATAATAAAAATCCAATCAAATTTCAACATTTTTTTTGTTAATTTTTATGGTTTTCAATTGCAACCTGTGCCATGAGCGCACATTCGACTCTTTTCTTCGTCATTAGACAACCCACTTCATAACTATTGCTAAAATCACCGCCAAACATCAAACTGTTTGCAGCGCATCCGCCTGAACAGAAAAACTTTGCAAAGCAATCTTGACAATCGGGCTTAGTGTAAATACTTTGACTTGCAAAAGTCTTTTTAATTCCCATATCAAGGGGCAAATCGTCATGGAGTTCACCCATCTTAAACTCTTCCATGCCCACAAATCTATGACATGGATAAATCTCGCCGCTCGGTGAAATCGCCACATATTCATTACCTGCGCCACAACCTGTGACACGTTTAATCACACATGGGCCGCCGCTTAAATCGATCATGTAGTGAAAGAAATTCCAAAACTTGCCCGCTACCCTATCTCTTACATAATCCCTAGCTAAATTCTCATATGCTGCATATATTTCAGGCAAGTCCTCTTTTGAAATTGAATATGGTACATCGTCTGGAGACGCCACCGGCTCAACCGAAATTTGCTCAAAACCATTTTCAACAAAATGTCTAACATCTTTATCAAAATCTTTATTCCACTTTGTAAATGTACCGCGCACGTAATAACCCTGCTGATCTCTTGCATTTGCAACATGCTTAAACTTTGGCATAATTAAATCATAGCAACCACTGCCATCAACTTTTTTGCGCATTTTATCATTAACTTCAGGGCGCCCATCGACAGATAAAACAATATTACCCATGTGCTCATTTATATATGCAAGCTTAGCGTCATCAAGTAAAACGCCATTAGTGGTTACTGTAAAGCGAAAAACCTTGTCATGTTCTTTCTCGAGACTTTTAGCATAGTCTGTGATTTTTTTTACCACTTCAAAATTCATAAGTGGCTCACCACCAAAATAATCTATTTCTAAGTTGCGTCTACCTTTTGAGCTGGCAATCAAATAGTCAATCGCCTTTTTGCCAACTTCAAATGACATCATTTCTCGCTTGGTATGATATTCGCCTGAGTCTGCAAAGCAGTACTTACAGCGTAAATTGCAATCATGCACGACATGCAGGCACATCGCTTTAATCGGTGATGTCGTCATGTCAATTTGTATTGGCTCTAAATCCTCTGAAAATAGTAATCCCTCTTTATAAACTCGATATAGCTCATTATATGTCTCTTCTATTTCTTCTCTCGTAAACTTTGTAACACTATTGTATAGTTCCGTTGGAATTTCTTCACAAAACTCCCCTTTTTCCTCAATGAAATCAAGAATAGCAAAGGCGCAGTCATCAACCTCATGCAAGGAACCGCTGTTCACGTCCAGAACAATTTTATATCCGTCTAGTTCATATTTATGTATCATGTTTTATTCTCCGCAGAACAATAGCAGGGAAAACCCTGCTATATGTGTCAATTAAATT
>CAYJIE010000028.1:10239-18581 GCA_964370145.1 uncultured Oscillospiraceae bacterium
TGCAAGATGTTTTACAAGCTGATTGGCAAGAAGTTTGGCATTCGCCACATCCACCATGTGCTTGTGTGTCTTTTAAGTTCGCGCTGCTGATTGTTTTGATATGTTTCATTTTCTCTCTCCTTATGTCCTATATTTATTGTTGAACTGTTTTTCTTTTCCTTGGTCGTCGTGATAGCGCAAGTATTGCCCCGAGAATTGCCGCTGGAAATATTTTCGCTGACAACATCAACATTTGCATTGAATCCGGAAATGCTTTGTATAGAATTGATGATAGTGCTAGAAATGCTACCATTACGACGATACCTGCGATTACCCCAGCAAAAAAAGCTGAAATGTGAACCCTTTTTGAGATGAGATATCCACAGATGATTGCAGTAATCATTGGTATTAGCGAGCTTCCCACAACTAACATTGCTCCGTTGTCCTTCTTTGCTGTCATTATTGTCAAAGCAATGACAAAAACAATAAAAACAACAATCGGGATTAAAGCTTCAATAACATTTTGTATAATTGCTGATTTTTTAGCATCTTTTTTCATAAACGCCCCCATAAATAAAATCTAATTTTATATATTTATTTATACGAGCGTATGTCCATTAATATGCTAATTATTTTTGCTCAGCACTTGCAGGTGCAGCACTGCTAGCGCCTTCTCTCGTTTGGATAGCCCAACGCATTACACGCATACGGTTTTTCTCTGTGCCTGTTTCAATTGTGATTGCATCGTCTTTAATATTTACAACTTTGCCGATGATTCCTCCAATTGTAATTACACGATCACCAAGAGCTAATTGATTTCTCATTTGAGTAATCGCTTTATCTCTTTTCTTTTGTGGAAGCATCATGAAGTAGTAGATTAGCATAAATGGCACAATGACTATCGCCATTTGCAAAATGAAATCGGTGGTTTCGTTCATTAAAATTCTCCTTTTGTGTATCTTTTTAGTGTAAGGAACATATTGTTCCCGTGTCATTATATCATAAGAATTCTAATTTGTCCAGTGTTTTTCTAAATTGAATTATTGCTTTTCGCTCTTACTTTCCTTTGAAAAAAGAAGTTTTATACCTATGAAAGCAATCAAAAGTCCAAAAATTCTTCTCAAAAAATCCGTATCAATCATATTTGCAAAATATCCTGCTAGAATACTTGAAAAAATTCCGGATAGCGAACACCAAATCATTGCTTTTTTATCAACTCTTCCAGCTTTTAAATGTGAATATAGGGCTGGAGTGCCACTGCAAATGAAATATGCAAGATTAATTCCCTGCGCTGTAAGTTGCTCTACTTGAAGTATCATAGTTAAGTAGAGAATGAAAATTGAGCCGCCACCTATTCCAAAGCCTGAAAGAATTCCCAGAACAGCGCCCACTAAAATGTTTATAATCACAATAACAGTATACTCCTAACTCCTCCGTATATTATTACAGCACCAAGAAAACGCTTTAGCCATATGACGGGAATCTTCTTAAAGCATCTTCCCGACAGCAATCCTCCCAAAAAACCACCAATCAAAAATGGGCTTGCTAAATCAAAGTCAAACGATCCCTGATAGATGTAAATTATACATGACATAATTGACAGTGGAAGTATTATTGATACGGATGTAGCAAATGCTTGTTTTTCCTCGATTTTTGCAAATTTCATCAAGAGCGGCACTAATATCATTCCGCCAAATGCTCCAAATAGCCCGTTTATCGCTCCCACAATCAGCCCAATTGCTATATACATAAAATCACCTCAAAATATTATGTGACAAACAGATTGCATTATTATTTAATTACAGACAAAAGTCAGCGAAAATAAAAAAACTTGACATTTTAGGGATAATTTGATAAAATATATGAGCGGTAAAACTTAATACGGAGAGATGGCTGAGCTGGTCTAAGGCGCACGATTGGAAATCGTGTGTGGGCTAATACCCCACCGAGGGTTCGAATCCCTCTCTCTCCGCCACATTTGTTCGAGGAAAAAACATCTTTTTCCTCGAATTTTGTTTTATTATGTGTTTTATCTTGGCTCTCGTCCTTGCGGAGAGAGAGCGTCTGCGGACGGGCGATTTCATGCCAAGACAAACCCTGATGGTTTTTCTTCGCCGCTTCTTTTCCTTCCGAATTACCTTGATTGATGCCACTTTCCCCACCATAATCAGCCGAAGCCGAAGGGACATCACCTGTCACCTCGGCTTCATACATTTGTCTTGCAATTTCAATTTGCTCTTTTATCGGTAAGTCTTTATACGGATTTGGCGGTGGGGTCTCACGAAATCTTGAGAAGTTAAGTTTAACATATATTCCGTCGTCGTATATTTCCACTCTGTCTATAAACTTTTCAATCAATTCTTTTTTTGATTTGAGCTTCCCTGACTTTAGAATATTCGATGCGAAGCTAAACCCAACTTTTATATCTTCCTCTGTCACTTTTTTGGCATTTACTTTCATCTGTGCATCTGCAAGGAGTTTTTGAAGTTCACCCTTTTCCTCCTCAAGCCTTGCGAGTTTTCCAAACAGTGCCTCACTTCGCACTTTTGTAATCGCTTCGAGCACACCCTCGAGTGCTGAGTTGTTCCCCTTTATTTTCGACTTAATACTTTGCAGATGCTCTTGCAAGTCGCTCTCCACCCCGACTAAGTATTGATTGTAGTAGCCGACGACTCGCTCCTCCATCTCCTTGCAAAAAATCTCTTTTGCAAGCACTTTAAGTATCGCCGATTCGAGTTTGTCACGATGCACAGAAGTCGATGTACACTTTAAGTCCTTGCGCTTTTTCTTCGCAGAGCAGACATATAAAATATATTCCTTGTTTGCTCTTTTATCAAATCGGCTCTCGCCGTGGTACTTCTCGCCACAACCTCCACAGTAGAGTTTTCCACTTAGAATATATTCTTTATTCGCCTTATGTCCGATGAATTTTCCTTTGTTTATCTCAATCTTGCGTTGTACAGCTTCAAAGTCCTCTTTGGACACTATCGCAGGACAGCCGCCCTCAATCACAATCCACTCGCTCTCATCTTTATATGAATGTCCGTTTCTTTTACCGTTTGCATTTTTAGCCGACGACTTATTGTACACGAAGGTGCCGCAATATTTTTGGTTTTTCAACATGCCGCCTATCGTGCTTGGCGAGATTGCAGTCTGGTTTCGCGTCTTATATCCAAGGTTGAATAGCTCCTCGCTGATTTTGGAACTTCCCACGCCCTCAAGCATTCTCTTAAATATAAGTTTCACCGCCGGAGCTTCGTCCGGATTGATTTCAAGGAGCTTCGTCTCGGGATTTATCTTAAATCCATATGGCGGTTTGCCACCGGTCGCCTTTGCTTGGTACGCATTTTCCTTTAAGCCTTTCATCGTCTCTCGTGCGAGATTTAGCGAATAATATTCGGCAAAGCCCTCGAGCACCGATTCCATGATGACACTCTCAGGTGAGCCGTCGATATTCTCTTTGACCGACACGACGGTGACACCGCTCGTTTTTAGCTGTTGCTTGTAATACGCACTGTCGAAGCGATTTCGACTGAACCTGTCGAGCTTGTCTACGATAACAACGCTAAATTCGCCATTCTTGCTGTCTTGTACCATGTTTAAGAACTCAGGGCGGTCGTCACTCCTTGCAGATTTTGCACGGTCTGCATACTCTTTTACAATCAGATAATTATGCTTTTCTGCATATTCTTCAATCGCTCCGCGCTGAGCGTCAATACTCTCGTCACGCTGATTTTCCGAGGAAAAACGCAGATAACTGACCGCTTTAATATGCTGTTGTAAGCTCATATTCCACTTCCTTTCATTGGGTGTTGCACCATTTTTCCACTGATTTTTTAGTGGTTTGAACACACTATACCACAGGTTTTCACATATAGCTACTCTTTTTTCATAGAAAATAAATCATGTTTGAGCTCATGTGAACTTAATGTGTTAATTCTGCGAAACCAAAGCGGAATATTCGTCATATGCGTGTCAATAATTTCGCCAAGTATCCTGCAATCATGCTCTTTGAACAACTGGTCTTCGCCGTATTCAACGTAAATATTTTTATACCTTTGATTCTTATTTATAACTTCCCCTCCTACATCATGGTCATTGTAAATTCTTGCTCTTGTTCTTGCACTTGCTCCTCAATTTGCACTTCCTCAAAGTGGATATTGTTCTCCGGCTCAAGTTTTAGTTCTTCGATTGAATTTATCATGTTGTCCTCTGTCAGTTTTTCTTCTGCGTATAAGTCTTGAATTTTTTGTACCAAGAGATATGCGCCGACCATAGACAATGCTGTTAACATCGTGAGATTTACAAGTGCATTTAACTCGTCATCAGCACTTATTGCATAGAGCACGCCTTTCGCCGCCCACAAAATTTCATTTGTGAGATGCTTCATTTGATTGTTTTGCATCTGCGCTTGCATCTCAGGTGGAGCGAATAAATACTTGCGCTCATACTCCCAACCAGTTATGTTTTCGGACTGTTCAACATTGCTTTCGCGGAGTTCAAACTCCCTCTCCATATTCTCTTTTAAATATTTTCTGCCATACAATCTATCATCTCTGCACGCCATACCATTGGGACAAGTGTATGTTATGCTTTTGCGCTCGTCCGTCCAAGTCACCTCATAATTGCGTGACTTCATTTCGTCGATGAACTCCTTTTTTGTCCGTGACTTCTTCATTGACGACTCAATCGTAAGGCAGAGATTGAACTTCCAACTCGTGCCTTGCTCCTTTGCTTTCTGCTCACCACGACTGATAGTCCGTCCTCGCTGATACGGCTCGAGTGTACTAAGCTCATATTCCTTACAGATTATATCCGATGTCTGGCGAAGATTTTGTAAAGTGTTTGGGGTTTCATGAAGCTTTTTGCCTGTTTCAAAACTGACAGAGTTGATGATAAAATGGCTGTGCAAATGTTCTTGATCCACATGTGTAGCGACTAAAACTTCGTAATCGTTATAGTGCTTTTCCGCAAATTTAATCGCGATTTCATGTGCGATGAGCGGCGAGATGTCCTCGTCATCTTTGAAGCTTTGAGTGTAATGATAGAACTGCACGCCGTCAGTTTTTTCGTAAATTGACTTTGTTGCAATGAATTCGGAGCATGCAGACTCTGGTGTGCAGTTGAGCCCAGACAAAAGTTTTATCCCCTCGCCTTGCGGTGGAATTTCATTATATACATTGTGCTTTTGTTTTGCATCGGTGAGCGAAATTGCGGTTTTGCTCCGCTGACAGACATAGGCAATTGTGCCTTTGAGGGTCGCTGCACTTTGTGTGCGATAGCTCATATAATTTACCGTTGCTATATCAGTCACCTCTGTTTCTGTCGAAGAAGTCTGAGAATACAGAGCTTGCTTTTGGCTTTGAGGTGGTGTTTGCAAAGCTCGGATTGTGCGGTTTTTCGTATTCCTCTATGGCACGATGTTTTTCATGATTTGCCTGCATAGCTTGTTGGAACTTCTCAAAAGGGTCATCAAATGTGCTTGGGGTGGTAGGCTCAACTGGGACTGAATTTTCTAAATATTCAGCTTTGTCTGCACTGTTAATTTCAAAATCATTATTGATAACCTCCTCTTCATCGTCAAAACTGTCCGCTTCAATCAAGTCATTTTTCCGCTCACATAACAGAGAGATGCTGTCATTTATTTTCGCAAACTCTGCTTTTGTTTCGGTGAGGAACACCGTTTGAAAGTGTCCCATATTTGACCTTGTTGTAATTTGATTGAGATTATTTCCGATTCGCTTTAGCTCTTTTAGCACATCTTTTAGTCCGTCGATGACAACAATTTCTTTGTTGAAAATGGCATGGCGGATAAAGTCCGACTGGTACATTTTCGCTTTCTTTGCCATAATTGCAAGCTGTTTTTTCTCTCGCTCACTCGCTCTAAAGTTGATATATTTGTCTTTCAAAATCATTTCCTTTCTCTGATTGTAAAAGGGGCGCGGGTCTCCCGCACAGTAGGATTTTTGAGTGTAATATGTGTGTAGACATATGCTCTGCTTGCCTCTCCCAAAGGAGAGAAAAAACGTCTACACATCGTGTTTTGTGTATACATTTAGAGTGTATATGTCCATGGTTTTATTGCTTATAAAGTCCTCAAATTTGCGTTTTGTGGGGGGATTAGTTCTCAAAGGTCAAACTACCTTACCCATGGATTTTAGGTGTCAAAAACGATGTTTGTAGATGTGCATTTTCACCTCAGAGGGGGTGTTGTGCGTGGGCTTTATAACAGAAGTCCAGCTGTGCAAATTTTCAGTGTAGAAAGTGTAGAGCACCAACTCAATTACAGTTGTATCAACGACTTTAGCATTTTCAGAAGTGTAGAATTACTGTGGTGCGAAGTGTAGAGAAAAAATTACTTTCCACACTCGCTCTACACAAATTCCACGCCGCTCCACACTTTCTGACACACTTTTGTTTTGCAATTAATCCAGTCGTGCCAACGCTTTGCAGACCAATTCCACACTTTCCACACGAAAAAATTCTATGCAACGAGTGTGCTTTTATTCTCATCAAAATTCTTGCGAGAGAAAACAGCAATTCGCACACTTTTTCCGTTGACAAGTTTCACCACCTTTGTAGCGGTCTTACCCTTATCCACAATAATAAATCCATCTTCCGCAAGTTCCTTTAGCAAAATATTCTTCCCCACAAGTGGCGGCTCGTTTTGCTCAAGGCAAAACCTCCTCGCCATTTTATATGTCGCCTCCATGTTGAGATAAAAATATAAATCATCACGGTATCCAATCACCTCGTCACGAATTGCTGAACAATTTTGCTTGCTCGGAATTTGCACGAAGTCACTTGCGAGCATGGACGAGATAATTTCAATAAACACTTCTGCATTTGAGCGATGCTTTATGAGTTCACATTGCTTCGTCGCAAGCTCAATTATAACAGAATAAAAACTGCCGGACAGCGCTTCTAAATCGCCCATCGACATAATATTTGTTGCTCTGTAAAACCTTGTCATCTCGGAAAATGCAACGAAAAGATCTGCACAGGCATCAGGGATTCTGTCGTGAAAGGCAACACCACTTTTCACGAGTTCCTCTCGAATCATCTTACGAAAATCTTCAAAATGTTCAGTGAGCATTGCGACATATTTCGCTATACTCTTTTTGCAATCGAGTTTTGATTCAAGCCACAGCACAAACGCTTTCATTGAATTTGCAAGGTCACCATCTTTTGCACGGCTTTGCCAAATTGAAAGCAGTTCCATGTCAATATCACTCGGTGAAATTTACACTTGCAGACTTCGTGCAAGCCCACTTTCACTCACAGTCGGAATAAATTCAGCGGTTATTATGCCGATTCCTCTTGGAGGCTTTGCGTCACGCAGTTCTCTTGATTGGGTGAGGCTCGCCCTTGCAGTGTTGTCGCCAAAGGCACGCATCACAAGCTGATAATTTTTCATCATCGAAACTTCTTCATAACCCCCTGCACTTGGGTGGAAGTCGTCAATGACGGTCGGCAAATCTTTTAGCGTATGCAACCTCTCGACGATGCTGTTTCCAGTATCACGAAATGATAGCGGTAATGTGTCAAAAGTGAAGTCACCAAAATGCGAGAGCATGAGCGCTGAGAGTGAACTCTTCTTCGAGCCTGTCCGACCGACTAACACAAGTACCGTCTTTGGCATATGTCCGCCAAAGTTAAGCAGATGCGTGAGCGGTGCGAGGAATTGGAACACGACAAGTGGATACAAAATCTTTGGAGGAGCGAGCTTGCTGAGCAGAAGTTTGTAACTTGAATCGATATTAAGTTTGTCTAATTTGATCGGAAAATGATAATTGCGGAGCACATTGTTGTGTGTCTCGCAGGTGAGCTCCATGCCGTCAAGGAGATAACGCAGTGCGCCGTCAATTTTACGAAAACCAGAGTGTGCATAGACAGTGGAATTTTCGACATGGATTGAGGTCGACTGAATTGCATGGCGCAGATGCTCACGCATAGATTGCCCAGCTTCAATGTTGCACTTCGTGCCCCACTTTTCTGTTACCCAGTTCATCGCATTGAACTCTTGCACTGACATAGTCACTGATGGGAGCATTGTTCCGTCACAGAGGACACCACCAATTTTGAGATAGCGCACAGTGTCAACTCCATCGTCAAGCACAAAATCCGATTCAAGATACGGCACAAAATTGCAGAGCTTGATGTCTCTGTACGATGCTGCGTTGACAACAGTTTTGTACAAGCAACCCTCTTTAATGTGATACGGCTCGGTATAGTGCTCGTTCATTTCGTGGCACGGCTCATGATAAATTTCATCTTCCCAAGGTATTAATTTTTCTGTTTGTATAAGCATTTACCTCCTTGTTGTTTTTGAAAGAATTTTAACCTAAACATATGTTCTTTTT
>CAYJIE010000028.1:18591-27020 GCA_964370145.1 uncultured Oscillospiraceae bacterium
ATAACACAAAAGTTTTGATTTGTAAATAGTAATTTAGAATATTTTTTCTGAAAATAATAAACTGTCGGTTTTTGGCGACAGTTACAGGGAAAAATTAAGTGAACTTTGTAAACTTTTATATTGTGAGTTAAGAAATTTGTTTTGAGTTTTCCATTTTTGATTTATTTGATATTCTTATTAAGTTAAGTCTAAAAGGTAATTGTGCAGACTGCATCTGCACAATTACCTTTTAGTATGTATATTTAATTTGTGGAATCTTTCAGACAACATTTAATATCTTCGTCCAGTACCTCAGTTGAGAACTTTGCGCCGAGTTTGAAGCCGAGGGTGAAGTTGGTGATTGAGCCTTCACCGAGCACCGTCATATGTGCATTCATTAGTTGGCTAAACAGTTTCTTTTCCTCGCCTTGTAACACTTTCATAAGTTGCTCCTCATTGTCTCCAATAACTTGCATTGCATGGTTATAGTCATCGTTGTGCTCAAATCCTTTGCCGTTTGGGTCGTTGTTGTTGAAGTATAATTCTGTTATTAGTTTCATTGTCTCTCCTCCGTTTCATTAATTGCATTTTCAATAAGGTCGGTTAAAAATTGTTTAAGGCTTAGCCCTGTCTTTGTGAGGTGCGCAGTGATTTTCTCCTTTAGCTCCTCGCTGACTTGAATTGCAATTGTCTTTGTTTTCTCCATGTTGTAGTCTCCTTTTCTGTCATAATATTCAGTGATAATTTTAGCAACATAATCATTTATGTTCATTCCGCTTAGCTCTTTTATTGTTGTCACTTTGTCATGTAGTTCCACAGGGATTTTTGCGCATAGACTTTTTAATTCACTCATTATTTCTCCTCGCATTATTAGAGCGCACAGACTTTCGTCTGTGCGCTCACTTAGCTATCCCATATATCCGACTTGTTTGTTTATGTCTCCGGGGCCGTCGACCACTATGCCGATTACACTTGCATTGGGGTCGTACTCAATCCAGCCGAAACCAGCGAAGTACCTTTGATGAACTCCATCAACCACTCGTTTGTCACCCATTTTTGCAATTTGGTCAGGCTCATAATCTTGCTTGTAGTAAGTTATAGTCTCATCGCCTACTGTTATTGTGATTGTGGATTTCTTTTCTTCGGTGTTTGCTGGCATTTCTGTTGTTGATCGCACCCTATATTGGCTCGCTGTCGTCGCCTGTGATGCGTACAATTCTGCTTTTTGTTCCTCTGTCGGATTACTCCTCGCCGCAAGCTCCTCAGCGGAGACAGACTCGCCGTTCGGTTTTACATTTGAATTCTTCAGTTGCTCTGCTGTGTAGCTTGGTCTTGTTGGTGTTGTTGCTAATTCTGTGTCGATACCCTCTGCTGATGCGGTCATGGTGAGTGCTGTTGTAAGCAGTGCTGTGAATATTAGCTTTTTCATGCTTGTTGCCATTTTGTCGTCCTCCGTTCGTTTTGTCCAAGCTTCCTTGGCAAGACAACAATAGCACAACGCATGCCATAAAGCTATATGGCATAAGCAACGAAGATTATTATAATAATTCTATATAACTTTACTATAATTTGTATTCACCAGTGAACATTCTTTTAATTGCCTTTATTTCATTTTTATGCTATAATATGACATGCAGTTGTCAAGTTTTATATCATATAATAACCTCATAAACAAAAGGAGGACTTAAAATGTCAAGAGCTGCATGGATATTTACATTTAAGCTAAAAAAGAACATCACAGATGATGAGTTTACAATTGTAACAAAGAAACTGCACGATGAGCTTGTGTCAAAAGCTGACGGCTTTGTCTCATGGGTGCAGTACAAGCAAAAGGACATATGGACGGATTTTGTCACTTGGGAAACTATCGAGGACGCAAATGCCGCACTTACCATCGGCAAAGGCAGTGAAATTGCTGACAATTTCTACTCGAAAATTCAACTCAACACCTGCAAAACCCTTGTGACAGAGCTAAAAAATGAATTTTTGACGGTGAATTATGCAAATTAATCGACTTTTTGAAATAATCTACATTCTCCTCGATAAAGAAAAGGTATCAGCATCAGAGCTTGCACAGCGTTTTGAAGTGTCCACACGCACGATTTATCGTGATGTGGATACACTTTCCTCTGCTGGTATACCGATTTATGCAACAAAGGGCAAGGGCGGCGGAATTAGCCTGTTGCCCGAATTTGTGCTTAATAAAACAGTGTTGACGGAGAGTGAAAAAACAGAAATTCTATCCTCGCTAAATGCAATTACAGCGGTGAATCCAACCGATGCCAATACTGCACTAAGCAAGCTGAGTTCCCTTTTTGGAAGTCATAATCCCGACTGGCTTGAAGTTGACTTTTCCATGTGGTATAATGCTGACCAAGAGGCGGAGATTTTCAACGCACTAAAATCTGCAATTATTGCAAAGCAAGTGGTCACCTTTAATTATTCAAGCTCTAAGGGTGAGGACACTGTGCGCGAAATAGAGCCACTTCGGCTGTGTTTTCGTGGCATGAGCCGCTATCTTTACGGCTATTGTGCTATGCGTTCCGATTTTCGTTTTTTCAAGCTCTCTCGGATTAAGTCGCTTGCAGTGACCGACAAAACTTTTACAAGAACACTCACAAATCCTGTGCTGACAAAACTATATATTACAGATGATGAGTATATCGAGCTTAAATTAAAGCTGTCGGGAAAGCTTGCCTATCGTGTCTATGACGAATTTAGCGAGTATGAAAAGGAGTCGGACGGCAGTTTTATAGGAGTAATGAAATACCCAAAGGACATTGATTCAATTTTTGCCTATGTGGCGACATTTGGCGCAGATTGTGAAGTCCTCTCACCTGTTTGGGTAAGAGATGCCTTGAAAAATAAATACGAGGAAATATTGAAAAAATATTTATAATATGACATGCTGTTGACGCATTATGTATTTTATAATTAAGTCATCAATATTAGGAGGATTAATTATGAAGTACGAAATCGTAAATCTAACAGAAAAAACTATTGTAGGTGTCAGCACAAAAACTTCGAACACAGACCCAGAGATGGGGGCAAAAATCGCAGGGCTTTGGACACAGCTTTATCAGACAGGTATTAACGAGAGCATCAAAAACAAGGTAAATACCTACGCAATCGGACTTTACAGCGACTATGACAACGGCTCTTATGTCGTGAGTGCCGGAAACGAGGTCAGCAAAAACGAGAACCCTGAACTTGTTGCAAAGACAATCCCAAGCGGAAAATATGCAAAATTTTCTATTCACGGGCATATGGAGCATGCTGTCGCAAAAGCGTGGGGCGAGATTTGGTGCATGGACTTGGACAGGAGTTTTACCGGCGATTTTGAGGAATATCTAAACAGCGATTGGGAAAATGCGGATATTGACATTTACATCGCACTAAAATAATAATTTGATTTTGGAGGCAACATGGCTACATCAGTGGATTATATCGAATTTGTCTGCGAGCAAATTCACGGGACAGGTTTTGTCCGTTACAAGAAAATGTTTGGAGAATACATGGTTTATGTAAATGATAAGCCTGTGCTTCTCGTCTGTGACAACACTGTATATGTGAAAATCAAAGGCGAGACGACCGCTCTTATGGAGGACGCCGAAAGGGGTGTTCCCTATAACGGTGCAAAGGAGCATTATATCTTAGACATTGAAAATCGTGAACTTGCTCATGATGCGGTCATTGCTTTGGAGAAAATCACACCCATTCCAAAGCCAAGGAAGAAGAAGGCTTAAGTTATCGGAGGTGCATTTTATGGAACACTGCTTTATCAAAGTTGCTCCCGACACTGCGCATATGGCAAGTCGTATTCATGCTGACGCTTGGAAAATCTCATATAGAGATTTCGTGCCGCATGATTATTTAGACGAGCTTTCTTTTGACTATTGGACAGAGTTTTTCAAAGATGAGGAGCGCACAGCATATTTTTTAAGTGTTGATGATAATTTTGTCGGGGTTGTCACTTATGGCGCCGCTCGTGAGGAGAGCATGGCAGGCTTTGGTGAAATTTGGTCAATTTATGTGCACCCTGACCACCACAATAAGGGTTATGGGAGAAAACTTCTTCAATTTGCACATGATAAGCTAAAGGAGCTTGGCTTTGATAAAACATATCTTTGGGTGCTCGAAGAAAACCTAAATTCCTGTGCTTTTTATGAGGCGATGGGTTATGAGAAAAGTGATGACAAAGCTACGCTCAACATCGGTGGCAAAGAAATTATAGAAGTGCGGTATATAAAATCGAACACAAATTAGCGAGGGATTACTCCTTAAGCGAGGGATTACTCCCTCGCTTTTGCTTCTTGCATATAGTTTATATTTGAGGCTTCATATACAACGGTTTCGTTAAACTCACCTTTTTCTTCGTCATAGACAAAATCGACTATCTTCACCCCTGCCATTTGATTATACTCCGCAAGCACATGAAAATCGTTTGTTTCCACTTCATAAAATGTCTTGAAATCAATCTCTCCGAGTTGAATCATCTGCCGTGGAATAAGCTCGTGATAACCACTATCATGCTCCACCACAAGTGCAAATTCTTGGCTATCGTCCCACATAAATTCGCCGTCTTCATCTTTACCAGCAGTCGTATATAGCATCGCACCTGTAAATCCGTGGTCAGCTCCGACAGAACTTTCGTCAAGACTTACGGATTTATACAAGGTCAAATCATCGCTTGGAAAAGTGAAATTTGTGTTTGTCGGGTCAATGTCATCTTGCATATCGCCCTCTTGTGTACATGCAGCAAAGATGGTGGAAAAGATTAAAACTAATAAAACACTCTTAATGTATTTGCTCATATATACCTCCGTTGTTTGGTTAGCTATTTATCACTTTTAGTATGTCTTGTTTTTATTAATTTAGTGATATTTTTTCAATCGTTTTCATCATCTTATCCAAGCGTGACAGGATTGAAACCCTATCGCCTCAACTCCTGTCACGCTTTATAAACTCAAGCCGCAGCATTCTCATTTATTCTGTCAATGACACTTTTTATGCCTTGCCACAGTGTCAAGTCAGTAAACACCTCGACAATGCTCCCCTTATCCGTGAATGGAGATTCTTGCAGTACCGACAAATCACGCATAACCCCATTGTGCACAATATACTCCACAATTTGATTGACAAAATATATCTGTCTTGCATCGAGATTTGCCCCGTCAAGATAATACGCAAACGCCTCTTTTGCCGCATGCATATCAAGACCTACAATTTCACGCACAAATTCACCAAGTGGCTTTTCACCAAATTCCGCTTTATAATCCTCTTTAGACCCCAAATCTCCCCACAATATTTTCTCAAGCTCTGCTATGTCATCGTTTGATAGTGGCACATTTGATTTTAGCTTTGCTATTACAGGAGCGTTTTGGTTTTCACGAACATAAAACTCTGCTTTTGCTCGATAATTCTTCAAATCGTCGCTCTCAAGATCAGCTTCTCGCCACTCCATTCCTAAAATATCATCGGTGAAATTCGTTTGATAAGTCACTTTAGCTTTGGGGATATACTTAATTAAGTGTCTAAGGTTCTTTCTGATATTTTCAAAGTCGAACACATCAGCACTTTCAAGATAATCTGTATGTAAAATTTTATTAATCAATTCTGTCTGCGCCTTAATTTCGGGAATATTTGCAACTCCTGCAATCCCCCTAACCCTATTCATCAAGTCGCTTTTCGCTCGTCCATATGTACTGCCTGCAAGATATGCAAGCTCTATCCCATATAACAGCGCATCAAAGCGCAATGCTGTTGCTTCATCTTCATCGGGCTGTATAAGTGGCGCAATATGCTCCTTAATAAGCAATGTATCTTCAAATGAAAGTGCCGTGAAATTATTTGCATCAGAGTATAAGTCAACATACTTAATATGCTGTCTTACTGCGAAATTTTCAATGTTAAGCTCTTTGACTTTACATACTAAATAGTCTACTAAATCGCCCCTAAATGCGGACAATTCCTCTGTCTGGTATTCAATCGACTGGAGCTTAAACACCATTTGTGTTTTAAGGTCAAATATCGCCCCTTGAAGCGCTAACATATTAGCAGTGGCACGTCCTTTATTCATTCTGAAAAATTCAAAATTTCCGCAGAAATCAAAAATATAGAACTTGTCTTTATCGACACCGTCAATTAACGCAGGTGCAAGCCTTGTTCCGCGCCCTATCATCTGCCAAAACTTCGCCTTACTCATGACTTTTTTGAAGAACACAAGATTTAGCACTTCCGGCACATCTATTCCTGTGTCAAGCATATCCACGGAAATTGCGATTTGCGGCAACTTGTTTGGCTGGGAAAACTCATCAATCGCCGATTGCGCATAATTCATATAATTATCAATCACCATTGCATATCCGTTTAGATGCGGATACTCTTTTCCGAAAACTTCGTATATTTTCTCAGCATGGTCGTGATTTTTCGCAAATACAATCGTCTTTCCGATTTTCTTTCCATATTCGATTTGTCGCCCCTGCGTCATGAGAATGTGGAGCACCTGTCTAATTGTGTCCTCGTTGAAAATCCAGCTGTTTAACGCACTTGACGAGATTTGCTCCGGTAAATTGCCGTCCTCATTTTCAAAAGTGTTTTCGTATTCCTCTTTTTCCTCGTCGGATAACTCATCATAGACAATGCCGTGAGCGAGGAATTTCAAAGTCGTTTCCACCGAGAGAAAATCGACTAAAAAGCCATCTTTTACCGCCTGTGCAAGCTCATATCCATATGTCGGCACACCGTTGTCAAGCTCGAATATTTCATATGTGTTCTTGTCAATTTCATCTTTTGGCGTTGCGGTAAGACCCACTAAAGGTGCGTCAAAATATGTGAATATATCACGGTATTTGTTGTAAATTGAGCGGTGCGCCTCGTCGCAGATTATGAAGTCGAAATGCCCCGAAGTGTAGAGTTTCCCCTCCTCATCATGCACATTGTCAATGCAATGCATCATCGTCTGATATGTTGAAAAAACGCAATGTGCATTATAATTTAACTTATCCGTGCAAAGATTTGTCACCGACAAATCAGGGAGCAAATTCACGAATGAGCGCTTCGCCTGTGTCACAAGCGAAGTCCTATCCGCTAAAAACAGGATATTTTTCACCCACATATGTTCAAGTAGCACATCGACGAGTGAAATTACCGTCCTCGTCTTTCCGCTCCCAGTCGCCATTACAAGCAGTGCTTTACGACGGTTTCGCTCACCAAAGCTGTCGCATACAGCACGCACCGCCCCCTCTTGATAGTATCTATTGGCGATATGCTTCTTTATTTGGATATGCTTAAGGCTTGTTTTCGAGCGGCGAAGATTAAACAGCTTTTCAAGGTCTCGTTTTGAATAAATCGTGGCAACTCTTCTCTCTGGATATTGCCCATCGACAATTCTCGTGTCAAAGCCGTTTGAGAGGAACACCACAGGTCGTCTGCCGTATTTCTTTTCGAGTGAATCTGCATATAACTTCGCCTGTTGCCTGCCCTTTGCCACATCGACACAGGTACGCTTCGCCTCAATGATTGCGAGCGGTTTCATGTCGTCGGAGTACAGCACATAGTCCGCAAAGCCCTCATCGGAGTTGTTTGGCATTCCCTCAATTCTAACTTCATTTAGCCAGTTTTTCCCCTCGACCCAATTCGCATCTTTTAGCATCGTGTCTATGTAGATTTTTCTTGTCTTAAACTCGGAGAGGTCAAGCGGTTTTGGGACATATGTCTTTGCTTGCTCTAATCTTCTTGCGGTCAGCTCGTCTTTGAGCGATTTGTTTTCTTCGACAAGCTTTTTGAAGTCGAGTTCAAGTTCTTCATAATCGTCTAAGGTTTCATCGTCGATTAAATTTGGGTTGTATTCTCTTTCTACATAGTCATTGTCGCCGTAGCAATATGCGATGAAATCACAGAAAATGAACAAGTTTTCAAGGGCGAGCTGTGCCTCCTCAAACTTGATTTTTTTATGCTCATGTGTCGCATTGTTTCCGATTTGGCGGATAATATCAATTCGCTTGTGCAAGTCCGCACCGACCACCTCACGAAACTCCACTTGATTGATGAGGTTGTGAATGTTGTCATTGTATGGGCGGTCAAGGCTTTTATCGACGGAGTACATCCACTTTACGGCAAACTCCAAGGCTCGGCGACTGTTCATCGCAGAGCTTATCATGTCGATATGTAGCAGTTTTTCGGCGATTACTGCGGTTTGTGAAAAGGAGTCAAACTGCGGGTCGAGAGTTAGGAAGTCGAAGTTTGTCATAAAATCACCTCACAGATAAAATTTCTTTTGGTGGGTAGGGATCTTCTGTTTCCTTTGGGACAACATCTTTCAGGTTTGAAAATATATTTATATTATCAATATGTATACGTTTTCTAATGCTGTCTTTATTCGTTTCGTCTAAATTACCAAATGATAAAAAATGCTCTATTTTGAATTTTTTATAAACATTGAATTTTCG
>CAYJIE010000029.1:0-26317 GCA_964370145.1 uncultured Oscillospiraceae bacterium
AAGATAGTTTTCTGCGTCTGTCTTTAGTTTTTGTAAAATCATTGCAGAAATTTCTTCAGGTGAATAGCTTCCACCGCCGATATCGGTTTTATCCGCTGTACCCATTTTTCTCTTAATTGAGATTATTGTTCCATCTGGATTTGTAATCGCTTGACGCTTCGCAACTTGGCCGACCATTCTCTCGCCTGTCTTCGAAAAGCCCACGACAGATGGTGTAGTTCTTCCGCCCTCAGCATTAGGTATGATAACATACTCGCCGCCTTCCATAACCGCCAAACATGAATTTGTTGTTCCTAAGTCAATACCAATTATTTTACTCATTGTATAATTCCTCCGTTAAGTTACATATTGTTACTATTAATATTATTAATTCTACTCTATTATTATCAGTTCGCCACTGAAACTGTTGCCACTCTGATGACTTTGTCTTGGAACTTATATCCCTTTTGATATACTTCCACGATGCTGTTTTCAGCTAGCTCTGCATTTTCCACATGCATGATTGCGTTGTGGAAATTCGGGTCAAAGCCCTGTGTTGTGTCAATTTCCTCGACCCCGAGCCCCTTAAGTGTGTCCGTAAATAATGTGCTCACCTTTTCAACACCTTGTGCCAGTTGCTCAACATTTGCATCTTTTTGAGCGATTGCCGCCTCAAGACTATCTGCAATTGGCAATAGCTTTGACAATGTTTGCGACACGACAAATGAGGTCAGTTGCTCTTTTTCTTTAGCTGTGCGCTTCCTATAATTATCATATTCCGCCGCCAGTCTTAAGAATTTGTCGTTTAGCTCCGCATATTTTTCCTCAGCGCTCAATCCTGAGTTTCCTCCGTTTTCTCCGTCTCCACTGTTTCCTGTGGCTCCTCCATCGTCGGTATTATCGGCGCCGGCACCACAATCTCCTCCTCGTCCATTAGTGTGTATATCGCCTTTTTCTCCGTCAGCTTGAGGATCGCAAACCCCGTTAGAGCTATCGCCCCCAATGCCAACACCGTCTTTGTTATAAAGCTCATCTCCGTCTCCTTTTTTTGTTTTATTTTCAGATTTATTATTCACTTTCAATTGTTCGTCCTCCTAGCAATTTCTCTGAGCCAAACATCTCTGATAATAGTTTGTTTAACTCCACTGTAAAATATTCAAGCTGCGTTGCAACCTTCGCATAGTCCATTCGCATCGGACCAATAATTGCGATTGCGCCAACAGTTTTCTCTCCGAGTTTGTAATTCCCAATGATGACACCTGCATCTTTAAGCGCTTCATTTGTGTTGTCATCGCCAATGGAAATCACGATGCTATCGCTGTTATATGACATGGTGATAAGCTCTGCGAGCGCTTCCTTGTCATGCAAAAACTCCGTAAAGGCAAACGCCTTTTCACTGTCTTTGAACTCCGGATATGAGAGGAGTTTCCTCTCTCCGTCAAGCACAATTTCAGGTTCACTCCAGTCCTTAGCGCAATCTGTGATAAATTTAATTATCGGCGGGAGCACATAGTCATGATGCGAGAGTTCTTGTTCGAGCCTTGCAAGCATCGCCACTGTAATCATCGGTATCGGCACCGCTGTCAACCTGTCATTTAAGACCTTGCAGACTTGTTTTAAGATTTTCGGGGAAACAGATTCGCTGATTTTACAAAGTTTTGTCTTTGTCAATCCGTTCGACGTCTTTATTATAAGGACAAAGCTTCTGCTATCCATTGGCATTATCTCAAAACGACTTATGTTTTGCATCGAAAGTTTTGGTGCGGTTGCAAGTGTCGGGTAGCAAGTCACATCTGAAATGAATTTTCCTGCTTCCACGATGATTTTCTCAAGCTCCGTCACTCGGTCACTCATGAAATCTTGCATTTTCTTTGTGGTTTCATTTTGAAGTTTGTATTTCTCCATCATATATCCCACATAATGCTTGTATCCGTCCTTTGAGGGTATTCGCCCTGCTGAAGTGTGTGGCTGTACTAACAGTCCCATCTCCAGAAGGCTTGCCATTTCATTTCTTATTGTGGCGGGGGAAACGTCGAGTCCCGCTCCTTCGGCAATCTGATTTGAACCGCATGGCTGGGCATTTGCAACATAGTATTCCACAATAAAAGCCAAAATTTTCTGCTGTCTTTCGCTGATTCCCAAATGCTCACCCCCTCTGCGTTTGGCTTAGCACTCTCGGCTTATGAGTGCTAACTGTGTTTATTTTAGCATTAAAAAACCCACTTGTCAAGTGCAAGCGGGCGTTTTTCTATGAATAAATTGTAAATATTAGCACTCACCACATGAGAGTGCTAATTTACTCTACATCTGCATCCTTTGTGCGAGCCTCAATGGCATTCTTGTCCACCATAAGAATTGTTATCAACGCTAAAATATACATCACTAGGGCATATATAAACAAGCTACTGTTTGAATTGAACAAATCGGCAATCCCTCCGAAAAGCAGAGGACTTGCAATGTTTGCGGAAAAACTAAATGCATAGTAAAAACCGGTATATTTACCAGCCTCGCCCATGCCGCTCATCTGAACAATAGACGGAAAAGAGTTTATATTAATCAGCGCCACACCAACACCTGCAATAAATAAAAACAGCGGCAACAGTGAGCTTATGCTGATGATGGTCACGCTGACACAAGCTGTGATTGTAAATCCTGTGCCCAGTACCATTGCGTTTTTTCTGCCTATTTTTTTACCGACAATTCCGGCAGGAAATGCACAAAGAAGATATGACAAGGACAGCACCGATGCACTTATCATCGCATCTCCGCCCGACATCCCATATTGGTCTGCTGCAAATAATGTGAAAAATGTCTCCACTCCATTGTAGGCGCAAAACCAGAAGAACACCGATAGCAATAATAGCATCAAATTCCTATTTGTGCGAAACAGCGGCGGTCCATTCTTCCACGAAAACAGATCCGCAGAGCTGTTTTTGAGTTGCTCCGCCTCGCTTTCCTCCTCGTCCGCCTCATATGGCGTCTCCGGCTCGCGATACCGTGTGATTAGAACAAACAATGTCGCCGTCATGCCGACTGCAACGACATAGAAAGGGAAGTACTCGTTGATGTCAAATAAAAATCCACCGACTAAAAACGCAAGCACCGAGCCCAAGCCTCCAAAGAGATTTACAATCCCGTTTGCCTCGCTCCGCTTATGTGCCGGTATCATGTCAGGCATGAGAGCGACAGTTGGCGCTCGATAGACTGACATCGCAAAATTCATGACGATAATCGCCGCCATCATCGGCAACGCATATATAATGCCGTTTAGTTTTCCCTCTTCTGCCATCTGCGCAAGACCGATGTTTTTTGCAAATGGGATTGCGACGACTGCCACCGCCGCCACAGGAACACCTACCATCAAGAAAGGTGTGCGCCGCCCAAAACGCGACTTTGTCTTGTCGGACAGCTTGCCAAAAAAAGGTTGAAGCACCAGCCCGAAAATATTGTCAAAGGTCATGATAAATCCGATTAGCGCCGTCGACGCAGTAAAATTATCCAGAAAAATCGGCACAATGGAATTATACACAGACCACGCCAGATTAATCGCCATAAAACTCAAACTGATTATAAACAGTGATTTTATATCACCCTTTGTCAATGAGCTAAAGCTCTTTTTCCCTTCGTCCACAATCTCACCTCGCTTATTATAATAATAGGTATCTCTGATGTTTTCTTATTTGAACTGATTTGCTTTTTGCTTATTTTGTGTCTGTTCGCTTGGTTTGGTATAAAAATGGTGCATTTTATGGCAATAAATCAGCTAAAATATAATTGCTCATGCAAAAACCTTTAGTCGTGAATTTGTAATTGTTTATTTTGTGCTCAATAAAACCATGTTCTACGTATTTCGACAAATTTTGTCCTAAAAAAGTCTCAAAATCCTTATTAAACTTACGCGCAAATTCTTCTGTGTCAATTCCCTTCGCCATGCGCATCCCGAGCATTATATAGTCATAGTAGCGCTCGCTAGCAGTGACCTCAAGATAGTCCCTTGTGATTTTCTTCGTGGTTTTCCCTTCCATGAAGTCGCAATATTCTTCGATATCAGCGCAGAAGGAAAATCGCTTGTTTGAGAAAAACGAATGCGCACCTGCTCCCAACCCTAAATATTCTCCCAGCTCCCAATATGTGATATTGTGCTTGCACTCATGACCGACTTTTGCAAAATTCGAAACCTCATATTGCAAAAAGCCTTTGTCTGTCAGCCGAGCGCACAGCTCCTCATACATATCCACCCACAGCTCCTCCGTGGGGAGGTTCAGCGAATCTCTCGCCGCATAAAAAGGAGTTCCCTCCTCGACTTTCAACCCATATGCCGAGATGTGGTCAACATCTTGAGACAAAGCTATATCAACATTCTCTACGAATGCGTTCATCGATTGTTGTGGAAGTCCATACATCAGATCAATTCCAATGTTCTTAATCTTCGCCTGTCTTGCCGCTTTCACGGTTTCAATCGCCTCTCGTGCCGAATGCAGTCGTCCGAGCGCTAGCAACTCTTCGTCTAAAAAACTCTGCACCCCAATGCTTATTCGATTAATCCCCATGCGGCGGAGTTTACGCAACTTTTTAAGCGATGCGGACTGCGGATTGACCTCTGCGGAAATCTCTGCCGTGTCAGACACCGTGAAGCTCTTTTTTATCGTATCAAACAGCTCCTTAAAATCCTTATGCTCCAAAAGAGACGGTGTCCCGCCTCCAAAGAAAATCGTATTGACTTTATACGCCGAGGACAACTTCCCATACTCTCGGATTTGTGTCATAAGTGCTGACAGATACCGTGCGATTGCCGACTTATCTTCAATTGAGTAGAAGTCACAATATGGGCATTTTCGCTCACAAAAGGGGATATGCACATATAATGACAGGGGAAGTTGACCCTTTATTTTTTTTACGTCTTTTCTCATATATGTCCTTTCGGAAAGAATTGTGTTGAAAATGTCTCTTAATCTAGCTTAAGCACACTCATGAAGGCTTCTTGCGGCACTTCAACCGTGCCGAAGTTACGCATACGCTTCTTACCTTCTTTTTGCTTCTCAAGTAGCTTTTTCTTACGAGTGATGTCGCCGCCATAACATTTTGCGAGAACGTCTTTTCTCATCGCACGCACAGTTTCACGTGCAATTACTTTGCCTCCAATTGCCGCTTGAATTGGCACTTCAAACATCTGCCTTGGGATTGTGTCTTTCAACTTTTCAGCAATTCTTCGTCCTCTTGCATATGCTTTTTCGCTGTGTACAATAAAGGAGAGTGCGTCCACGACATCGCCATTTAAGAGAATATCAAGCTTTACAAGCTGGCTGTGTTTGTAGCCGAGCAATTCATAGTCAAAAGACGCATATCCTTTGGTTCTGCTCTTTAATGCGTCGAAAAAGTCGTATATAATCTCATTTAGGGGAAGTTCATAATGCAAGTTGACCCTTTTCGCATCGATATATTTCATATCTTTATACACGCCACGGCGCTCTTGACAGAGCTCCATAATCGCCCCTACATATTCGCTGGGCAAAATTATATCTGCTTTTACGACAGGCTCCTCCGCCCTCGCAATCTCCGCTTGCGACGGATAGTTCGTCGGATTGTCAATCATCACAACTTCACCGCTCGTCTTCGTTAGCTTATAAATAACCGATGGCGCAGTCGTGATTAGCTCTAAATTATATTCACGCTCGAGTCTCTCAATGATGATCTCCATATGAAGCAGTCCCAAAAAGCCACTGCGAAACCCAAATCCAAGGGCAACAGAGGTCTCAGGCTCAAATAGAAGTGATGCATCATTTAAGCGCAGCTTATCCAACGCCTCACGCAAATCTTCATATTTTGCGCCATCCGCAGGATAAATTCCGCAGAAAACCATAGGTACCGCAGGACGGTATCCTGGAAGTGGCTCCGATGTCGGATTTGCCTGTAAAGTCACAGTGTCACCCACCGCAACATCTTTAACATTTTTAATGGATGCGGAAAAATAGCCTACTTCTCCTGCGGAGAGCGACTTCGCTGGCACCGTTCCGGCAGGGTGCAAATAGCCCACTTCTACAACGGAAAATTTCGCACCAGTTTGCATCAGCAAAACTTCGTCTCCAACCTTAATTGTCCCATTTTGGAGCCTTATATATACAATAACACCTTTATACTGGTCAAAGAAGCTGTCGAAAATCAAAGCTTCCAATGGTTTTTCCACATCGCCCACAGGCGCAGGGATAACCTCCACAATCTTTTCGAGCACCTCTTCAATATTCGTGCCAAGCTTCGCCGAAATCAGCGGCGCCCCACTCGCATCAATCCCAATGATATCTTCAATCTCACCCTTGATTCGCTCAGGATCTGCCGCCGGCAAGTCAATTTTATTCACAACCGGCAAAATTTCGAGGTCATTTTCCAACGCAAGATATGTGTTCGCAAGTGTTTGCGCCTCAATCCCTTGCGCCGCGTCCACAACTAAAATCGCACCCTCACATGCCGCAAGCGAGCGGCTGACTTCGTAATTGAAGTCAACATGTCCGGGTGTGTCAATCAAATTCAATATATACTCATTGCCGTCTTTTGCGTTGTAAACAAGGCGAACCGCTCTCGCCTTAATCGTTATGCCCCGCTCCTTCTCGATATCCATATTATCAAGGAGTTGGCTCTCCATCTCACGCTCTGACACGGATTTTGTCGCCTCGAGCAATCTGTCTGCGAGAGTACTCTTTCCGTGGTCGATATGTGCAATTATGCTGAAATTTCTAATATTTCCAAGTGACATTAATTTACCTCACTAATTAATAGTACCATTCTAACCTTGATATTTTATCACAAATATGTCAAAAGTACAAGTAATTTTTTGAATTTACTGGCAATATTCCACTTTTTTTACCAAAAAATAAAAAAGTTTTAAAAAACACTTGCAATGCGAGCCAGCTTATTGTATAATAAGCGATGCATATTAAATAAGTCGGCATTTTGTCGCACACATAACAACAAATTCGGAGGAAAACATGCCAAATATCAAATCAGCAAAAAAGAGAGTTAAGGTTATCAAAGTAAAAACAATGAGAAACCAAATGCTCAAAACTTCACTTAAGACACAACTAAAGAAGTTTGACGACTGCATCAAAGCAGGAGACAAAGCTGCTGCTACACCAATTTTTGCAGCGACAATCAAATCAGTTGACCAAGCTTGTGCAAAAGGAATTCTACACAAGAATACTGCATCACGCAAAAAGAGCCAAATTTCAAAGAAATTTGCACAACTTGCGTAATAGCTAAGCTTTAATATTGTGTGAAGGCAAATCGAAGTGGCGGTATGCCTTCTTTGTCTTACACAATTTTCTTATGCAGTGACATCGTTATGCATTTTTTGCGAGATGTTATTTCACCTACTAAACCTTGCTTTATGCTATCGCCGCTTAATTGTCGAGCGTTACTGCCGATATATAATATGAAATCTCGAAAGGAGGGCATGTTGATGATTGAAGGAATTATGAATTATAATCAAGCACAACTTATGACTGAGGTCAGCCTTGCAATGACTAAGAAGACCATGGACATCGCAGAAGTTCAAGCTGCAGGCCTCATCGAGATGCTCAACACCCCCGTACAAGCTCCACCTACAAGAGGTCTGGACATTAGAGTATAGGGACGAAAAACGACTGTGCAACGCAGCTTTGCTGCATGGCACAGTCGTTTTGGCTATCGGAAAGCTCCTTTGGAGCGTTTTCGATGGCCAAAACGCTGAGGCGGGTGATTCTCTGCCAGGGAAAAAACTGACTTTTTTCCCTCGCCGCTCCCTTTTTCTCCGAAAAATTACAGCTTATTCTAAAGTTTTTTTACTGTCTAAAACGACTGTGCAACGCAGCTTTGCTGCATGGCACAGTCGTTTTTTTCTACTTCATGTATTTATTGTTTGCTCATCTCAATTCCAGCCACCATGCCGTCATGCACCGCTTTTGCGATCTGATACATGCCGCCGACACAGTCACCACCAGCAAAAAGATTAGATATTGTCGTTTTCATCTTGTCATCAACAACAATTTTCACCCCATCAGTCAGTGCGCCGAGCGACGCCGCAAATGCGGTGCTCCCTGCAACTCCGAGCGCAATAAACACAGCACTTGCCAAAATCTTATCGCCACTCGCAAACACAATTTCTTCCACCTTGCCGTCGCCGACAATCTCGGCGATTTTTTCTTTTTTTACAGCAAAGGGAACATCTTTGTCAAATTCTTCGCCATTTGTCAAAATTGTCACGGAATTTGCAACATTTGCAAGCACCTCTGCCTCATGCACAGCAAAATCACCGGCTCCGAGCACGCAGACATCTTTGCCCCTAAAGAAAAACGCATCACATATCGCACAGTAGCTAACCCCTGCGCCCTCACGCTCGCTAAGCCCTTTTATTCGAGGTGCAGCGCGATTTGCTCCGGTTGCAAGGAGTAGCCGCTCCCCTGCATATGTCCCTTGCTTGCCATGAGCCTTAAAACTACCATCATATTCAATATTCAATATTTCGTCAGCGACATGGACAGCACCGAGAGCCACAGCGCCTGCAAGTGCATTGTCATGGAGCTCTTTCGCCGAAATCGCCTTACTAAAACCATAGTAATTTTCAATTTCGTCCGTTTTGCCCAGTGCCCCGATATCTTTTGCCACAATTGTTACCTTATGCCCCGCCCTTGTGGCATATAAAGCCGCTGAAACTCCGCATGGCCCACTACCAATTATTAATATCTCCATATGAAATCTCCTTTTTTCTTCATTTGTATTGATTTTCTCAGTAGATTTTGTTATAATACTATGGTATCATTTTAACATTTAATTATGTATAAATCAAGTTGTGAGATAGCTCACGCAGAACGGAGATAATATGCTTGAAAAATTAAAAGAGGTTGAGGGGCGATATGACCAGATTAATGTCGAGTTGTCCGACCCCAATGTCATAAGCGACCAAGAGAACTATAAAAAGTTGATGAAGGAGCTTAAAAATCTTACGCCGATTGTTGATAAGTACAGGGAATATAAGGCGGCGGAGGATTCGATGACAGAGGCGAAAGAGCTTCTTGCAACGAAGCTCGACAAGGACTTCAAGGACATGGTAGAGGAGGAATATCTCACATCGAAAGATGCAATGGAGGTGCTCCTTGAAGAGCTCAAAATTCTTCTCATTCCAAAAGACCCCGATGACGACAAATCAGCTATTGTCGAAATCCGAGGCGGTGCAGGCGGTGAGGAAGCGGCTCTTTTTGCCCACTCCTTGCATCGTATGTATACAATGTATGGCGCCTTGAAGGGATATAAATGCGAAGTCATGAATATAAATGAGACGGAGCTTGGCGGCGTTAAAGAGGTGAGTTTCTTAGTCGAGGGTGACGGCGTGTACAGCAGACTTAAATATGAGAGTGGCGTTCACAGGGTTCAGCGTGTGCCCGACACTGAGAGTTCAGGTCGCATTCATACGAGCACAGTCACTGTTGCGGTGCTCCCCGAAGTCGAAGAGGTTGAATTTGAAATCAATCCAGCAGACCTCGATGTGGACACCTTCCGTGCAGGTGGTGCCGGTGGACAGCATGTCAATAAAACAGAGTCCGCAATTCGCATCACGCACAGACCGACAGGCGTTGTTGTTGAGTGTCAAGATGAGAGAAGTCAGCACAAGAACAGAGATAAGGCGATGAAACTTCTGCGCTCGAGAATTCGCGATTCGATGGTCATGGAGCAGACTGCTCAAATTGCATCGGAGCGAAAGAGCCAAGTCGGCACAGGTGACCGAAGCGAGCGTATCCGCACATATAATTTCCCACAGGGGCGTGTGTCTGACCACAGAATTAATCTTACATTATATAAACTTGAGGCATTTATGAATGGCGATCTCGACGAGATGCTTGATGCACTCATCACAGCGGAGCAAGCGGCAAAATTATTGTCACAAGAGGAGAATTAATTTTCATGAAAAAAGGGATTGTATTTCTGATAGCGGTTGTGGTTGTGCTCTCTATCGGTGTCGGCGCCTATTTCTACACCGACTTTCAAGAAAAAGAGCGGCAACAAGCACTTCGCCAAGAGGCATATGACAACGCCGTGCAGATGATTGTCGACAGCGCCGACATTGAAATTCTCGGCGAGAGCCTTGCCCCAATGGGCTTTGCCGCACATATGGAATATGAGGGCGTGGCAATGGCACAGCCGCCTGTGAGCGAAGCGACCACGGCATATGAGATATCTGCAAATAATCTTGATATGCTCGCTGATTTGCTCAATGTCCCTGATTTGACAATGGCAACTCTTGAAAATGCAGATGGCACAATCACCTTGGAAGGCGAGGACATTCTAAGCCTCGAAGCCCCACTATATGGGGATTCTTTCGCAATTTCACTGGTGCGCTCTGTACAAACCGATGAAGTCTTTGACGATGAAGAGCGTTTGCTCGGTCAAAGCGTAGCCGAGTATTCATATGAAATTGTGCTAAACTATACTCCCATGCTCGCTTTTGATGTCGAAATGCCGCAAGACTATCTTCAATCGGACTTAATCGAGCTACACATCAAAGGCTATGACGGTGTGGGGGCTGTTGCAACGAATATGGATAGGGATATTGTGCTATATGAAAACGGAAATGTGCACAGTGCTTTTGTGCCGATTCGAGCAACGGAAAAAGTCGGTGAATACTATGTTGAGATAACTTCAAGCGGCGAGACCTTGCGCCATGATTTCACTATATCGGAGCGAGATTTTATTGAGCAACAGCTCACAATGTCAAGCACTACCACCTCACAGGCATTTGGCAATCAAGCGGAAGTTAATCGCTCATATGAGACGATTGCAGATGCGCTTGCCATCATTGACCCATATTTGTACCAAAAGGGTGATTTCATCGCTCCCTTAGAGGGTGTCATCACGACGCAATATGGCACAAAACGCTTTACAAATGGAAGCACTACCCCAAGTTGGCATCTCGGTGTCGATATTGGTGGCAACCCCATCGGCACACCGATTGTCGCATGCGGTGCAGGCAAGGTGTTGGTTTCGGAGTTTTTCCCAAACACGGGAAATCTCATGATAATTGACCACGGACTTGGTATAAAATCGGTGTATATGCACCTTGATGAATTGCTCGCTGAGGTCGGCGACATCGTGGAGCAGGGCGAAGAAATTGCAACAGTCGGCACCACGGGGTATTCCACAGGCCCGCATTTACACTATTCCATGGCGGCAGGCGGTCTGTATATCAAGCCATTAGATGCATATTAACGGAAGGATTTTTTTATGGATAAAAAGAAGATACTCACGGTGTTTGGGACGAGACCTGAGGCGGTGAAAATGGCACCACTTGTGCTCGAGCTTAAACAGCGTGACGGATTTGACTGCAAAGTTTGTGTGACGGCGCAACATCGCGAAATGCTCGACGCAGTAAATGAATTGTTTGGCATTGTGCCCGATTTCGACTTAGACATTATGGAAAACAACCAGAGCCTCTGCGGTATATATTCAAAAGTCGTTGCAGGCATGGAAAAAGTGATAAAAGAATACAGCCCTGATTTAGTGCTCGTGCACGGCGACACATCTACTTCAGTTGCGGCGGCGATGGCGGCTTTTCTGTGCGGCGTGAAAGTCGGACATGTCGAAGCAGGGCTTCGCACATGGGACAGACAAAATCCATTCCCCGAGGAGTTTAACCGAGTGATCACGGCACAGTGCACAGCGCTCCACTTTTGTCCGACGAAAAAAAGTCAGGACAATCTCTCAAAAGAGGGCATAATAAAAGGGGTACACATCACAGGCAACACTGTAATTGACGCCTTGCGCTACACCGTCGATAAGGCATATGACTTTAAGTCCCCACAAATTAGCGGATTTTTTGCTAAATATGAGAAAATCGTCGTGATGACAGCGCATAGGCGTGAGAATTTCGGCGAGGGGCTGAAAAATATTTTCACTGCTGTCGCAACCCTTGCTAATAAATATAAAGATGTCGGTTTTATATATCCAGTCCACCCAAATCCAAATGTAAAACCCATTGCTCACGAGTTGCTTAGCGGCTTTGAAAATGTCCTGCTCACAGAGCCTGTTTGCACAAAGGAGATGCACAATATGCTCGCTCGTTGCCATATGGTTCTAACGGACAGCGGCGGACTGCAAGAGGAGGCGCCAAGCCTTGGAAAACCGGTGCTTTTAATGCGACATGAGACCGAGAGGCCCGAAGCGGTTGACGCTGGAACGGTGAGAATTGTGGGCACTGACCCAGACACGATTATTCGCTTTGCGTCACTGCTTATTGACAACAGCGATGAATACGAAAAAATGGCGTCGTCCATAAATCCATATGGCGACGGATACAGCTCGGCTAGGATTGCCGAAATTATAGCCACTGCGATATAGGAGGCCATATGCTTTCTTGCGTCAAAGGGATTGGCAAGGCGAGGGAAAAACAACTGCAAAAACTCGGCATTGAAACCATTGCCGACCTCGTCCACCACTACCCACGGGACTATCAAGACCGCACCTGTGTGAAACATATTATGAATACGGCAGACGGTGAGCGTTGTACAATCATCGGCTACTGCAAGAACACCCCGAATTCTCACCGAATTCGGGGTAAATTGGATTTACTTAAGTTCACGCTTGATGACGGCACAGGGCGAATTGAGGCTGTTTTCTTTAATCAGTCTTGGCTTAAAGACAAAATTGAGCGTGGCGGAGAATATATGCTATATGGCAAGGTGGAGATAAAAAATGGCAAGCGGCAAATGAGCTCCCCTGCCATTGAGCAGATAAAGGAGGGCGAGAGCCCTCGCATAATCCCGATATATAGGCTGACACAAGGGCTTAGCCAAGGCGTTTTACGCAACACAATTTTGCGTGTACTTTCAGACGGCTTGCACAGGGAGGAAGAAATCCTCCCAGACTATCTCCTTGCGAAATACAGTCTCCTACCTGCTCATGAAAGCCTGTGTGAGCTCCACAACCCAAGTGATATTGATATGTTAGTAAAAGCCAGAAAGCGTGCTGTTTTTGAGGAGTTTTTGCTGTTGCAACTCGGGCTTGCCGTGCGCAGAAAAGGAGCGCAGACCCCAACTGATATACGCATCGCCCCATGCGATATGGATAAATTCTATGAGCAGTTACCCTTTGAGCTTACCGAGGGTCAAAAAGGTGCAATTGGCGACGCTCTCGCTGATTTTAACAGAGAGAGGGCAATGGCACGCTTACTGCAAGGCGATGTCGGCAGTGGCAAGACCGCAGTCGCCGCCGCCCTCGCATATGCCTGTGCGAACAGTGGCTACCAATCCGCATTAATGGCGCCGACGGAAATTCTCGCAAGGCAACATCATGCGACCCTATCGAATATGCTTGCACCCTTTGGGATTGAGGTGCTCCTCCTTGTCTCCTCGCTTAAAGCGAGCGAGAAAAAGGCGGTATACCAAAAGCTCGCAAGTAGTGATATCTGCGTGGCGGTGGGTACAAATGCCCTAGCCACTGAAAAAACGCAATTTGCCAATTTAGGGCTGGTGATAACGGACGAGCAACATCGTTTTGGCGTTGGTGCGAAAGATGCGCTGTCCAAAAAGGGACGTGAGCCGCATACCCTAGTCATGAGTGCCACTCCGATTCCACGCACACTCGCACTTATTATATATGGCGACCTTGACATCTCGATTTTAAGCGAGCTCCCAAAGGGGAGACAAAAAGTTGACACGATGGCGATTGGCGAAGATAAGCGAGCGAGGCTTGACAGCTTTGTCATGAAGGAACTTCAAGCAGGAAGGCAAGCTTTTGTGGTCTGCCCTCTAGTAGAGCAGAGCGACGAGGGGCATGACAACTTAAAAGATGTTGAGAGCTATGTCGAAGTGCTCAAGGAGAAATATGCACCATATCGTGTGGAATTTCTGCACGGAAAGCAAAAAGCGGCGACAAAAGAGGCTGTCATGTCCGATTTTTCTAAGGGCGAAGTCGCTGTCCTCGTCTCCACAACAGTCGTTGAGGTCGGCATTGATGTCCCCAACGCCACTGTTATGATCGTGGAGGACGCACAGCGCTTTGGGCTCTCACAGCTCCACCAGCTGCGCGGACGTGTCGGACGTGGAAAACATAAAAGTTACTGCGTGCTTATCGCAACGGAAGTCGGCGAAAACGCCAGAGAGAGGCTCTCGACAATTGTCAAATGCCATGACGGTTTTGAAATTGCCCAAAAGGATTTGGAGATGCGCGGGCCGGGCGAATTTTTCGGGCAAAGACAGCATGGACTTCCTGAGATGAAACTCGCGAAAATGACTGCGGATAACTCTGTGCTCGAGCTTAGCACAAAGGCTAAAGATGAAATTTTATCGGCAGATGACAGCTTGTCACTGCCAATTCACAAAAAACTCGCCGAGCGAGTTTTGGCGCTGTGGGACAGCGCATATTACGGATAGGAGACAATATGGATAAAAAAATTGTGCTTGGGCTTTCAGGAGGTGTAGATAGTGCCGTCACCGCATATCTGTTGCAACAGCAGGGATATTCGGTGCATGGGCTTTTACTTAAAGTGCCCTTTGCAAATTCACCGATAGAAGATGCTAAGGCGGTGGCTGACAGTCTTGGTGTACCACTCGAAATTGTCGATGTGGAGAGTAGTTTCACCGAGAATATCATTCGACATTTTTGTAAAGAATATGAGCGAGGCGCAACGCCAAACCCCTGTGTTGTCTGTAATCCTTTAGTAAAGTTCAAGATTTTATCGGACTTTGCCGATAAAATCGGCGCCGCAGAAATCGCCACAGGACACTATGTCGGCAAGCGTCGCCTTGAAAATGGACGACATGTGCTCATACGTGAGCTTGGAAATCCGAAAGACCAGAGCTATATGCTCCATCGTCTTAGCTCCGATGTGATAGCTAGGACATGTTTTCCGCTGTTTGGAATGGATAAAAGCGAAGTGCGGCAGATAGCAAATGAGGCTAAAATTCCTGTTGCCGCAAAAAAGGACAGTCAGGAGATTTGCTTTATTCCCGACAATGATTACGAGGCTTTTCTTGAAAAAAACAAAGTCTCCAGCAAACTCGGAAATTTTATTGACATTAACGGCGCTGTTCTAGGAGCGCATAGGGGTATTTGCTCCTATACGGTGGGGCAGCGAAAGCGACTTGGAATTTCCGCTCCCACACCGCTTTATGTAAAGCATATCGACGATGTGACGGGCGATATAACACTCTGCGAAGACAGCGATTTGTTTTCAAATATATTATATGTGGAAGATGTCGTGACGGCGGCTTTCGACACAATGCCAAAGGAATTTATGGCAGATGTTAAAATTAGATTTTCGAAAAACGAGGCAAGAGCGAAGGTCGAGTGCCTTGGCGACGGACAGGCTAAAGTCACATTTGACACAGCGGTGCGAGCGCCCACAAAGGGGCAATATGCGGTGTTCTACGACGGGGAAATCCTCCTTGGCGGCGGACGCATAAAATAGGGGATTTTCAAGAAGTCCCATTATGGAAGGAATTCATATGAGCATTCATGAAAACATCAGCAAAATACAAGAAAAAATGAACAGTGCCGCCAAATCAGCAGGTCGAGAACCAAGCGAGATTGCTCTTTGCGGCGTTAGCAAAGGCGCAGATGCTACTAAACTGCGCATGGCAATGGAGGTGGGGCTAACTCTCTTTGGAGAGAGTTATGTGCAGGAATTTCTTGCGAAATATGACGAGCTTTTGCAAACTGTGGAAGACATGCCCACTTTCCATTTCATCGGTCACCTCCAGAGCAACAAAGTGAAATATATCATTGACAAAGTGTCGCTCATTCACTCTGTGGACAGAATTTCTCTTGCAAAGGAAATTGACCGTCAGGCAGAACTCCACGGCAAAGTTATGGAGGTCTTAATTGAAGTCAATATCGGAAATGAGAGTAGTAAAAGTGGTGTCCCTATGGAGGAAGTTTTGCCTTTTGTCACTGAAATTTCCAAATTTAAGCATATAAAAGTCAAAGGATTGATGACAATACCCCCATTTTCGCAAAAAATCAGTGATGAAATTGAATTTTTTATGAACATATACAATTTATTTATTGACATTAGAGCAAAAAAGTTAGATAATATAGATATGTGCATTTTATCCATGGGTATGAGCGATGATTTTGAATATGCGATTGAACACGGCTCGACACTTATAAGGGTAGGCACTGCCATTTTCGGAGAAAGGAAGAGATAATCATGGGGATTTTTAACAAGTTTAAGGAAATGCTAGGAAGTGACGACGACTTCTATGACGATGATGATGAATTTGAAATAATGACCACAAAAAAGGAGGAGCGCCCAGCTCCTACACAAATGGCGTCAGCGGAGGAGAAATTCGCTGCACCAAGCAAGAAAGACGGACGTGTGATGAACATTCACACAACAGCGCAATTGCAAGTTATTCTTGTGCGCCCAGAGCGTTTTGACGACGCTGTCGGCATTGCTGACAATCTTCTTGAGAAACGCACTGTCGTGCTTAATCTTGAGAGCACAAATAAGGAAATTAGCCGTCGCCTTATTGACTTTTTATCAGGCGTTGCCTATGCAAATGGCGGACAGATTAAAAAAGTCGCAAACAGCACCTTTATCATCACCCCTTACAATGTTGACATCATGGGTGATTTAATTGCTGAACTTGAAAATACTGATGTATTTTTCTAATGACAACGGAGGCATTTATTGAATACTTTTCAAATTACGATTTACTACTTTTTTAACATATTGGAAATTGCGCTGTTTGCACGCTGTATCTGCTCATGGTTCTATCAAGTGCCGCTGTTCGCACAGCTATATCAGATAACGGCGACTTTCACAGAGCCAATTGTTGCGCCCGTGAGAAAACTCCTGTCGGGTATACAGGCTCTAAATAATATGCCATTGGATATGTCTGTGCTCGTCACTTTTATCCTAATGGACATCGTAAAGCAGGCGATAATTTACATGTAGGACGATTTTTAAGGCAACAATTGCTTTATTTGTCGACTGATTTTTCTAGTTGCAACTTCATATTCACAACCTATTGCCGCAATAGGGCTGTGCTTAAAATATAGGCGGCGGAACGGAGTTTTTATATATGCTTACACCAACAGAACTAAAGTCAAAACAATTTTCCAAAGCATTCTTTGGAGGCTATACAATGGAAGATGTTGATAACTTCCTTGATGCGCTGACAGTTGACTATGAGGCACTATATAGTGAAAACGCGGAGCTTACTAAAAAAGTAGAGCTCCTCATTGAGCGTCTTGAGGTGCAAAAAGAGCAAGAGGAGTCCATTAAAGCCGCTATAATTAATTCACAGAGAATGTGCGATACAATTGTAAAAGAGGCGAAACAAAGCGGCGACCTTATTATGCAAGGCGCTAAAAATCGAGCAGAAAAACTCACTGAACAAGCCGAGGCAAGCGTGCAAGCAAAACAAGTTCAATTTGAGGCACTTAAGTCAGAGGTGGATTCATTTAAGAATGAGCTCGTGGAGGCATATAAAACCCATTTGCGTAAAATTAACGAGATTCCAAGTGTGGAATTTGGTCAAATTGAGGGCAGCGCAGACAATCAAAAGCAAATATCAGCGACAAATGAGATGGACCCGATAAAAGCGGAGGACGCAAAGGCTCACGAGGAGAGACTTGCCGAAGAGGCAAGAATTGCTAAAGAGGCAGAAGACGCAAAAGAAGCTGCTATGCTCGCTGAGGAGAAAAAAGCCGAAGAGGCAAAAATTGCAAAAGAGTTAGAAGCAAAAAAAGCCGAAGAGGCAAGAATTGCAAAAGAAGAGGCTGCAAAGAGAGAAGTTCTAATGCAAGAGCGAATTAAAAATGAAGTTGCCGAAAAGCTTAAGGCAGAGGACGAACAGAACTCTTCTGCTGTTTCCGTTGAAAAGTTCGACGTGAAATTATATGGCGAGAGTGACGACGATAATGAAGACGATGATTTTGATGATGACGCTCCGACAGGTGAATTTGATTTGCAACCTACGAGGGAATTTTCAAGTGATGATGTGAAACCGTCGCAAATGGACGATGACGGCAACGAAGACGATAATGATGACGACGATGACGCTGTGGACGTGATTAGTCAAAAACTTGCAAGCTATGATGATGAGGACTATGACCCATTGGACGATACAAATGCCGATGTCCTAAAAAAACAGTTTAGCTCGTCTCTTCAATTTGGTGAAGATTATGAAAGACTTAGCACGAAACCAAAGGACAAGCCCCAAAAACCAAAGGGCAGAGGACTTTTTTTCAGATAATGCTATTGTTGACAGTTTAGTTTGTTGATAATTCAGATTTTTATAAATAGGAAGTGAGAAGATTATGAAGCAAGATTACAATAAAACTATCAATTTGCCGGCTACTGAATTTTCCATGCGTGGAAATCTCCCTGCAAAAGAGCCCGGCATTTTGAAGAAATGGCAAGACAGCGACCTATACGCCCAAATCCTCGAGAAAAACAAGGATTTACCGTCATTTATTTTGCATGACGGCCCTCCGTATGCGAACGGCGATATTCATATCGGGCATGCGCTAAACAAATGTCTTAAAGACTTCGTTGTGCGCTCAAAAAATCAATCGGGATTTAAGAGTCCATTTGTCCCAGGCTATGATACGCACGGACTTCCGATTGAAAGTCAAGCGATTAAAAAGCTTGGCGTTGACCGTCACAGCGTATCTGCGATTGAGTTTCGCGAAATGTGCAAAGACTTTGCACTGCATTATGCAAAAAATCAAACTGAGCAATTCCAAAGACTTGGTGTGCTCGGTCTGTGGAGCGACCCATATTATACATTAAAGCCTGAATTTGAGGCTAAACAAATCCGTATTTTCGGAGATATGGCGAAGAAGGGCTACATCTACAAAGGACTTCGCCCTGTCTACTGGTGTCCGCATGACGAAACAGCGCTAGCTGAGGCTGAAATTGAATATGCGAATGACCCATGTATTACTGTATATGTGCGTTTTAATGTCAAAGATGACTTGGGTAAACTGTTTGATGCAACAGGGCTAAAAGAGATTTGTTTCCTAATCTGGACAACAACAATTTGGACGCTCCCCGGAAATGTCGCAATTTGTATCAATCCAGAATTTGATTACTCCGTCGTGGATATCGGCGGTGTCGGTCACATCGTTGCGTCCGAGATGGTTAAAGATCTCATGGAGATGGCTGGCATTGAAGAGTATAAAGAAGTTCTAAAAATCAAGGGTGCTGAGCTTGAATATGCGAGATGTCAACATCCATTCCTTGACAGGGATTCACTTGTAATTGTTGGCGACCATGTAACGACAGAGGCGGGAACAGGTGCTGTCCACACCGCAGGCGGTCATGGTGCAGAGGACTTTGAAATCTGCAAAAAATATGACGAGCTGCCGATTATTGTCCCTGTGGACGGAATGGGCAAAATGACAAAAGAGGCAGGTGACTTCATCGAAGGCATGTCGACAGATGATGCAAACATCGCTATTCTTAAGCATCTTGCGCATAGCGGCCATCTTTTCTTTAAGAAGAAAATCAGTCACCAATATCCACATTGCTGGCGTTGTAAAACACCAATTCTCTACCGTGTTACAGAGCAGTGGTTCTGCTCTGTTGAGAACTTTAGAGATACCGCACTTGATGCAATTAAAAATGTTAAATGGATTCCTGCATGGGGTGAAGACCGCATTTCTTCTATGGTTCAAGATAGAAATGACTGGTGTATCAGCCGTCAAAGACTTTGGGGTGTTCCGATCCCGATTTTCTTCTGCAAGGACTGCGATAAATACATTGTAAATGATGAGACCATTGACATCGTTGCAAATCTCTTTGAAAAAGAGGGCGGCGACGCTTGGTATAAATATGAGGCGAGCGAAATCCTGCCAAGTGGCTTTAAATGCCCTGATTGCGGCGGCACGCATTTTAGAAAAGAAACTGACATCATGGATGTATGGTTCGATTCGGGCAGCTCGCATATCTCCGTTTTGGAGACATATCCGTCACTTTCATGGCCTGCTGATATGTATCTTGAGGGGCATGACCAACATAGGGGCTGGTTCCAGTCATCACTGCTGACTTCTGCGGCAGTGCGTGGCACAGCGCCATATAGAAGCGTGCTGACCTGTGGCTTCGTCGTGGACGGCGAGGGCAAAAAAATGAGTAAATCACTTGGTAACGGCATCGAGCCAAAGGAGATTATCGATCAATTCGGCGCGGATATCGTGCGTCTTTGGGTTGCCTCAAGCGACTATTCAAGTGATGTCAGAATTTCAAAAGAAATCATCAAACAACTCACCGATGTATACAAAAAAATCAGAAATACCGCAAGATATATCCTTGGAAATCTTGACGGATTTGATCCAAAGATAGATATGGTGCCTGTGTCAGAGATGCTCGAGCTCGACCGCTATGCGCTCCATCGCCTAAATGAAGTTGTTGGCAAGGTGCGCAAAGCATATGATGACTACGCTTTCTATCTGACATATCACGCAATTCATAACTACTGCGTGGTTGACTTGTCAAACTTCTATCTCGACATCATCAAAGATAGACTATACTGCGAGGGTGCAAGCTCATTTGAGCGTCGCAGTGCGCAGTCGGCAATGCTGATAATTCTACAAAAAATCACAGTGCTCCTCGCTCCAATCCTAAGCTACACCACTGAAGAAATCTGGTCATATCTACCCCAAGTTGACGGTTTTGACAGAGAGAGCGTAATGCTAAATCAATTCCCAAGTGACGAGAAAATCGACAATGTAAATGCAGAGCGTTGGGAGAAAATTCTCCTATTGCGTGATGATGTTAAAAAATCTCTTGAAAATCTGCGTGAGAGCAAAGTGATTGGTAGTTCACTTGAAGGTGCTGTAAAAATCACTGCAAACGAGGAGGCTTTTGCCTTCCTAAGCGGCATGGAAGAGGAGCTTGAGACAATTTTCATCGTTTCAAAAGTTGAAATTGTGAAGGGCGATGTAGAAGAGAGCGATGACCTTACTTTCAAGGGAATTGCAATTGAAGCAAGCGCTGCATATGGCGAAAAATGCGAACGTTGTTGGAAAATTTGCGAGCTTGGTAAAGATGATAAGCATCCGACCCTCTGCCCAAGATGTGCAAAGGTGGTTGGCTAGTTGAAAAAACGTGATATCATTTCACTGATGATAATCGGCTTTGTTGTCATTTTTGACCAACTCACAAAGCTGTGGGCTGTGAACACACTCAAACCAATCGGCACAATTGCTATTATTGAAGATGTCTTCCATTTCACATATGCGACAAATACAGGAGCGGCATTCTCAATTTTTAGCAACAGCACGACATTTTTGACAATCGTATCATTTCTTGCGCTTGGCATTCTCGCCTTCATGTACTTCTCAAAGGATTTTCAAAATTCACTGATAAGTGTGGCGCTCGCAACTGTTGCGGCAGGTGCAATCGGGAATTTAATCGACCGTGTACGACTTGGCTATGTCGTGGACTTCCTCGACTTTAGACTTATTAATTTTGCGGTGTTCAACATCGCCGATGTCGCTATAAATATCGGTGGCGCGCTACTTCTTATATACATGTTTTTCGTGCTCCCAAAAGAGGAGAAAGCCGCAAAACAAGCGGCGGCGGAAGCGGCGGCGACAGTTCCGTTAGATGCGACCAAAGCAGAGGCATGTGAACAAGATGACAACGCTGTGTTTGACACAGAGCAAGTTGACGATGAAGTGACGGAATAGATAAAATCGCCCCTAGTGGGCGATTTTGACAGTCAAAAAAACTATTTATACAAGCTAACAAACTAAACTTTTCGGAAGAAGGGGGCGACGGGGCGGAAACATCAGGTTTCCACCCGTTCATTAGAGTAAATGTCCCATAAGGGGGCATTTACGGATAACCCTCGCAAGGGTTCAGACGACAAAAAAGCCCCAAAGGACTTTTCTGTCGTCTGAATCGCCCCTAAAGGGCGATTTTCGGTAATAGAGAGGGATTAAATGGATAAACAAATTGATGTGACTGTGTACAAAAAAGCACTTGACGACGGACTTTTAGTCTGGAACTTGGTGCTTAGCGATGACGCAAAGCAAAAAATCTGTCTGTATTTACATATGTTAAGTGAGAAAAACAAGGTGATGAATTTGACAGCCGTGACCGAGCCGTTGGCGATGGTAAAGCGCCATGTTTTAGACAGTCTTGCACTGATAAAATACGGGCTGATTGAAAGCGGCACTCTAATTGATATTGGAAGTGGCGCAGGGCTCCCAGGCATTGTCCTTGCAATTGCAAATCCAAATCTTTCTGTGACCCTCCTCGACAGCACGAAAAAGAGAATTAGCTTTTTAGAAGAGGTTGCGACTGCGCTTGGGCTCGAGAATATCGAATGCCTGTGGGGTCGCGCTGAGGAATTTTCAAGAGATGAGCGCCGTGAGAGCTATGACTATGTCACCGCAAGAGCTGTCGCCTCCCTCGATGTCCTCGCGGAGTACTCCCTCCCATATCTCAAAATCGGTGGAAAATTTCTTCCCCACAAGTCGGACAATATGGAGGACGAGTTGCAAAAGGCAAAGCGTGCCATTGACATCATGGGTGGCAAGATGACTGACAATATTGTATATAGCGTACCCGACACCGATATTGAGCGCCTTGTGCTCGTAATTGAGAAGGTGACGAAGACACCGCCGAAATACCCGCGAAAGACAAATGAAATTGGCAAGAAGAATATATAGAAATTATATTTGGTATAAATAATAAAATTTAGAACGGAGAATTCACTTGATTACTGTAAGCAATGTTTCCGTCAACTTCAGTGGCACAGAGCTGTTTAAGAATGTTGACTTGAAATTCACCCCCGGCAACTGTTATGGTATCATCGGTGCCAACGGTGCAGGAAAATCCACTTTTTTAAGACTGCTGTCGGGCGACCTTGAGCCGACAAGCGGCGAAATTTCCATCCCAAAAGATATGCGTATGTCAGTCTTAAAACAAGATCATAACGCCTTTGATGAGCACAGTGTGCTCGACACCATCATCATGGGTAATATGACGCTGTACAACTGCGGCAAAGAAAAAGATGCGATATATGAAAAGGCGGACTTCTCCGATGAAGACGGCATTCGCGCCGCTGAGCTTGAGGCGCTGTTCGCCGAGCTCAACGGCTGGGAGTCAGAGAGCGATGCGAGCCGTATGATACAAGGGCTTGGACTAAGTGAGTCCATTTTGTATTCCGAGATGAGCAGTCTTAGTCCAAAGGAGAAAGTTAAGGTTCTCCTTGCTCAAGCGCTCTTTGGAAATCCGGATATCATTCTCCTTGACGAGCCGACAAATGGATTGGACATCGCTGCTACAAACTGGCTAGAGGACTTCATCCTCGACTATCTTGGCACTGTCATCGTCGTGTCCCATGACCGCCACTTCTTAAATGTGGTGTGTACAAACACTGTCGACATCGACTATGGACAAATCCGCATGTTCGTCGGAAACTACGAATTTTGGTATGAGAGCTCACAGCTAATGGAGGCACTCATCAAAAACCAAAAGAAGAAAAATGAAGAAAAAGTTAAGGAGTTGCAGAGCTTTATCAGCCGCTTCTCAGCTAATAAATCGAAGTCAAAGCAAGCGACAAGCCGCAGAAAGCTAATCGATAAGTTGACCATTGAGGAACTCCCTGTGAGTAACCGCCGCTATCCTTTCGTCGGCTTTAATATGGATAGAGAGGCAGGCAAGGAAATCCTTGCGGTAAACTCCATTACAAAAGAAGTGGACGGGGTTAATGTGCTCTGCGAGGTTTCGTTTAGACTGGCTAAGGGCGATAAAGTTGCTATTATTTCAGAGAACGGTCTTGCGCCAACTCTCCTGTTTAAGATTTTAGCCGGCGAGCTTGAGCCTGATGAGGGCGACTACAAATGGGGCGTCTCCACCAGCCAAAGCTATCTGCCTCAAGATAATAATTCATTTTTCAATGAGAATAATATGACGATAATTGACTGGTTGCGTCAGTATTCAGAGGATAAATATGATGCGTTTTTACGTGGTTTTCTCGGGCGCATGCTCTTCTCCGGCGATGATGTATATAAGCCTGTCAATGTGCTTTCAGGTGGCGAGCGTGTCCGTTGTATGCTCAGCCGCATGATGCTCTTTGGCGCAAATGTCATCATGCTTGACCAGCCGACAGACCATCTTGATCTTGAGAGCATCACCGCCGTCAACAACGGCCTTATCGACTTTAAGGGAAATATAATTTTCGCCAGCCATGACCACGAATTCATTCAAACTGTGGCAAATCGCATCATCGAAATCACCGATAGAGGTGTTATTGATAGGCAATGCACTTTCGATGAATATCTCGAATGGAAAGCGGCACAAAAGTAAATTCATGTATGGAATAAGTAGGAGTATCTGCCATTTTGCAGATACTCCTTTTTTAACTAAATTATGTACAAAATTTATTTATTTACTTAAATAAGTACAATTTTTTTGGGTTTTTTTGTGCACTTTTTAGTCAATTTCTACTAAAATAGATGTTTTCATTCGTAATTTTATACGAACATCGCCTAATTTGTTAACAAACTATTGACTTTCTCTTAATAAGCCTTTATAATCATATTAGCTTAAAAAAAATGTATATGGAGGACTTTATGAGCAACAATCAAAAGACTTACAAATTGTATGACATGCCATGGTACATATTTGCAGCATTCGCAGCAATCGTTATGGTAGCGGCATACATGGAGCGTCTACCAGGTGGCATGATCGGTGCCTATGCTTTCTGTTGGGTTGTCGGCGTTATCCTTATGGAAATCGGTGACAGAACACCAATCATCAATTCTTACTTTGGTGGCGGTGCCATCGTAGCAATCTTTGGTGCGGCGGCAATTGTTTCATTTGAAGCACTTCCTGCATCAGCAATTGAGCTTTCAGCTGAATTCGTTTCAGGTGGCGGTTTCCTTGACTACTTCATCGCAGCTCTAATCTGTGGTTCAATCCTTGGTATGAATCGCAAACTACTGATGAGCGCTTCACTACGTTATCTACCTGCTATTTTCGGCGGACTTATCGTAGCCGTTGCACTTACAGGACTTGTTGGCGCACTTATCGGATATGGCGCGCAAGAGGCTATCCTTTTCATCGCAATCCCAATCATGGGCGGCGGTATGGGTGCCGGTGCGATTCCACTTTCTGAGATTTTCGGTAGCAATATGGGCGTTGACTCAGGCGAAATTCTTGCGATCATGGTTCCAGCGCTTGCGCTTGGTAACGCACTTGCAATTTTTGCTGGCGGTCTTCTTGATAGACTTGGTAAAGTTAAAAAGAACCTTACAGGTGATGGCGAGCTAGTTGAAAAAGGTGCAAACACAGCAGAGGAAGATTCACCAGAATTCACAGCAAAAAGAAATAAAATTGAGCTTATGAACCTTGGTAAAGGTCTTATGATCTCAGCTACTTTCTTCGTACTTGGACGTATTCTTCAAAGCTTCGTGCCTGACATCCACTCATATGCTTGGATGATTATTTCAGTTGCAGTTTGCAAAATCTTCAACATCATTCCTGATGACCTTGAAACAGCATGTTATCAGTGGTACCAATTTATGGTTAAAACACTTATGCCTGTTCTTCTCATCTGCGTTGGTTTTGCTTACACAAACTTCGACGACATCATGGCAGCGTTCTCACTTGAGTACCTACTGCTAGTTGGAACAACTGTTATCGGTTCAATCATCGGTGCAGGTTTCGTTGGAAAACTTGTTGGATTCTATCCAATCGAATCAGCTATCACAGCTGGTCTTTGTATGGCTAACATGGGTGGTTCTGGTGACGTTGCGGTTCTTTCAGCGGCGAACAGAATGGAACTTATGCCTTTCGCACAAATCTCATCACGTATCGGTGGTGCGTTCATCCTTCTACTATCAAGCTTTGTTCTACAATTCATGTTCTAGCGTAGAGATATTTATTGTATATAAGCTATGCCCCCTGTCGTCCAATAGGACAGCAGGGGGTTGTTTTTTGTTGTTTGTTTTTGTGTTGACATTGGTGGGGTAAGCCGTTATTTGCATTAACGCTGTCAATTGTCTTGCGCTTTTCTTCGCCGCGGCGAAGTCGTTTAGGGGTCTGGGGGAATTTGCTTCTTTTTTTGTGCGTTCCAAAAAAAGAAGATAGTGTCTCCTTTGTAACTTGCGGTCTGTGCTAAAGTTTTGCGGTGATTATGTCTTGGGGGTTGGTTGTGTGTAGCCGTTGGTGCATGAAGCCATTGGTTTTTGTTTCTTTGTAGCCATTGGTGAGTAAAGCCGTTGGTTTCTTCTTTTGTAGCCATTGGTGCATTAAACCACTAGCTTTCATTTTTTAACTTACTTTTTTTGGCCGTCAAAAAAAGTAACAAAAAAACTCGCCGCACGAAATCGCGGCAAGGGGATATGTTTCAAA
>CAYJIE010000030.1:0-25429 GCA_964370145.1 uncultured Oscillospiraceae bacterium
TAGCGCCGTCTTTTTTCACAAAGCAAAGATAGCAATCACCATTGTCCATTTTAGGTACAATGACGCTGTCAGCAAGCTTTACATAGTTGTCAATTGAGTCAACTTTCGCCGCCACATGCACGTCATAATGCATCTCCTCAGGGAAAATTGTGCCGGGTAAGAATCTCACATATTCAATTGCGAATGGGCTTTTCTCCGGAGGGGTCACATAGATTTTTGCGCCCTCCACATGCATTTCGCCCTCTTTTTCCTGTGTTGTCGGCACCCCGATATGTACGATTTCAAACATATTAATTCCTCCAATTCCTGTATTTAATCTGGGATTTTTCCATTGCCAGAGAAGTTTGCCAAGCCCACTAAGGTTCATGCAAACTTCCCTATTTTCATTTTTAGCGAGTAACTAGCTAATCACTTAGCTATTTTTAATATCCAAGAATAATTCATATGCCTCTTTGGCGTTGAATTTCTCATGTACGATTTTGCCGATAGCTGTTGCCATACCAAGCGGTGAAGTCGATTGGAAGATGTTGCGCCCCATATCGACGCCGCGCGCGCCCTCGCTCATAGCTTTATATGCCATTTCAAGCGCAACCTTCTCCTCGGTTTTCTTTCCGCCGGCAATGACAATCGGAACAGGGCAAGCCGCCGCAACTTTTTCAAAGCCGTCACAGTAATATGTCTTGATACAATGCGCGCCATGCTCGGCGAGCACCCTTGTAGCCAAAAGGAAATATTTATCCGTTCTCTCAAGCTCCTTGCCCACAGCCGTCACCGCCATAATAGGCATATTATACTTCTCGCCTTGGTCAACCGCTCGACAAAGCACTTCGAGAGAATTTGCCTCACCCGTTCCGCCGACAAAGCACTGAATTGCAAGGCAGTCCGCATTAATCCTAAGTGCATCTTCCATGTCAACGCCAAAGCCACAGCCCACTGACATATCGTCGAAGAGCACGGTCGTGTCTCTCGTCGCTCTAAGGCATATGCCCTTATCGGTCGATGGGTCAACGCATGTCCTAAGCGCGCCCCTCGTGCCCATGAGCACGTCGATTTGTGGGATTAGAGCAGGGATTGCGAGATCGAGGCGCTCAAGCCCTGCCGTCGCCCCCATAATATAGCCGTGGTCGAAAGCGAGCATAACGGTATTGCCCGTGTCTTTTCTGAAAACTCTAGAAAGTCGGCTCTTCATGCCCCAGCCGGCATGCGCAAGCCCTTTTGCGTGAAAACCTGTCATAACAGGCGCTGTGTCTAGGTGATAGTCCTTTGCGATTTTATTTCCCTCTGCGTCAGCCATTCTAATTCTCCGTTTCTCTTTGTTATTGCAACTTGTTTGTTGTATTAGTCCTTGACCAATTGTTCGTTGAACTATTTATCTGTTCGTTGAACAACTACTTGTTCGTTGAACCATTTACTTGTTCGTTGAACCATTTACTTGTTCGTTGAACCATTTACTTGTTCAATGCGTATGACTTAGCCGGGCAATTCCAATACTTAAGGAATTCGTCATCCCATTTTGCCAAATTGAGTTGGAAACCTGCTTGCTCTTGAACAGTCAGGATATTCCCCGCCATATTAGCAACTAATTCCATGCCTTTGCTCTCAAGATATGCCTTGCAGTCGTTTAGCAAGATGAATTGCTCCATGAGAGTTGTCGCGCCTGAACCGTTAATCATCGCGAACACTTTGTCGCCTTTAGCAAGCGGAATATCTTTAATAAGCGCCTCTGCCATTATAGCAATGGTCTCTTTTGAAGATTTCATCGGTTGACGTCCGCCGCCGCCCTCGCCATGTTGACCCATGCCAATTTCCATATCCTCGTCGCCAAGATCGCCAAATGGTGCGCCATTGGCAGGATGTGTAGCGCAACGTGCCGCAACAGCGATTGTCGCCATGCAATCAGCATATCTTTGAGAGAGTGCTGCAACTTCGTCAAGTGACTTTCCGTCTTTCGCCGCTGCCGCCGCAATATGGTATAGCGGAATAGCGCCGCCAAGCCCACGTCTGTCATCGCCATTTGAGCGAGGTGCATTTGAGATGTCCTCTTGTGTGACAACTTTTTTAACATTCATTCCTGCTTTTGCGCAGAGTTTCATTGTCATATCGCCGGTAAGCATATCGCCTGCGTGATTTAACACGAGGAGAAGAACGCCATGACCTTTGTCAGCAAGCTTAACCGCTTCAAACACCGCCTGTGGGTTTGGCGCGGCAAAAATATCGCCCGGAACAGATATATCAAGCATACCATCGCCGACAAAACCTGAAACAGCAGGCTCATGCCCTGTTCCGCCAAATGCGACAATCGTCACCCTGTTTGCGTCTTTGAGTGTCTTTGACACGACGGTGTTGTTTTCTAACACATCTACATAGTCCGCCGCCGCCAACGCATATCCAGCCATAAGCTCATTTGTCAAATTGGCAGGATCATTGATAAATTTCTTCATTTTCATAGTAAATACCCTCTCTTTTTTAATAATTTATATAAAGTTCTATTTGCCAACACATTAATTTAGTGCCTCGCTCATTCCCACAAAGAAATATTTCATGGAAACAGCACCTGCATCAGGAGTGCCGATGGTCTGCTCCTTATAGCTCTTTGCTCGCCCAAATTTTGAGACAAAGCCCTCGCTTGCAGCAGCGCCCGAGACGGCGGCATCGCTTGCCGCTAGCATGATTGCAGCAAACTCGCCCTCTGTGGTTTCAATCGCATTTACAGCAGGAATCAAGCTGTCCATCATTGTCTTGTCGCCGACCTTTGCTTTTGAAAGTGCGCTCAGCCCGTCAAGCCCTGTCTTAAAAATCGCTTTAAATTGTGTTTCGTCAATTTCACTGCACTCGGGTGCACCCTCGCTCATCGACTCAAACAATGTGCTCCAAAGTGGAACAGCAGAGCCTCCATTTATGGACATGACAGCCATTGAAACATCGTCAAGAAGGCTCTTGAAGTTAACATCAGCAGAAGTGCCGTCGAGAGTTTTCTTCACATTGTTCATAACCTTTGTCATTGTAATCCCGTGGTCAGCGTCGCCAAACCTTGAATCGATATCCGTCAACTCCTGCTCAGCAAAAATTACGGCGTCCGCACCGCTCATAATCATTTTTTTGAAATCTGCAATATTAAGCATATATCCTCCGTTGGTTACAAATGTAACTTATCATATTTAACCCTATGAAAATATGATAACATGTGTGAATTATATTGTCAATTGTTTGCAAAAAAATAAATGTCCGAAGTATGAATTTCGGACATTTTACTATTAAATTCATTTTTTTGTTGTTGCATTCATACAATGCTGGCGATAACCATGTTACTTTTGTAACTTACCCTCCTAGCATATCGACAATGCTCTGTGCGAGTTGCTCTCCCAAAATGATTTTTGTAAAAAGTCTCGTGTTCAGAGCGCCGATGACGGAATTTGCATCTACATTAAGTGAGCAGAGAGCTACAGTCTCTTTTGCAGAGCGGAGATTTTCCACTTCCACTTGTACCACATTGTCTTCATTTGCATGAATGAATCTGCCGTCGATATCATAATAATGAGCGAGAAAACGCCCGACAGCTTTTTCTGTCACTAACCTTTTGCCAAATCTAGCCGAGGTGGCAAGGTCGGGCGGTGCATATAGCGACGAGATGTTAACAAAAGCATAATCTAAGTCCTGCCACAGATTTTGCATCTGCAAATATAGCTCGGAGTTTTTGTAGAGTTGCTTTTCTTCGGGGGACGGGAGGAGCGCAGGGAGATAGAGATAGTTGGCTTTGAGCCCTGTGCTCTCGGAGAGCACACGCACAAGCTCATTTGTATGATAGCTCTTGAATGTCGCCTTAAAACCACCAATCAAAGGACAGATATCCCCAGAAAGGGAGAGTAAGTCTGTCTGTTCAAATTTGTCGGCGAGCATTCCGACCATCGAGCCGCAACCGACACCAACGGTCATATTTCGCTCCTTTTTAAGGAGCTCGGCTGCCATGTCCGCAAATGAATTAGCCCTGTCGTCAAAATCGATTATCATCGCCGCACGCAGCCCAAAAATCGCACAGAGTTTATCTTGCAAAATCTGCCGCTTACTTTTTAACTCATTTATCGTAATCGTCACTATTCCAACATCTCTAGCCTCGGTTAAAAGTTTCGAGACCATCGGTCGAGAAACCCCGACGATGTCGGCGATTTCATTTTGACTTTTATTCTCTTCATAGTACATTCTTGCAACTTGGGTAAGCCGCATTATCTTCTTTTCGCTTATCAATGTCATCACTCCGCATATATTTTTGGTTACATTATATAGCGTTTTGCGACAAAAGTCAACATGAAAATGCACATATGTGCATTGATTTCAATTATGGCTGTTGTCTAATTGGAAAAAATGCGTAAAAACTTTTTGTATATTTCGCCATTTGAGACAAAAAATACTACGGCAATCAATTTACAAAGGAGAATGAAATATGAAAGCAACCGGAATTGTTCGACGCATTGACGACCTCGGTCGTGTAGTTATACCAAAAGAAATCCGCCGCACCATGCGTATTAGAGAGGGTGACCCGACACTGATATCATTGACAGAGAGCGAGCGCTACTGCACGGGGATGATGAAACTTGATAAAAGGGCGCTGTAAAGATAGGCATATACAGCGGCGCACATAATCGCGCTGATGTAATGGTATACTTATCAGATAAAACGAAAGCACCACAACGGACTTCACTGAAGTCCGTTGTGGTGCTTTCGCCCCGTCGCCCCCTTTTTTCGCGAATTTTATTTTGAGAGAATAGTTTTTTTGTCCATATACTTACTTTAAGTTTTCAAGCGATATTACTTCAAATTTTGCATGCTCGTAGTAGTAGCTTTTCACGAAAACCCCCGCACTTTTGTTGACATGCAGAACATAGTGGTTTGGGGTGTCAAGTAGGCGCTCCTCAAAGCGCTCATACTCCAAAAGTGGCAAATACTGCGTCAAATTTGTGACATCAGGTACAAAAAGTATCACCGAAAAAAGTGTGGTTTCACTCAAATCCACTTCGTTTAGGTCAATTTCATCGCTCACTTCGTCATATGTAGTCGCAAAAGAGACAAGCGCCGACGGCACGCCAGCTCCCTGCATATCGCCTGTTTTGACTTCAATAATTTCGTATGGAGTATTTGAAAACCCTTTATCCACAATGTATTGGTCAACTAAAGCTCCATAGCTTGAAAAATCAGTCTCGTCATGCATTATTACAGCTCCGCCGTCAAGCTCTTTTGGAATTGCGACAAGCCCTTCGCTCTTTTGGTACCTGTAATCATCAAAGCCTGCGACTAAATTTCCATATGCGCTGTCAAAAATTTGGGGGTATGCACTCGTCACATAGTCATTTTTGTAATACAAATTGTGCTCATTTAGTGGAACGAGCCCTAAGGCGAACTCGTGTGGCTCACCACCGACAACATTTTCCTCTATCAAAAACGGCAATTTTTCTGGCATTTCAAGTAGCCTATCATAGTCCGATTTCATATCATCATAGGGCGAATAGCTCACTATTTTCATATTATGAAAATCAAAGAGGTGCACGTCTCCACCCTTTACACCATAGGTTTTGCCTTCGATGTGGTCGTAGCTGACAAAGTCGTACTCAATCGGAATTACAATGTCAAAGTCCGCATTTACAACGCCCCACAAGTCCTCTTGCCTGCATAGAAAGAGTGCCGTCTCGACCCCATCGAGCAAAAGTGCTTCGCTAAACCTTGCGATATATCTAGCCTGCATAACTGCCCCTGTCGGCGAGATGTAAAAGCTATCGTGCACTTCCTCGCCGTCAACAATCGTCGTAATCCGCGCATTTGCCAAAGCGTTTCTAAAGTACGCATTTGCCGAAGTAAATCTAGGCTCTACTATCGTGTTTCCATAGCCGTCCTTAAAACCAAACAGCCCGTTTTCCTCAAATGCGTAGCCCTCATGCTCAGGAAAACTTAACTTTGCAAAAGGCTCTATCGGTATTTCAACCACGCCGATTTCGGGGGTTAGAGGGGGTGTTTGCGCGTCCTTATCGTCTTGGTTTTCCAAATTTTCGCTATCATTTGTATTATCTCCCTCTAAAGGGGTATCCTCGCGAAGCTCTGATGCGCCACCATTGTCCAAAGCACCGCCTACATCTAAAGTTTCCGTGTCTCTTTGCTCATTTTTCGTGGCTGAGTTAGCATCTGTATCGCCTCCTAAATTATTTGTGCAACCACCCAAAATCACAGCTATTGACAGAAGCAGTAAAAACAATTTTTTCATATCTCACCTCCATTTTCCACCAGTATATCACAGCGAATTTAACAAATCAACAAATTTGCAATTGTGAATATGACAATCTCCCTCAAAACCATGCTAAAAATTCATATGCTTCTAAGTAATTACTTGACATTTTTATGCTGTTTTTTAATTACAGGGCTGTCAAAATAGGAATAACTTCCTATTTTGACAGCCCCTTTTTTCTATATGCCTTTTCTTCAAAAAGCGGGATTAAGTTTTATTTCCCCCAAGCAGAACCGTTGAAGGTATATGTCTCTGCGAGTACAGCCGCAAGGCCGCCCCATGTCGAATTTCCGCTATTTAGCGTAATTGTTGCGACATTGGAGAAAGTAATCGTAGCACCGGTTGCGCCTGTGACATTTGTCACATTGATTGTTGCGCTGGCGTCACCGACAATATTAACTGCGCCTTGAACATAGATATTTGCGGTATAGTTCACGCCACTAGCTGTTAGTGTGGAGCCGTTTAACATGTCTACCCTACCCAATGTGTCATGAGTAGCAACTGTGAGTGTACCGCCCGTTTGGACAGTCGCACCGACATCTGAATTTGTAGTGCCTGCGATTGTGATGTTCTGACCGCTTGCCGCCGCAATTTTCACGAAACTGTCAATGACAGGTGAAGTGAAGGTGGTTGCGCCTGCGACCGGTGTGCCATTTGTAGTGGCAACCGCTAAGAATGGAGCGGAAATTCCATTACCGCTTACAAGTGTCACTTCACGAGTGAAGTTGATGTTTCTGTCTGATGAGGCATGTGAAAGGACAGCGCCGTCTTTAATAACAATACCATTGCTGCCATCAACATTAAACGACTTGCTAAGATGTAGTGTACCGCCGCTTTCAACAATAATCTGTTTGCCTGCGCCGAGTGTGTAGTCCTCGTTGATGCCAAAGAATTCGCCGCTTCTAATCGTCCATGTTCCGGAAGATAGTTTGTAATCAACATCGGAGGCAGTTATTCCGCCAGTTACCCAATTGCCGCCTATATTCACATATAATCCTGTGTTGATGAAAGCCTGCGCGTTATCGAGTGTTCCTGAGTTCTCGATAATATTCAGTGCGAAGTCTGTGCCTGTTCCAAGACGCAGTCTTGCAGCGTCAAAGTATGCACCCGACTTAATTGAAAGGTTTTGCGACTCACCATATTGCGAGGTAGGCACTTTTTGGAGCAATACATCAGAATTGAGGGTGACATTTTCGCCGATGGTTAGACTTGCGCCAGAGTCGAGGTCAATCGTACCAAATGTCATTGTGCTAGCAGTGGAACTGCCTGCAAATTCAACACCGCTATCGATGCCGACATCAATAGTTACATGAGAATTGTCAGCGGAGCTTGATGCAGGGAATTTTATTGTCGACTTGTTTTCCACAATAATGCTTTCAACCCATGATGGCAATTGTGCTGTGTCAAACTCAAACACGCCACCAAGCGAGCCGCTCGATTGTGTTGTTAAATTGAACTTTCCGCTACTTGCGTTTGTAATTGTCATATTTACAGGGGCGGTCAATGCTTCTCCCTTAAAGATAAAAGTTGCACCTTCTTTAAGAGTGAGTGAGCCTTCAGCGCCCATTGTGAAGCTGTCATTTGAATACCAGTTGCCAATTGTCGTGCTGTAATCAAACGACGGATTATTATAATCATATGTCACATCGCCAATCCGCAAGGTAGAGCCTGAATTCAATATAAAGTCTATATTGCTAGTGAGTCCGCTCTCTATGGTTATATAGTCGTTAGCGTCTAGGGTAAGTGGTTGTGCTGGTGGCACTGCCTTCAAATCATTTGCCAACACATCTAATTCACTTTGGAACTCAATCGTGGAGTACCAATGACCATTATAGAAGACATTAGTTATAAGTTTTAGTGGACTTCTAGCGCCATTTGATGGATCTCCGAAAATCCCAGTGGACGCCGATGGCATCCAACTGTCAAGAAAAGCAATTTTTGCACCATTTTCACCACTCAACTTGTTCAGGTCAATATCACCACGAAGGGCAGCACGTCTTGTATCATAATTTGTCGCATGCATATGATTCCAAGGTGAATAACTATAATCAGTAAATTGAACAGCGGAAAAGTCAGGTTGCTTAACTAGGATATTGCCGTTTACAGTTAGGTTTCTATTAATATCAAGGAATGAAGGGCCTTGAATTTCAAGGGACCCAACAGTTGATTCGGTGACCAAAACCAATCCGTTAACCTTGAGGTTGAACAGTGGCACATTTGAATCAATGAGAACACTTGGATATTCAGTAGTTCGTCTTATAGTAATAGGAAGATCTTGATCAACAACACCTTCAGCAACTCTAAGCAACTCTAAGTTGAGCCACTCAGGAACAGTTGCCATTTTTAACACCGCCGCACGTCTGTCGGTAGTGAAGAGCGGTGTTCCGTTGAATTTGCCATTCGCAAAGCTGTCTATATGCAAAACTGACAGTGCGGTAGTATAGATGTCCCAGCTACCTGCTCCGGCTTGGCTTATATATTGCTCATCGCTGTCATAACTGCCGTTTCCGTCGTAGTCATAGTAGATGCTAGAGCCTTGCAGAGCTTTGATTGAGCCACCGTTGCCAAAACTAAACTGGACACCATTGGCGATTTTCATAGTTGCGCCATTGATTAGTGAGAAAGTCTTACCGTCAAGAATATAATTGGCATTATCGATAGGTTGTGCAAATATAATCTCATTTCCACCGGGGACATTAAGCTCTGTTGCGGTGTCAAAAAGCTGCGCTAGTTGAGCATTTGAATTTACTGTGATGTTAAAATTGGTATACTTCCACTCTGAACCGGTCCAATTATACACGACATCTGTGGCGACAACACCGCCATTAAAGTTTGTTTTGTCAAGGCTTGCTGGAACAGCACCCTTAAATTCAAGAGACATACCAATATAATTACTTGTGATTTTTCCGTCGTAATCGCCGCCTGCGTTGTTAGTGAATACGAGCCCTTTACCATCAAGGACATCTTGTGTTAAGTTGATATCACCCGTGATTGTACCATTGTTAGTGATAGTCACGCCGCCGTTTAGGTCAAAGGCAGCACCGCTTTTGTTAAAGCTAAATGTACTGTTGTTGACGATTTTTAATTTATCAAGAACGAATTCATCTGCATCGGGGAATCTGAAGGGTTTATTAATTGTCAGCGTAATGTTGGACATGGTAAGTTTGCTGACATTAGAACCCTCATTGTAAAAGATTTCATCATTTGGATTGTTCTCAATTACATTAGAATTCATTATAACATTTGATGTGTTGCTAGGCTGGGTGCCGCTGTTGTCAAAAATTATCAGCGAAGAGTCTAGCTTTGCACTGTTGTTAAAGGTTATAACAGACCCTGTTTCATCATAGTTTTGCAGTTGGAATAGATAGAGTCCTGTCATCGGTGCGTTGATGTCTAATTTACCGACAGACCTAAACTCAAAGCGGCTTAAATTGCCAAAAGACAAGGCATCATTAATTACAAATTCATCTGCACTACCGTTAAGCATTAAATTTATGTTTGTTACACCGTCTTTGTTGGCATTATTATTTATGAATTCCTGCGTCAGCTGTCCTGACATCGAACTGTTAACATCCGTAGAAACTAAAAACCAAAGATAAGCGTCTGATGGGCTTGAAGTAGAGGAGAACACTTTTGGAGTTGTACTTAATGTTGCGTTAAAAGCGTTTAGCACATGGTCATGGATTTTGTTTCCATTGGAATCTGTGACATCGGCAAATCCCTCATAGACAGTGAAGGTAGTGGTTGAGGCTCCTTGCTTGCCATCTGAGGTGTCTATTCCGAAGTTAATCGGAGCATATATTCTTGCGCCCTCTTTAATTTCCACAACTGCGTTATGTCCAGTGACAACGACTGTGGGTTGAGTCACTGCGCGTCCTGTTTGACCTTGTGGCACGAGTGTGCCGCTAATTACGAGTTTGGCACTGCCGCTTAGTGTTAGTGCCGCCACTGATGACATTTGAATTTCAGAGCCTTCTTCGACAATGATCTCGCCTGCCTCAATTAAGAATTCCGTATTGTCAATTACAAGGACTGAATTGTCTTTGACAATCACTTGTCCACCAATTGTTATATCACCTGAAAATGTGACCGGCTGTGTTGAGGAAATCTCCATTGTTGAACCGCGAACAACAGCAACGTCGCCTGTAATGGAAAGCCCTTTGTCAACGACCAAATAGTCGTTTTGTTGCATTTCAATGTTTTCTGAGAACTCGTCATTATGCTCTAAGTCATCAAAGATATTCTCAAGGGACTCGGCTTGCTCGGAATTTTCCTCATTTCCTGTCGCACCGACACTGCCTTCCCCGTCCTCTTCATTAAAATATTCATTTTGAATGTTGCGTTGCGCCTCGATTTGCGCTCTTAGCTCTTCGACAATAATTGCTTGGATTTCAACATATTTACCGTATTCCTCGACGCTGAGATTTGCCGCATTGTTAAAAGCGTCAATGGATAGATTTAAGTTTTGAGCGATGCTCTCTGCAAGCCCTTCGGTCACTTCTGTTATTCTCGCAAGAGCAGGGCTGATATCGTCTGACCCTAAATCATCAAAAATCGCCTCAAAAGTGTTTGCGTTTGTGCCATCTCCCGTATTTACCACAGTGACTTTTCTTCCGGAAGGAAAGTCAACAGGAGTTCCGCCTGCAGGAGTAACAACAGCAAGTCCGGTGTAAACAACCGCTCTAGTTGAGGAGGTGCCGTTTGTCATAGGAAGTTGAGACACGGAAACGGAGGTGCCGCGCACTCCCATAACCATATTAGAGGTTGCGATGTTGAGCTCTTCGCTTCCCTCAAGTTTCTCCGAAACATTCGCGGCAACTTCGCCGGCGTTGATATATATTTCGTTTTTCGAGCCTTTTTTCTGGATAGTAACGGAGGAGTTTCTCTCAATTACAACAGAAGTTTTACTGTCAAGAGAAAGATATACGACGGTTTTGTCGTCAGTTTTGATTGTGTATCCCGTCACAATTCGAGCACCCTCTTTGAGTGCGAGCTCCTTCCCAACTTTGTTAGTAATTGTGGCGCCGTCACCATCAAGCTTCTCAAGCGTTATGATGATGCCCTCCATTTTTGTTGCGGCAAAGGCTGTCGATGTCATTGACATCATAAGCACAATTGCAAGCAGCATAGATAGTAATTTTCGCATAATGTTCCTCCGATTATTGTTGTGTAGTTATATATAATATGTTGCCAAGCCTTGCTAAATCAAAAAAATAGCTCATTTGTCGAAGTTGCAACATTGACAAGTACGTAACATTCTATCACAGAATTTATTAACATGCAAGTAAAAATGTAATAATAAATTATAAACATCGGGAAAATTCCCCCCCGATGTTTGAGTTTTTATAGTACAAATAAGGCTTATTTGTACTATAAAAACCAACGGGTTACATTATTTTACAAATTTTTTTATTAATTTGTAAACTTTTCTGCCAAACGCAGAATTTTTTCTCACTAAGGTAGTTCGCGCCTGTTATTACCAAAATCATATCAGCGCCGCCACGCCATATGTTATAACGCTCACAATAATCCCTGCGAGGCAGACACCGAAAAAAATCGATGGTAGCGCCTCTTTAAGGCGCATATCAAGGAAAGCCGCCACAATTGAGCCTGTCCACGCACCTGTCCCAGGCAGTGGAATTGCGACAAGAATACACAGCCCCAAAGTCCGATATTTCGTCACGGTGCGCCCCTTAAGATGCGCTCTCTTCTCAAGCGCGGAAATTAATTTCTCGCACCAAGGGATGTTTTTTCTTACCCAAGTGAAAAACTTTCTTATAAAAATGATGATAAAAGGCACGGGAAGCATGTTTCCGGCAATTGATACGACAAGTGCAATGGGCAAATCAAGTCCGAGTGCCACGCCAAATGGGAGCCCGCCTCGAAGCTCGATTACAGGAAGGGTTGAGGCTAGAAATGTGAGCAATGCTTGCCCAAAAAAAGTCTGCGAAAGTTTTGCTATCATAAATCTCCTTTGTGTGGTGACATTCATCAGTTGGTGTTTTTGATTAGAAATCTAAACAGAGCACAAAACATGTCTATGTGCAAGTCCTGTCTATTTTTCTTCAAAAACATAAAAGTTATTCTCACTGCTCGTGAAAGTCAAGTCATTTCCGTCAAGGACAATGCCTCCTTCACGCCCAATTGTAGAATCTTCATCAAAAGCATATGTTCCGCTGCTGCTTTCCTCGTCCCATGTATAGCTCCCGACCTGTGTGAAAATTTCCACCTCTTCGATCTCACCATCGCTTGTGACGGTGGTCGTGGTAACTTCATCGACTAAAGTCAAGACGCCCTCTACGGCGAAGTCTATCGTGCAGTTCAAAAATTCTTGATGCCATGAACTACCGATAATTTCATCGGACGCAGAGCAGGAACTTAGCAAAACTATCATTGCGGAGAGCATGAGAAAGCGGATATATTTTTTCTTAACAAACATAAAAAACCTCGTAATAATCAATTAAGATGGATTTTCGGCAAAAAGAGTAAGAGCATACTCTAATATAGGGATAGTTTTGCGCTCATATGCACCTATATGCAGCCGAGTTGGTCACTATATTCTATCATATTTTAACTGAAGTTGTCAAACGCAGTTGCCCTAGCCGATTTAGCGGTGTTATCGCACATTAAAACTAGAATTTTATTAACATAAATACTTGACTTAAACATGGAAATATTATATAATATTTCCATGTGTAACCATTAAAAGAATTTCAAATAAACTTTATTTTTAAAGTCTATTTGAAAACCTCACATATTTTTTAACAATGGAGAATTTTCAATTGGAAATCCCGATGAGAAATCTCAAAATTTCAAAATGAACAACATGAATGGAGAATATTATGAAGTACATAAGAATGATTATCCTCACAGCGGCATTAATTTTAGCGATGAGCGTGACGGGATTTGCTGTGAGTACGGGAAATTTTGTAGTCAACGGTGGCGCTGTTGATGATTATTCATATTCGGATTCGGACAATATCCTTACCATCTTGAAAGATTGTGCGCTAACAATCAGTGGTGGGAGCGGAGAAAAGGGAATTGTAATTGGTGAGAATCTTACAGTAACAATCACATTGGACAATGTGACCGTATCCACAGGAGAGAATACCCCCTTGGTAATTGGAAGTGGGTCAACACTAGATCTTATTCCAAAAGACGGCTCGACGAACAGCTTCACAGTGACGCTTACAGGCACTGAAGCTGCAGGAATTAAAGTGCCTTCGAATGCTACGCTAAACATAAATACCACAGGACAAACGCTAGGGAACGGAAGCATTACCGCGCAAGGCGGCAGATTTGGTGCAGGAATTGGCGGTAGCAATCCCGACAGTGGTGGTGCAAATGATGGCAGTAGTGGAACAATAAACATCAGTGGCGGTACGATAAATGCAACAGGCGGCTTTGCTGGCGCAGGAATTGGAAGTGGGGGTTATGGTTCCGGCGGAAGTGGCGCTACCGGAAAGATAACAATCAGTGGCGGCACAGTGACTGCAACAGGTGGCGAAAGCGGTGCGGGAATTGGTGGCGGACTGCTGACTAGTGGCGGTGAAATTACAATCAGCGACACCGCACATGTTACTGCAACCGGCGGTTCTGGAGGAGCCGGTATCGGTGGTGGCAAAAGTAATGGCAGCACACAGACCGGTGGCGCAGGCGGCACAATCACAATCAACGGTGGTACGGTCATAGCAAATGGCACAAGCGGCGGAGCGGCAATTGGCGGTGCTGCTGGAGCTGGCGGTACAGGTGGCGCAGGTGGTACGATCACAATCAGTGGCGGCACAGTAACAGCAACTAGCACAAGCGGCGGAGCGGCAATTGGCGGTGGTTTTGGTGGCACTTCATCTGCGAATGGTGGCACAGGTGGAACAATTTTAATCACAGGTGGAACGGTCACTGCAACTGGTGCAGGCGGAGGAGCGAGTATTGGCGGCGGTTCTGACGGCGTTAGCTATTCAGGTAGTGCATTGAGCTCAAGTGGAAGCATCACAATCACCGGAGGTGAGGTGACTGCTAATAACAGCGGCGCTGGAGCGGCAATCGGCGGAAGCAATAAGGGTACAGTTGATTTAATCACAATTATGGGCGGTGTGGTAACTGCTAATAATACAGGGACAGGCGCAGGTATTGGACGCGGTGAAAGTGCGACAGGCAATGGCACTTTCTCAACAAGCCCAACCGGCACCGCTTTAATTATTGCAAGTGCAACATCTGGCAACGCTATTTCAGATAATGGTGACACAACTGGGTGGAGCGGCGTTATCATGCAAGGAACCGTTGGGCAGGTATATGGAACTCAAAACCTGTCACAGGATTTTGAACTTCCTAGCAGCTCGACACTAACAGTGCCTGCGGGTAGTAGCCTAACAATCCCAAGCGCAAAGACACTTACAATCCCATCGGGAGCAACTCTTTACAACCTTGGAACGATTACCAACAATGGCACAATTACCAACAATGGTAGCATACTCAGCGGTACGGCGATTGGCGGCACCATATCGCCTAATCCAGTTTCGATTATACCTGCATCACCATTTGATATCACAACAGGCTCGCTTACATTTAAGACGGAGAGCAATGTCACAAAAGTGAGCACTGATGGGACGACATTTTTTGACTACACAGGAACTTTTGAAATTGTTGGAACAGCCGGAAACGTTTTGGCAAACACAATTACAATTGAGAGCGGCACACATAATATTTTACTAAATAATGTGCAATTGAGCTCTTCGACGACATCGCCTTTGTTGCTCGCAAGTGGCGCGACACTTAATTTAACTCTTAAAGATGGGACTGCGAATAAGTTTAATAACACTAGCAGCCCGACAGGGTTTGCAGGAATTAATGTGCCAGCAGGTGCGACATTGACAATCGGCACCACAGGACAAACGCAAGGAACAGGTGCGCTTGAAGCAGACAGTAGCATGAGTGCGGGAATTGGTGGAAATTACAATCAAAGTGCAGGCACAATTAGCATCACTGGCGGCACGATTGATTCTACTGGCTATGGAGCAGGTATTGGTGGTGGTAGCAATGGCAGTGGCGGAACAACCAACATTAGTGGCGGAAAGGTCACTGCGAGTAGCGGACAGGTCGGTGCGGGCATCGGCGGTGGAGAAAATGGCAATGGCGGTATAATCAACATCAGTGGCGGCGAGGTCGAGGCGCGTTCTAACAGTAATGGAGCGGGCATCGGCGGCGGCATGTTTGGTGAAACCGGAACAATCACAATCAGCGGCGGCGAAATCAAAGCCTATAGCGAAAGTGGCGCAGGCATCGGCGGCGGCAGTGGCAGTAGCAACACAGCAAGTGACACAATTAACATCACAGGAGGCATAATCACAGCAAGCAGTTATAACGCAGGTGCGGGTATAGGCGGCGGCAGTGCGGGCTCTTCGGGGACGGGAAGTGCCGGCACAATTACAATCAGCGGTGGTACAATCACAGCGACAGGTGGCAGTTCTGCTGGTGACGGTATCGGTGTCGGTAGTGGCGGAAGTGGTGGCTCATTTAGTGTGACTGGAAATGCTTTCATTGTTGCCAATTCAGTTTTAAGCAACAGCACGCTAACAAGCGGAGTGATTATCAATAACAATGTTGGCACGGTGTATGGAAATCCGACGATTTCGACAGCTGCGACAATTCCAAGCACGGCTACGGTGACCGTAAATCAAGGAAATGTTCTTACAATCAACAGTGGCGTTACCTTGCAAAATGACGGCACGATTATCAACCTTGGAACAATTACCAACAATGGCACAATTACCAATAATGGTAGCATACTCAGCGGCACGGCGATTGGTGGCACCATATCACCTAATGCGCCGACTGTAATTGCATCACCATTTGACATCACAACAGGCTCGCTTACATTTAGGACGGAGAGCAATGTCACAAAAGTGAGCACTGATGGGACGACATTTTTTGACTACACAGGAACTTTTGAAATTGTTGGAACTGCTGGAAACGTTTTGGCAAACACAATTACAATTGAGAGCGGCACACATAATGTTTTATTAAATAATGTGCAATTGAGCTCTTCGGTGACATCGCCTTTGTCGGTGAAGAGTGGTGCGATTCTTAATTTAACACTTAAAGATGGGACTGCGAATGAGTTTGAGAACACTAGTAGTATGGCAGGGATTAATGTACCAGCAGGTGCGACCTTGACAATCGGCATCACAGGACAAACGCAGGGAACAGGCTCACTTAGGGCAACTGCCTCTAGCAGTGCGGCAGGCATTGGTGGAAACAATGGTGAAAGTGCAGGTACAATTAGTATCACTGGCGGCACAATTACAGCGAACAACGGCTATAATGGTGCGGGCATCGGTGGTGGAAACGATGGTAGTGGCGGCACAATCAACATCAGTGGCGGAAAGGTCACGGCAAGAAGTACACAGGTTGGCGCAGGCATCGGCGGTGGCCCAAATGGAAATGGAGGCATAATTAACATCACAGGCGGTGAAGTTACAGCGACAGGTGGTGGCGCAGGCATCGGTGGCGGTAGTGGTGGTGGAACCGGTACAATCACAATTTCTGGCGGCATAATTACGGCAAGTAGCAATAGCGTTGGCGCAGGCATCGGCGGCGGCAGTGGCAGTAGCAACACAGCAAGTGACACAATTAACATCACAGGAGGCATAATCACAGCAAGCAGTTATAACGCAGGTGCGGGTATAGGCGGCGGCAGTGCGGGCTCTTCGGGGACGGGAAGTGCCGGCACAATTACAATCAGCGGTGGTACAATCACAGCGACAGGTGGCAGTTCTGCTGGTGACGGTATCGGTGTCGGTAGTGGCGGAAGTGGTGGCTCATTTAGTGTGACTGGAAATGCTTTCATTGTTGCCAATTCAGTTTTAAGCAACAGCACGCTAACAAGCGGAGTGATTATCAATAACAATGTTGGCACGGTGTATGGAAATCCGACGATTTCGACAGCTGCGACAATTCCAAGCACGGCTACGGTGACCGTAAATCAAGGAAATGTTCTTACAATCAACAGTGGCGTTACCTTGCAAAATGACGGCGCGATTATCAACCTTGGAACGATTACCAACAATGGCACGATAAGTGGCAATGCAGTGGTTAATGTCGTGACGATTACTATAACAAGCGGTAACAGTCTCACATTGGCGGAAGGTGCAAGAATTGTCATCAATGAGGGACAGAAATTTGTCATTGAGGCAGGGGCGACTCTTGCGGGCGCAGGCGCTGTTCAAGTCAATTCAAATGCATTTTTTGTGAACTTGGGCACGGTTGAAATTGGTATTGAAGTGGGTGGCGCAGGTAGCATTGAAGGCGTCAGCACAGCACCTTAGTATTTATAAATTTAATAGTAGTTAACCCCTTGTCTTAATTGAGGCAAGGGGTTGTTTGTTGGAGATATGCGTGAGAAGGTGGACAAAATTATACGGTCAGCGGTTTCCAACAAGGCAAAGTTTGACAAGATAAGGCAAATATGATATAATAACACGGTTAAATATACATATACAAAGGGGCGGAGCAGTGAAAAAAGGGATAAAAACATATGGCTTTGTGGTGCTTGATTTGGCGATAGTTGTGCTGTCGTCCGTTTTGGCAACACTGCTTAGATTTGAATTTTTAATACCCCCATATTATTACAGCGCGTTGGCAAATTTCATTTTGCTTGCGTCAATAATCACCCTGTTTTTTAGCTATATAGTCGGGAGCTACAAAAATCTGCTCGCCTATTTTGGCTTTGCGGAGCTCATCACACAGGGTATTGTCACCATGTTTACCGCAAGCATGCTACTAGTGGTAAAATTTTCATTTGTGCCAGAAATTTCAGGCTCAATAACAATAATCTTCTGTATGCTATTCTTCGTGCTGTCCTCACTGTTAAGGGGTGTGCCGAGAATACAAAAGTGGGCGTCGATTCTGATAAATAAGCGGCAGGGCAAGACAATTCGCGTGCTGATTGTCGGCGCTGGTGATACAGGTGCGATGATTGCAAAACAGCTCGAAAACGACAATTCGCATGACCTCTATCCGGTGGCATTTGTTGACGACAATGAGGACAAGGTCGATAAAAAGATCATGGGGCTTTCTGTTCGAGGGCGTCTTGCCGATGCGCCAAGGCTTTGCGAGGAGCTTGCTATTGACGAAATCATCATCGCAATACCGTCAGCTGGCAAAAAAGAGATGATAGACATATTGGACAAGGTGAGTGCATCGAATCTCCCGACGAAGGTTTTTAGACATGCCATTGATGTTGAAAAATTCATGGTGGGTGACGGAACTGCGCTTAAGGAAGTGTCCATTGAGGATTTGCTTTTCCGTGAGCCAATTGAGATTGAAAATCCGATGAATAGAGTATTTGTTGAAGATAAAGTAATTATTGTAATGGGCGGCGTTGGCTCCATTGGCGCAGAGCTTTGTAGGCAAGTCCTTGAAAACGGCTGCAAAAAACTGATCATTTTTGATATCCACGAAAACGGGCTGTTTGAAATCAATGAGGAGCTAAAGGGTGAATTTTTGGGGAAATATATCACCTGTCTTGGGTCGGTGCGAGATGTCGGGCGACTTGAGCAAGTTTTCTCAGAGCACAAACCCGAGTTGGTATTGCATGCGGCGGCGCATAAGCATGTGCCGATGATGGAAATCAATCCCTTTGAAGCGATTAAAAACAATGTGCTTGGCACGCAAAATGTGATTGAAGCGGCATTGCGACATGGCGCAGAAAAGCTGATTTTGATATCCACTGATAAGGCGGTGCATCCGACAAATGTGATGGGGGCGACAAAGCGCATGTGTGAGCTCTTAGTGCGAGCATATGGCGGCCGCGGCTGTGAAATGGTGGCGGTGCGCTTTGGTAATGTGCTTGAATCAAATGGCTCGGTTATACCGCTGTTCAAAAAGCAAATTGCAAAAGGTGGGCCTGTGACGGTCACGCACAAGGACATGACGAGATATTTCATGACGATAAAAGAGGCGGTTTCGCTCGTGCTTTCAGCAGGTGCATTTGCGAAAGACTCTGAGCTTTTTGTCCTCGACATGGGCGAGCCGGTGAAGATATATGAACTGGCGACAAGCCTTATAAGATTGTCGGGCAAGACGCCAGATGTAGACATTGCAATTGAGATTACAGGGCTTAGACCGGGCGAGAAGCTATATGAAGAGCTTGTGCTTGACGGCGAAAAAGTGGACAACACCTCGCATAAGAAAATTTTTATTTTGCGTGGTGAGGCGGCTGTGCGAACGGACTTACTTGCAAATGTGAAGGAGCTAAAAGCGCTTGCAGATGCCAACGAAAACGAGGAGCGACTAAGAGAGTTGCTATTTGAAATTATAGGCGAATGTGAACTAGACAGCCTTGCGTTGAATGCGTAGTGAATTCGTCTTAGGTTGCTGAAAAGAAGATCGATTTGAATAATTTTAGTGCTGTCGCTTTTGGAGTTTTCTTCTTTTGCGACAGCACTTGTTTTTGTGTAAAATCGTTAATTGAGCTAAAAACACCATCATATTGGCATAACAAAATTTACTAGAGTTTTTTGTGCACATTTACATTTGTGTGCTAGCAAAATTAAATGCACTCTATTACACGCAAAATCAATTGGTAAATATGACCATGATTAAGCGTGTTTTTTGTGCAAACTATTGCAAGCTACAACAGCTTTGAATGTAATTATATTTTGAAAAGTTGATAACAAAAACATATAGAATAAAACTATCAATTAATAATTAAGTTCTATTGGACAGGCAAAATACCTTTTTGTATAATTAAAATGTGTACATGGTAATCCATGGCAACACAAATGTAAATTATAAGGAGAAGGACAATGGGAAAATCAAAAATTCTAGCGACAGTCTGTGCCGTAGCACTGGGCACATCAATCGTAGCAGGAGCTGCTAATCCCTATGTTGTAAAGAGCGGAGATGTTTTGTGGAAAATCGCAGAGGCACATGGAACAACTTGGCAAGCGCTCGCTGAGCTAAATGAGCTCAAAAATCCAAATCTAATTTATGTTGGTCAAGAGATTTACACAGAGGTTGAAGAATACGAAGAAGTTGAAGTTATAGAGGTGACTGAATACACAGCCGATGTAATTGTTGTCGGTGCAGGTGGTTCTGGGCTAGCGGCGGCGGTTTCTGCCTCACAAGAGGGTAAATCAGTAATTGTAATTGAGAAAACAGCAGTTGCCGGCGGCAATACATTGCGTGGCGGCGGCATCAATGGCGTTGATGAGGGCAGTGAGACAGCCTTTAAATATGAGGATAGTGTGGATCTTCACTATCAACACACAATGGAGGGTGGAGACAATCAAGGTAATCCTGAGCTCGTGCGCACTTTGGTTGAAAATGCGTGGGATGGCATTGAGTGGACACAATCACTTGGTGTTGAATACACACCGGATGTTGTGTTAAACATCGCAGGCTCACTTTGGACAAGAGGACATCTACCTGTGGACAAAGGACCCGGTTTTGTAAACGCATATCTAGACTATGAGTCAACAGCTGACAATTTTATTGTATTATATGAGACAACAGGACAAGAAATCATGATGGACGGAGCCAGAGCGGTGGGTGTCTTGGCAACAGATGCAAATGGCGAAGATGTTATCTTAAACGCAAATAATGGCGTTGTAATCGCGACAGGCGGATTTGGCGCAAATGTTGAGATGCGTGTTGAAGCGAATGCGATTTCAAATAAACTTGCGACAGTTGATGCGAGTGTGGGAACAACAAATGCACCATCTTCAACAGGTGACGGTATCATCATGGCGGAGAGTGTTGGCGCAAATCTAGTGCAAATGGACAACATCCAACTCACACCACTATGTGACCCTGCGACAGGCAGCATGTCAATTGGCGGAATTAGCAGCACAATCACAGAGACAATTATCTATGTAAACGCAGAGGGCGAGAGATTTGTAAGTGAGCTTGACCGTGCTGATGTTGTTTCAGGAGCGGCGCTTGAGCAAACAAACCAACGTCTATTCTTCATCGCTGATCTAAAAGATGGGCTTACAGAGGCACAACTTGCACATACAAACAATGATCTAGTATATAAAGCGGACACATTAGAAGAGCTTGCAGATATGATGGGTCTTCCAAAAGATGCACTTCTTGCAACTATTGACGAGTTCAATTCTTACTTCCCAGGCGGCGAGAACGAAGGTGAGACAGATGAATTTGGCAGAAGTGAATTTATGTCAGACGGTGTCAATGTTGGGCCGTTCTTTGCAACAGAGAGAACTCCTTCTGTCCACCACACAATGGGCGGAATTGAAATTAATTCATCAGCGGAAGTAATTGATGTTGATGGCGATGTAATTGAAGGTCTATTTGCTTGTGGCGAAGTCACAGGCGGAATCCATGGCGCAAATCGTCTTGGTGGTAATGCGATCTTGGACACAGTAGTTTTTGGGCGAATTGCTGGAACAAGCGCTGCTAATAACGAGTAGTTAGAACCACATTTTTTCACTCCTAAAAAGCAAAGAGGACATAGTTGCAGTTGCAACTATGTCCTCTTTGTGCAAAATTACAGTATTAAATTTAAAAAATCACGAAAGTAAACTTGCGTTTTTATTTTCGATTTGTTATAATGTACGGAATATTGCTTTTTTTGAATGAAAAACAAGATAAATATACTCAATAAAACAGCAAATACTTATAATATTAAAACGAAGGGCGACATTGATGACAACACAAGAAAAAACAATAAGAATAAGTTTGTTTGGCGGATTTAGTATACGCCTTGATAATAAGGAGATTTTTCGAGAGAACAAGCTAAAGACCAATAAAGCGCTGCAACTACTGGTTTTTTTGCTTTGCAGACCTGAGCGAAAAGCGACCACGGAGCAGATAGTACAGGCTATATTAGATGCAGAGGCTTTAGAAAATCCGAATGCGGTCTGCAAAAATCTTATATACAGATTGCGTAAAATTCTTCGTGAAAATGGAATAGTCGGCGAAGATGAGGAGGCAATTATATATAAAGAAGAGGCGTATCATCTGAATTTGAACTGCGTGAGTGATATAGAGGCATTTAATAAATGTTGGGAAGTGCTAGGAAGTCTTGACCAAGAGGACGACACTTTTGAAGCGTGCAAGCAGGCATTGCAACTCTATCGAGGGATGTTCTTAGGCGGCATGATAAGTGATTTTTGGGCAATTGAAGAATCGGCTTTTTTGGAAAAACGCTATTTTGAATTTTTGGATAAGTTGTTGCAGATTGTTGAAGTGCAAGAGTGCTATCAAGAAGTTTTAGATGAGCTTACGCAAGCTTTTGGATTATATCCACATGAGGAGAATGTATACCTTAATTATATAAAGGCGCTATATGAATGCAATCACTTCAACCGAGCGTTTCAAGTATATGACATTGTATGCGCAAGGCTGTTGAGTGATTTGGGTCTGCAGCCGCCCCCAATTTTGCTAGAGCTGATGAAAACCTTAACACTTGAAAATGAAACTATGGCACAAAACATCAATCAAGTACATGAAACCCTATGCAAAACAGAAGTTTTTGAAAATGCACATGAATGCGGATTATATGAGTTCGCTCATATATATCAAGCAATGCTTATGGGCGTGATGGGGATTGACAGCAGCATGCGACTTGTAATGTGCACCGTCTATGACGAAAAGGGGGAGGTCTTCCCTATCAGCCCAAAGCTAGAGGGTATTAGTCAATATTTGCGGAAGAGTTTGCGAGCATCGCTTTTAAGCGGAGACGTATTTGCGCGTTACAGTGCAAGTCAGTTTGTAATTTTGCTTAAAGATAGCGATGAGGCTTGTTGCAGGGGAATCACGTCAAGAGTTAGAACGCATTTTCACAACATTCCAAAATTGCGCTCACTTCGCCTTGATTTTTATTGCACAGATTTAGATCAATTTCGCCCATAATTAACATGTAGTTAAAACTGATATTATAATAATGTAAAAATACGTCCGAAGAGGACGTATTTTTTTTTGCCAAACTTAAGCAGGCTATTTCATGAAGAAAATGGTATTTTTTAAAAACAGATGCAAAATCAAAAAAATGAGACCGAGTTTGAGACTGGAAATGATGAAATAACTACTTGACAAGTAAAAATTATGACCATTTTTGAGACCGAACTAATGTATAATTTACATACATCAAAAGTTTGAGTTAAAAATGCAATGATAATTATTAATTGTCGTTCGAAAAGATATGCCACTTTAATGGTATGGCATGCAGAGATTTTAGTTCATACTAAGGAGTTTAAGTATATTTTGAAAGGACACAAGGAAATGAAACAGACCAAATGGGGCAATTTTATCAGTGAAAAATTCGCTCCTTATGCCAACAAGAAAAACAGGAGAAAAAGGACGATGTCCATGGTGCTCGCCATTTCCTTGTTGAGCACTACATTGCAAGCAAATGTGTATGCGCAAACGACCACATCAGAGCTTGCTTTGACTACTGGAAGTATGACAACAAGCCTTGATAATTCAGCATCTGAAAACACAGGTGTTGAGTTTCTGCCACTGTTTACAAATGAGGTGAAAACAAGTGGCGAGAGCAGTGGAGTTGATGGGGAGAGCGGAGCGGCTATCCAAACTTATACAATTGAATATAACAGCAATTATCCTGCAAGCACAGGAATGAGCAACTCATCGTATGTTGACCCGATTCAATATACAGATGGGACGGACGGCTTTGCGGCGTCATTAGCACAAACTGGGTTTTCAGAGCCAAGCAATTTCTATTTTCTAGGCTGGCATCCATCGCCGACAGCCGGCACGGCGCAGTATATAGAAGGCGGTGCGCTTGGAGAAATCGGAGTTGACTGGAATCTTTATGCGATTTGGATGCCATATAAGACAATGGATTGGAGCATTGAAGACAGCTCATATACTGGGATGTACAATGCGCAGTCGCATACGGATTTTGTGACTTGGCCAACAGCATATTCATCTGCGTGGGCAGGAGATGTAATTTCAGGCTTGACATATGAATACAGCGTAAATGGCGGTGCATATTCGACGCAAAAACCAAATCTTGTTGACGCAGGGACTTATGTGATAACAGTTAAGGCGAGCGCACCAAGATACGAAGAGAACAGCGCAACGGTGAATGTTGTCATTGAAAAAGCGCCGCTTATGGTAACAGCAGACATCACAGGCTCGCATATATTTGGCAGCCTTATAAGAATTCCGTCAAAGATACCTGCTGTAAATGAAGTCAATGGCGCTAAGTCGCAAGCAGATGACAGCGAGATTAGAGCTTTGTTGTCTACACATGCGCTCTTTGATGCGGTTGACGGCACTGGCGCTGTGGTGACTGACTTAAAGACAGCTTTGCCAGGTCAATATGAAACTAAAATTAACAGTGCAGTGCTTTCTGCTTTGCAGAGCAATGACAAACTAAAAAACTACGATTTAAGTGCAACAAATGGAAATTTCACAATCTCAAATCTTGGCGAACTTACAATTTCTGCATCGCCGCTCGATATAGTTTATGACGCGCAAGAGCATGATGCGGTTAGCAAGGTTATAAGCTCCATTACAAATGCGACCATAGAGTACAGCATTAACGGCGGAGCGTTTATGACATCAATTCCGCAAATCAAAGATGCAGGGAACTACACAATAGAGATACGTGCAAGTGCGGTTGGATATGAGAGTGTTACAATCACGGTTAATGCGGTTATAGCCAAACGAGCAGCCTCGCTCGATATCTCAAATGTTAGCAAAACTTTTGGAGAGAGCGACCCGAAACTAAGTGGTATATTTAACGGTCTACAAGGCGCAGACCAAATTCAATATACATTAAAGCGCGAGAGCGGCGAAGATGTGGGTAGATATGTAATAAGTGCAGATGTGGTTGAGCATAAAAACTATATTGTAACGGTGAATGAGGGTTATCTCGATATTAATTCAGTGTTTATACCAGAGCCAACCCCAGACCCTGATCCAACCCCAGACCCTGATCCAACCCCAGATCCAGAGCCAACGCCTGACCCGGAGCCAGCGCCTGAGCCAGAGCCAACACCTGAGCCAGAACCAACACCTGACCCTGATCCAACACCAGATGTGACGGAACCAACACCGGACGTGACGGAGCCTACACCAGATGTGACGGAACCAACACCTGAAGTGACAGAGCCAACACCAGATGTAACAGAGCCAACACCAGATGTGACGGAGCCAACGCCTGACGTGACG